>DATLJF010000136.1:0-5155 GCA_035539015.1 Stenotrophomonas sp. | reverse complement strand
CCCCGCCCCCGCCCCCATGGAACCGCTGAAATACCTAGCCGGCTACCCACCCCACCTGCAAGCGCGGGTGCATGAGCTGATCGCGCAGGGGCAGCTGGGCGCGATATTGGCGGCCAAGTACGCCGAACCGCATGGTGTGCGCAGCGACGGACAGCTGTACGAGTACGTGCAGGCGCTCAAGGAGCGCCACCTGCGCCGCTCGGTGCCGTTGGGCAAAGTGCTCTACGACGGCAAGCTGCAGGTGATGAAGCATGCCCTGGGAACCCACACCGCGATCTCCCGCGTGCACGGCAGCCGGCTCAAGGCCAGCCGCGAGATCCGCATCGCCAGCGTGTTCCGCGACGCCCCCGCCGAGTTCCTGAAGATGATCGTCGTGCACGAACTGGCGCACCTGAAGGAAGCCGATCACAACAAGGCCTTCTACCAGCTGTGCACGCACATGGCGCCGGACTATCACCAGCTGGAGTTCGACCTGCGACTGTATTTGACGCATCGGGAGCAAGAAGCCCGAGGCGAACGCGAACAGCCCTGAGCGTGGCAAGCCGCCGCGATGGGATCGGGTTTAAACCCTGCCGGCGTTAGGTGCATCCCATAGACAGGCTCCCCAGGCACTTCTGGCGAGCAACCACTCCGCCGGAGCACGCATGTCCCCTGGAACGCACCGCGTCATTATCCTGTTGGCCCTGGCGATACTGGCCTTCCCCGCACGCCAGACGCGAGCGGCCAACTTCGAGCAGGCCAACGCCGACTTCCGGCGATTCGTGCGCACGACCATGCACGAACAGCGCATCCCCGGCCTGCAGGTCGCCGTGGTCAAGGACCACCGCATCGTGCTGTCCGAAACGTATGGCCTGGCCAATGTGGAAAACAAGGTCGCCGCGACCAATACCACTTTGTTTCCGCTCAATTCGGCGACGAAATCGTTCACCGCAGTGGCCGTGATGCAATTGGCGCAATCCGGCCGGGTCGATCTGCAAGCACCGATTTCGGCCTACCTGGACGACTTGCCACAGGCCTGGCGCGGCGTGCGTATTCGACAGCTGCTGGCGCATACCTCGGGGCTGCCGGACATCCTCGATGAGCAAGGCCTGATCGGCGATGGCACCGAGCGCGGCGCCTGGGCAGCGGTGCAACAGCTGCCGATGGCCGCGGCGGTCGGCGAGCGCTTCGCCTATAACCAGACCAACTACGTGCTGCTGGCGCGCCTCATTGCCAAGCAAAGCAAACAGTCTTATGCGCAGTATCTTCGCGCGCACCAGTTCGACGTGGCCGGGATGCCCACCTCGACCTTCGGCGACAGCTACGACCTGACCCCGAACGCGGCCACGATCTACAGCTGGTTGCCGCGCAAGAGCGACGCCCAGGGTGACGCCGAGCGGCTCTCGCATTGGTTCTACGACGTGCCGCCCACCCTGTGGTCCGGCGCCGGCATCCAGACCACTGCCGACGAAGTGGCGCACTGGATGTTGGCCCTGTCCGACGGCCGGTTGATGCCGGCCGACGCGGTTCGCGCCATGTGGGCGCCGGAGCCACTCAACGACGGCAGCGAAGGCGATTGGGCCGCGGGTTGGCCGCTGCTTGGCACGCCGCAGCAGCGCCAGGTGGCCAGCATGGGCGGCGCGCGCGCTGCTTTCATCGTCTATCCCGACGAGAACCTGGCGGTCATCGTGTTGACCAACCTGGTAGGCGCGAACCCGCAGAACTTCATTCCGGAGATCGCCAGGTTCTACCAGGTCCAGCCGCACCGCTAACCGGCGTTGACCGCCCGTTGCGCAGCAAAGGCCCGCTGGTAGGCCGGCCGGGCCTCGGCACGGGCGACGTAGGCGGCCAGGTTTGAATATTCGTCCAGCAGGCCCGACGCACGCAGCCTGAGCAGCACCGAGGCCATCATCAGGTCGGCTGCGCTGAAGCCGTCTTCCAGCCAGTCGGCACCGCCGAGGTAGTCCGATAGCGGGCCCAGGCGTTGGCGGATGCGCTCGGCGACCAACGGCAGGCGTTGCTGCGCCCAGGGTTTGTCACCTTCCAGTATTTTGGCGGTGACCAGGTCGAGGATCGGCGGCTCGACGGTGTTGACCGCGGCAAACATCCAGGCCACCGCTCGCGCCCGCGCGTTGGCCTCGTCCGGCAACAGGCCGCCATGCTGCTGGGCGATATGCAGGACGATCGCGCCGGTTTCGAACAGCACGCACCCGTCTTCCTCGTACGTGGGGATCTGGCCGAAGGGGTGCAGTGCCAGGTGCGCCGGCGCCTTCATGGCGGCGAATGAAACCAGGCGAACTTGGTAAGGCAGGCCGGCTTCCTCCAGCGCCCAGCGCACCCGGGTATCGCGGGCCAGTCCCTTGCCGCCATCGGGCGAACGTTCGAAAGCGGTAATGACGATGCCCATTAGTCTGGCTCCCCGTGGTCTGCGTGCGCCGGCGATGCGGGCTTGCCCCATGATGGAACGCGGTGGCTGGCGATGCCACTGCCGGGGCCGGGGACGCGGGGCGGCCGGCCGGACGCGCTCATGGGACGTGGACACGCCCTGTCATACCATTTGGCTTCGCGCTGGCCTTAGGGCCGGCGCGACCTTATCCACAGCAGGTGCCACAGGGGGCCCCACTTGAAGCATCCGTTCCTGATTGGCGGCGGCCAACTCGGCGGCCTGATCGCGCAATACGATTGGGCATCCACTGCGCTGGGGCCGATCGAAGGCTGGCCGGCGGTGCTGCGCACCACGATCGCGTTGATGCTGCAATCGCCGGTGGCCATCGTGACGCTGTGGGGCGAGGAGGGCGTCATGATCTATAACGACGCCTATTCCGAATTTGCCGGCGACCGCCATCCGCGGTTGCTGGGCTCCAATGTGCGCGAAGGCTGGGACGAGATCGCCAGCTTCAACGACAACGTCATCCGCCACGTCCTGCTGGGCAACCAGCCGCTGTCCTACAAGGACATGGAGCTGACCCTCAACCGCGACGGCCAGTTCAAGCGCCTGTGGGTGGACGTGGACTATTCACCGGTGCAGGACGAGCATGGCCAGGCGATCGGCGTGCTGGCGATCGTCGTGGAAACCACCGAGCGCCTGCTGGTCGAAAGAACCCGCGCGGAAGATTACCGGCGGCTGGCGCAGCTGTTCGAGCAGGCGCCCTCCTTCATGGCGGTGCTGCGTGGTCCCGAGCACCGCTTCGAATTGGCCAACCCGGCTTATCGCCGGCTGGTCGGTCACCGCGATGTCGTTGGCCACCCGCTCGGCGAAGTGCTGCCCGATGCCGTGGCCCAGGGCTATCTGCGCTTGCTGGACTCGGTATTCGAAAGCGGCGAGGCCTACTCGGCGCGCGGCGCTCCCTATGCGATGCAGCCGTATCCCGGCGGACCGGTTACCCAGCGCGTACTCGACTTCGTCTACCAGCCGATCAAGAACGAACTGGGCGAGGTCAGCGGCGTATTCGTCGAAGGGATCGACGTCACCGAGCGCGCCCGCGCCGAAGGTCGGCGCGAAGCCCTGGTGGCATTGACCGACCATATCCGCGACGCGGACAGGCCCGAGCAGGTCGGATCGCTGGCGACGCGGACCTTGGGCGGCGCGCTCAACGCCAGCCGTGCCGGCTACGCGCAACTCCTGGGTGACGGCGACCTGCTGCAGATCGAGAGCGACTGGACCGCCGAAGGCGTGGAAAGCCTGGTCGGCGAATTGCGCCTGCTCGACTTCGGCACGTTCCTGCATTCGCTGCGGCAGGGTGAGATCGTGCGCATCGACGATGTGAGCCTCGACCCCCGCACCAGCGCCGCCGCCGACATCCTGGCGCAGAAGCATGCGCGCGCCTTCGTCAACGTGCCGATCATCGAACAGGGGCGCCTGGTCGCAGTGCTGTTCGTCAACTCCGCCGAGGCCCGGCGCTGGGACGAGCGGGACGTGGCCTTCATCCGCGAATTCGCCGAGCGCGTGCGCACCGCCGAGCAACGCCTGCACAGCGAACTGGCCCTGCGCGAGGCCAACGAAACCCTGGAACAACGGGTCGAGCAGCGTACCCGCGAATTGATGGAAACCGAGGCCGCGCTGCGGCAGTCGCAGAAGATGGAAGCGGTAGGGCAGCTGACTGGCGGCCTGGCGCATGATTTCAACAACCTGTTGACCGGTATCAGCGGCAGCCTGGAGCTGATGAAGATGCGCATGAACCAGGGGCGGCCCGCCGACCTGGAGCGCTACGTGGCGATCGCGCAGAACGCGGCCACCCGCGCCGCCAGCCTCACCCACCGCCTGCTGGCCTTCTCGCGCCGGCAGACGCTGGCGCCCAAGGCCACCGATATCAAGCAGCTGGTCAGCGGCCTGGAAGAGCTGATCCAGCGCACCGTAGGCCCCTCGATCACCATCGAAACCGTCAACGCGGCGGGCCTGTGGCCCTCGCTGATCGATGCCAGCCAGTTGGAAAACTCGATCCTCAACCTGTGCCTCAACGCGCGCGATGCCATGCCCGACGGCGGCAAGATCACGCTGGAAACCGGCAATCGCTGGATGGACCTGCGCACCGCGCGCGAGCGTGGCCTGGAGGCGGGCCAGTACGTCTCGCTGTGCGTCACCGATACCGGCACCGGCATGCCGGCCGACGTAGTGGCCAAGGCGTTCGACCCGTTCTTCACCACCAAACCCATCGGCCTGGGCACTGGCCTGGGGCTGTCGATGATCTATGGCTTTGCCCAGCAGTCCGGCGGCGCCGTGCACATCTACTCGGAAGTGGGCAAGGGCACCACGGTGTGCATCTATTTGCCACGCTACCTGGGCGAGAGTGACCCGCTGGACGACCTGCTCCCGCCCGATGACGCCCCGCGCAGCCTGAGGGGCGAGACGGTCCTGGTGGTCGACGACGAACCCACGGTACGGGTGCTGGTCACCGAAGTCCTGGGCGACCTGGGCTACTGCCCACTGGAAGCCGAAGATGGCGCGCAGGGCCTGCGCATCCTCAATACCGATGCGCGGGTGGATTTGCTGGTGACCGATGTCGGCCTGCCCGGCGGCATGAACGGGCGGCAGTTGGCCGATGCCGCGCGCGTCCACCGCCCGGATCTCAAGGTGCTCTTCATCACCGGCTACGCCGAAAACGCGGTGCTCAGCCATGGTCACCTGGACCCGGGCATGCACGTGCTGACCAAGCCCTTCTCGATGGACGATCTGGCG
>DATLJF010000135.1:0-4835 GCA_035539015.1 Stenotrophomonas sp. | reverse complement strand
CGAGGGGAACTTGCGCTCGGTGGCAAGTCCCTGGTCTGGTGCAGCCGTATTTCCGGTGCGGAGTTTCCGCCCGGCATTTGTGCACGCCGCGTGACCGAACTGTGTAGGCCGTTCGCTTTCATGAACGCCCGAGCCTTCACTTGCCGCGGCTGGCCTCGGAGCGGGACAATGGCCACCAATTAGGAAGTTCCGAGCCAGATGATCGATCCCGCCCGCTATCCGCGCCTGTCCCAGGCGCAGACCCCCGCCGACCTGCGCCGTTTCAGTGAAGACGAGCTCCCGGCCATCGCCGAAGAGTTGCGCGCCTACCTGATCGAGTCGGTGGGCAAGAGCGGCGGTCACTTTGCCGCGGGCCTGGGCGTGATCGAGTTGACCGTGGCCCTGCACTACCTCTACCAGACGCCTGTCGACCAACTGGTCTGGGACGTCGGCCACCAGACCTATCCGCACAAGATCCTTACCGGGCGCGGCGAGCGCATCCATACGGTCAAGCAGAAGGACGGGGTGGCGCCGTTCCCCAAGCGCGAGGAAAGCGAGTACGACACTTTCGGCGTGGGTCATTCGTCCACGTCGATCTCGGCCGCCCTGGGCATGGCGATTGCGCTGCAACAGGCCGGCGACGAGCGCAAGGTGGTGGCCGTCATCGGCGATGGCGCGATGACCGCGGGCATGGCCTACGAGGCGCTCAACCATGCCGGCGGCATGGAGGCCGAGCCGAACCTGCTGGTGATCCTCAACGACAACCGCATGTCGATCTCCGAGGCGGTCGGCGGGCTGACCAAGATGCTTGGCCGCGCCACCGGCAGCCGCACCCTCAACGCGCTCCGCGAGGGCGGCAAGAAGATCCTCGGCGACAAGAAGACCAACCCGACCGCGCGCTTCGTGCGGCGCTGGGAAGAGCACTGGAAAGGCATGTTCGTGCCGTCCACGCTGTTCGAGGAAATGGGCTTCCACTACACCGGCCCGATCGACGGCCACGACCTGCCCTCCCTGATCAGCGCACTGAAGACCCTCAAGACCCTCAAGGGCCCGCAGCTACTGCACGTCATCACCACCAAGGGCAAGGGCTACGAGCTGGCCGAAGGCGACCAGATCGGCTATCACGCGGTAGGTCCCTTCGATCCGGAAAAAGGCCTGGTGCCCAAGCCCGGCGCGGTCAAGAAGCCGACCTACACCGACATCTTCAGCGACTGGCTGTGCGACATGGCCGCGGCCGACCCGAGGCTGCTGGCCATTACCCCGGCGATGCGCGAAGGCTCTGGCCTGGTGCGCTTCAGCAAGGAATATCCGCAGCGCTATTTCGACACCGCCATCGCCGAGCAACACGCGGTGACCCTGGCCGCCGGCATGGCCACCCAGGGCGCCAAGCCCGTCGTGGCGATCTATTCGACCTTCCTGCAGCGCGGCTACGATCAGCTGGTGCACGACGTGGCGGTGCAGGACCTGGACGTGCTGTTCGCCATCGATCGCGGTGGCGTGGTGGGTCCGGATGGCGCGACCCACGCCGGCAATCTCGACCTGAGCTTCCTGCGCTGCGTGCCGAACATGTTGTTGATGGCGCCAGCCGATGAAGCCGAGGCCCGGCAGATGTTGACCACTGGCCATTACCATCAGGGCCCGGCGGCGGTGCGTTATCCGCGCGGCACCGGTCCCGGCGTGGCCATTGGCGCCGAACTGACGACCCTGCCGATCGGCAAGGCGCAAGTGCGCCGACAAGGCGATCGCCTCGCCCTGCTCGCTTTCGGCGCGACCGTGCCGGCGGCCGAGCAGGTCGGTGCCGAGCTCGGGCTGAGCGTGGTCAACATGCGCTTCATCAAACCGCTGGATCGCGAGTTGATCCTGCGCCTGGCACGCGAACACGAAGGCCTGGTGACCATCGAGGACAACGTGGTGGCCGGCGGCGCCGGTTCGGGCGTGTCCGAATTGCTCAATGCCGAAGGCGTTACCGTGCCGATGCTGCATCTGGGCCTGCCCGACGCCTTCCAGCATCACGCCAGCCGCGAGGACCTGCTGGCCGAGGCAGGCATCGATGCCGCCGGCATTCGCGCTGCCGTGCTGCGGCGCTGGCCGCAACTGCTGCCACAGGCGCCGGCCAGCGCAATCGGCTGACCCTCCGGGCGACACCCCTGCCGGCTAAACAGGGCCGGCAGGCACGGCGGCGACGCTTCTGCGAAAATGCCGCATGAACGAATTCGCTTCCCTGCCGCTGTCGCCGGCCTTGGCCGCCGGCATCGATGCCCTCGGCTACACCACTCTCACGCCGATCCAGGCCCTGGCATTGCCGCCGATCCTCGATGGCCGCGACGTGATCGCCCAGGCCCCCACCGGCAGCGGCAAGACCGCCGCCTTTGGCCTGGGGCTGCTGCAACGCCTGGACCCAGCGCTGATCCGGACCCAGGCGCTGGTGCTGTGCCCCACCCGCGAACTGGCCGACCAGGTCGGCCAGCAGCTGCGCAAACTGGCCACCGGCATCCCCAACCTCAAACTGACGGTACTCACCGGCGGCGTTGCTCTGGAGCCTCAGATCGCTTCGCTACAGGCGCACGACCCGCAGGTCGTGGTCGGCACGCCGGGACGGGTGCAGGAACTGGCACGCAAGCGCGTGTTGAACCTGGGCGCGGTGCGCTGCCTGGTGCTCGACGAGGGCGACCGCATGCTCGACATGGGCTTCGAAGAGCCGATCCGCGAGATCGCCGGCCGCTGCGCCAAGGAGCGGCAGAACCTGTTGTTCTCGGCGACCTTCCCCGAAGCAATCCGCGAGCTGGCACGACACCTGCTGCGCGAACCGGCCGAAGTCACGGTCGAGGGTGGCGCCAGCGCGCCGCAGATCGAGCAACTGTTCTTTGAAGTGGAACCGGCGCACCGGCAGAAGGCGGTGGCCGGGTTGCTGCTCAAGCACCGGCCGGAGTCGGCGGTGGTGTTCTGCAATACCCGCAAGGAAGTGGACGAGGTAGCTGTTTCACTACAGCAATTCGGATTTTCGGCCTTGGCGCTGCATGGCGATATGGAACAGCGCGATCGCGAGGAAGTCCTCGTTCGCTTCGCCAATGGCAGTTGCAACGTACTGGTGGCCAGCGACGTGGCCGCACGCGGACTGGACGTGGAAGGCCTGGCGGCGGTGCTGAATTACGAATTGCCGACCGATGTGGAAGGTTATCGCCACCGCATCGGCCGCACCGCGCGCGCCGGACGGCAGGGCCTGGCACTGAGCCTGGTGTCCTCGCGCGAATTGCCGCGCGCCCAGGCGATCGCCGCCGACCAGGGCATCTCGCTGGCATTGCCGCGCACGCCGCTGGCGACCGGCAAGCCGCCGGAATTGCCGCAGGCCCCGATGGTCACGGTGCGCATCGACGGCGGCAAGACCGACAAGCTGCGCCCGGGCGACATCCTCGGCGCGCTGACCGGCGATGCCGGGCTGTCGGCCGCAGCGATCGGCAAGATCGTGATCCAGCCCACCCGTTCTTATGTCGCCATCGCGCGCGCCCAAGTGGGCAAGGCGCTGGACCGGCTGGAAGCGGGCAAGATCAAGGGACGGCGGTTCCGGGTGCGCAAGCTGTAGGTCAACCGCGGATTGCAGCTGCGCTGGTCGGGGCTAAAGCCCCTCCTACAAAAGCACTGGGGTGCACTGTAGGAGCGGCTTGAGCCGCGACCGGAAATCGTCAGGGTCACAGTCCCCGCCGCAGCTCAGAACGCCAGCGTAGCTCGCAACGGTACAGCTGCCGGCCAACGCGTGCGCGCACCCAGCGCGGGCAGCTCGATCAGCACCGCAGCCCCGATCACTTCGGCCTGCAATTGTCCCGCCAGCGACAAGGCCGCAAGCAAGGTGCCGCCCGTGGCCAGGACATCGTCGACCAGCAAGACCCGCGCTCCCGGCGCCAGGGCGTCGGCGTGCACCTCGATGCAATCGCTGCCGTATTCCAGGGCATATTCCTGGCGCAACACGTGCGCGGGCAACTTGCCCGGCTTGCGCACCGGCACGAAGCCGCAGCCCAGCGCGTGCGCCATCGCCGCGCCCAGGATGAAGCCGCGCGACTCGATCCCCAGCACCGCATCGAGCCGGCGCTCCCGCCACGGCGCGCTCATGGCTTCGATGGCCGCCTTGAACGCCTCACCCTCGCCCAGCAGCGGGGTGATGTCCTTGAAGAGAATGCCCGGCTTGGGGAAGTCGGCGATATCGCGCAGGTGCGCGGCCCAGGGGTAGAGGGTGGGCATCAAGAAGGTCCGTTGGAGAAGTCAGGAACTGCACGACAGCATCGAACAGCCGGCGCGCTGCTTGGCCCACTCCGGCCGCCGCTGCGCGTAGGCTTCGCGGCCAGGCTGGTCGTCGTAGGGATGGCGCAGCACTTCCAGCCAGTCGGCCAGCGCGCCGGTGTCGCCTTGTTCGACCCGGTCGATGGTTTCCTGCGCCAGATAGTTGCGCGGCACGTAGCGCGGGTTGGCCAGGCGCATGCGCTCGCGGCGCTGCGCGGGCGGCTGCGGATCCTCGCGCAGGCGCGCGGCGTAGCGCTGCAGCCAGTCTGACAGCACCGCGCTATGGGCGTCGCGCTTGGCCTCGTCGTAGAAAGCGGCTTGCAGCGGCAGCAGCACCGGTGCCTCGGCATCGATATCAAGCAGGCCGCGGAACCACAGGGTCATGTCGATCTCGGCCTGCTGCATCAGGCTGCGCAGGTCTTCCATCAACTGCACGTCGGCATCGTGGCACTGCACCAGGCCGAGCTTGGCGGCGATATGCGCGCGTTCGCAGTGGCGGTAATGCTGCACGTAGCGGTCCAGCCCCGCCTGCAAGGCGGAGACATCCTCGAACAACGGCGCCAGCGCCTGCGCCAGCCGCCCCA
>DATLJF010000134.1:0-3369 GCA_035539015.1 Stenotrophomonas sp. | reverse complement strand
AGATCTCGGACTTGTGGCCCTTCATGAAGCCCGGCAATTCCTGGCTGATACGCACGTCGAACGTGTTGATCCAGCCAGTGCGGAACTCATTGGCCGGCGCATAGCTGCCCGCGTACTTGGCAAGCTGCGGGTTGGCGGCCAGCCAGTCGTAGAACTGCTTTTCCAGGGCCGGGTCGGCGCTGAAGGAGCCATTGGCGTTGAGGGTGCCGAACAGCACGTCGCCCGGGCCAGACGGCACATAGAACAGGTCGTTGGCGGTACGGCTGTCGCCGTTGGCGTCGCCGTTGTAGACATAGCTGAACGGACGGCCGCTGCGGCCCTCATACACCAGGCCGACCTGGGTACGGTAGTTGCCGAAGAAGTTGTGCTGCCAGTTCAGCTGGCCGGTGATGCGGTCCTTGATCTCGTAGCGCGAGGTGTTCTCGGTCTCCGAGTTGGCATTGAACGCGTACTGGTAGCCCCAGCCGGAGCTGGCGGTCGAGCTGGTCAGGCTGCCGACTTCGGTGGCGTCGGTGTAGGTGTAGCCCAGGGTCCACGACCAGTCGCTGTCTTCGGTGAACGGCTTGGTCAGCGAGACGGTGAACTGCGAGGTACGGCCCTTGTCGGTGTTGTCGACCAGGTAGACGTTGTTGAAGCGGGCGTCGCGGCCATTGCGCGCGTCGCCCGAAACCCACGGGCGACCGGTACGGGCCGGGTTCCAGTACAGGTCGCGGCCATCCGGGCCGATGGAGCGGGGCTGCAGCTCACCATCGACCACCGGGCCGAGGTTCAGCGCCTGGTAGTACAGCGCATTCTTGACCTTGGTCACCAGCAGCTCGGCCGAACCAACGATGCCGTACCACGGCAGCTCATGGTCGAACGCCAGGTTGGCCTTCCACACCGACGGCAACTTGAAGTCGTTGCCGACGAAGTTGACGTTCTGCTGCGAGGAGCCCTGGGCGGTCGGGATGTTCTGGTTCAGGCCATCGGGGCTGAAGGCCACCGGCGGCACCGCCGTCGCGTTGAACTGCTGATACGAGGCGTAGTTGAAGCCGGTGGTGGAGTAGCTGTTGCTCACCCACACGCTCGGCGCATCACCCTGGAACAGGCCCACGCCACCGCGCAGCTGGGTCGGGCGCTCGCTGTCGAAGGTGTAGTTGAAGCCGAAGCGCGGCTGGATCAGGAAGTCCTTGGAGAAGACTTCGCTGTTGTTGTAGCCGAAGTAGTTCGACGCCGCGGCGTTGTAGGCCGGGTTCGGGCTGGTGTCGGCACGGTCGCCACGCAGGCCCAGGGTCAGGGTCAGGTTGCTGTTGACGTACCAGGTGTCCTGCACGAACAGGCCGATGTTCTTGATGTCGAAATCAGCGGCGATGGAACCCGGCGAGGTCTCGGCGCTGAGGTCGTACTGGCTCCAGTTACCCGAAGCGAAGTTGTCCAGGCCGTAGAAGCGGTACACGCCCCACGAGTTGGCGCCGTAGTAGTTGTAGATCTCGTTGTCGCTATAGTCGACACCGAACTTCAGTTCGTGGTCGCCCAGGGTCCAGTTCGCGGCACCGTAGTAGTTCCACGTCTTGGTCTGCAGGATGTTGTTCTGCGAGTTGGTCTCGGTGCCGAGGTACAGCACGTCGCCGCTCGGCGTGGCCTGGGAGCCACCGAAGTAGATCGCCACGCTCGGCGCGGTGGTCGGGACCACGCGCACGGCCGAGTAATCGCGGTAGGACACCTTGAACTCGGTCGAGAAGGTATCGGTCCAGTCACTGAACACCTGGCCGACGTAGCTTTCGTTGCTCTTCTCGTGCTGGTACCAGTACGAGCTCAACGACACCTGGCTGGAGCTGCTCATGCCGTTGATGCGCAGCTTGCTCTGGTCGAGCTTGCTGTAGCGCAGGCTGGCGCGGTGGGCATCGGAGATGTTCCAGTCCAGCTTCAGCGCGTACTCTTCGAGGTCGGTGTTGCCGTTGCTGTCCAGGCCGCCGGCGTCGAAGCCCCAGTTGTTCTGGGCGATCTGCTGGGCGCGCGCGATGTCATCCATGTCGATGACCGCATTGGCCTTGCCCAGCGCCGAGCTGCCGAGGTCGGCGCCCGGCGCCTTCTGCTCGAACTTCTCGTAGTTGGCGAAGAAGAACAGCTTGTCCTTGACGATCGGGCCGCCCAGGGTCACGCCGTAGGTCTTCTCGCTGTCGAAGCCGTTGAACTTGCTGCCGTCCGGGTTGTCGCCGAACCAGCTGCCGTCACGGTAGGAACCGTAGACCGAGCCGTGGAATTCGTTGGTGCCGGACTTGGTCACCGCATTGACGGTGGCGCCGGAGGCCGCGGCGATGGAGACGTCGTAGTTCGACAGGTTGATGTCGATCGCTTCGATCGCTTCCATCGACACCGGCTGGCGGCGGGTCGGCATGTTGTTGCCTTCCAGGCCGAAGGTGTCCGAGGCGGACACGCCGTCGATGCTGATGGAGTTGAAGCGCGGGTTCTGGCCACCGGCCGAGATGGTGCCCGAGGCGCGATCAACGAACGCCACGCGCGGATCGAGGCGCATGTAGTCCTGGATGTTGCCGTTGATCGACGGCATCGCTTCGATCTTCTGCTGGTCGATCGAGGTGCCGGCGCCCATCTTGTTGGCGCTGAACACTTCCGAGCCACCGGCCACGGCGATCGCGGTCACGGTGTCCAGGGTGGTCAGGTCGCCGGTCAGCTGTGCATTGACGGTGTTGACCTGGTTCAGGGTCAGGTAGACGCCATCTTCGGTCTTGGTGCCCTCGCCCGGCTTGGTGACGGTGATGGTGTACGGACCGCCGACGCGCAGGCCGCGCGCGGTGTAGCGACCGGCATCGTCTGTGGTGGCGCGGCTGACCGTGCCCGATTCCGAGTGGGTGATGGTCACTTCAGCGCCCACCACCGGCGCACCGGCCGTGGTGGTGACCACGCCGCCGACGCCGGCGGAGGTGCTCTGGGCGAAGACGGGGGCGGCGGCAAGTGCAGCCACGAGGCCAAGCGTGAGCTTGGACATGCGGAACGGACGCGGGTGGGTCATGGGCGGTAGCCTCGATGCGTTGGCGGATTGCGAAGAAAAAACGGCTCAGCCATTGCCGCTGCCGGCAACGCGCTGTCTTGATCTGGGGTTCCCTACCGGAGCGCTGGTTTCTGCCGCAACGGTTAACAACAGGTTAACACGGTAAGGGCGAAATGTGACCGGCTCGTGACGACGAACGCGTTATGCAGCGGCGGCGGAATCGCTTACAGCACAGCGACTTGCGATGAATCAGTCACTTATGTGCGGTCGCAGCATCGAGGCCCCTGCAAGGCCGTGGTAAAGCCACCCTCACCTGGCCTGCACACCTCTGGCGCGGGGTCAGATGGCGACTGGCAGCTTGAGATAGGTACCGAGGCCGT
>DATLJF010000133.1:0-6730 GCA_035539015.1 Stenotrophomonas sp. | reverse complement strand
CTCCCAGGCCCAGGCGATGGCGTCCTTCTTGAAGTAGTCGCCAAAGGACCAATTGCCCAGCATCTCGAAGAAGGTGTGGTGGCGGGCGGTGTAGCCCACCGCGTCGAGATCGTTGTGCTTGCCGCCCGCGCGCAGGCAGCGCTGGACGTCGGCGGCGCGCACGTAGCTGCGCTTCTCCGCACCCAGGAACACGTCCTTGAACTGCACCATGCCGGAATTGGTAAACAGCAGGGTCGGGTCGTTGCCCGGCACCAGGGGTGCGGACGGCACGATGGTGTGGCCCTTCCCCTTGAAGAACTCGAGGAAGTCGCTGCGGATCTGGGAGGTGCTGAATTTGGCGGGTGCGTTCATGAGGCTGCTGTCGGGCGGGCGGCGATGGCCATCGCGTCCTTCCAAAATGGGGGACGCGACATGGCGATACAACCTAAACCACCAAGATTAGCAGGCCTGGGGGCCTCAGTCGTCAGGGTCGAAGCGGCTGGCCGCCCGGATCGTATCGGCATCAAACCCCCGGCGCGCCAACAGGTCGGCGGCCTTGCGCCGCTGCGCCAGGTCCTGCGGCCCGGCCTCGCCGAAGCGGCGACGGACCAGGTCGCGGGCATTGGCACGCCAGTCGCCCTCATAGGTGTCCATGGCGGTGGCGATAGCGTCGCGATCCAGGCCATGCGTGCCGAGCTCTGCGCGTACGTGCAGGGGTCCATAGCCGGTGGCCGCCCGCGAACGCACCAGCCACTCGGCAAAGCGCGCGTCGTCCTGCCAGCCCTCGCCTGCCATGCGTGCCACGGCGGCGTCGGCGTCTTCGGCTTCGACCCCCCGCCCGCGCAGCTTGCGCACCAACTCCTTGCGGGAATGTTCCCGCCGCACCAGCAACCCCAGGGCGCGCTGTGCGGGCGTCGGCTCCGGGCGAGGCCGGCGGCCACGTCGCCGGCCCTCGGTGTCCTCGCTCATGCTGTGGCTACTCCATAAAAGCTACCGCGGGAACGGCGGCACTGACTCCGCCGCCCCGCGATAGGTGAAAAACTCAGTCCTCGCTGGACTCGCCGTCTTCGGCCGGTGCTTCGGTCGGCTGGAACTTCTCGCGCAGCTCGGCTTCCAGCCGGACCGCGACCTGCGGGTTGTCGCGCAGGTAGCCACGTGCGTTGTCCTTGCCCTGGCCGATGCGCTCGTCACCGTAGCTGTACCAGGCACCGGCCTTCTCGACCAGCTTGGCTTCCACGCCCATGTCGATCAGTTCGCCCTCGCGGCTGATGCCCTCGCCGTACAGGATCTCGGTGATCACCTGCTTGAAGGGAGGCGCCAGCTTGTTCTTGACGACCTTGATCTTGGTCTGGTTACCGATGATCTCGTCGCCCTTCTTGATCGCGCCGATCCGGCGGATGTCCAGGCGCACCGAGGCATAGAACTTCAGCGCATTGCCGCCGGTGGTCACTTCCGGGCTCTGGCCCGGCATCATCACGCCGATCTTCATGCGCAGCTGGTTGATGAAGACCACCAGCGTGTTGGAACGCTTGATATTGCCGGTCAGCTTGCGCAGCGCCTGGCTCATCAGGCGAGCCTGCAGGCCCGGCAACTGGTCGCCCATCTCGCCTTCGATTTCGGCCTTCGGGGTCAAGGCGGCCACCGAGTCGACCACGACGATGTCGACCGAACCGGAGCGCACCAGCATGTCGGCGATTTCCAGCGCCTGCTCGCCGGTATCGGGCTGCGACAGCAGCAGGTCGTCGACGTTGACGCCGAGCTTGGCGGCGTAGATCGGATCCAGCGCATGCTCGGCGTCGATGAAGGCCGCGGTGCCGCCCTTCTTCTGGCACTCGGCAATGGCCTGCAGGGTCAGGGTGGTCTTGCCCGAGGACTCCGGTCCGTAGATCTCGACGACACGACCCTTCGGCAGGCCGCCGATGCCCAGGGCGATGTCCAGCATCAACGAACCGGTCGGGATGACTTCGACGGCCTCGATGACCCGGTCGCCCATGCGCATCACCGAACCCTTGCCGAACTGCTTCTCGATCTGGCTCAGGGCGGCGGAAAGGGCGCGCTTCTTGTTCTCGTCCATCTGGGTGTCCTCGTCAGTGATATTTCGGAATGGCGTCAATGTAGGCGTCGCGTATCGCACAGGCTGAGACTGCTGGCGAGGCGATCAATTTATTTTTATTGGGAGACGGGCAACAGCGGTGCAGACCGCGCCGGCGCATCGGGAAACCACGCCGCACCGGCTCGGGCACCGCCTCAACGATTCGGCCTCAATAGCCCGCAGTACAGGCCCTCGATGGCGAACTCCTGGTCCGGCAGCACCTCGATCGGGGCATAGTCCGGGTTGCGCGGCAGCAAGCGGATGCGGTCCTTGCCGATCTTCAGCAGCTTGACCGTGATTTCCTCGTCGATCCGCGCCACCACGATCTGGCCCGAGCGCGCATCGCGAGTGCGGTGCACGCCGATCAGATCGCCGTCGAAGATGCCCTCGTCGATCATCGAATCGCCCTGCACCTTGAGCAGGTAGTCCGGCGCCGGCGAAAAGAACACCCGGTCCAGCACCACGAAGTCTTCCGAACCGATGTCCGCGCCGATCGGCAGGCCCGCCGCCACCCGCCCGAGCACCGGCAGCCGCAGCACGTCATCGCTGCGCACGGCCAATTCCTCATTGGCGGCCGGCGCGGCGGGATCAGCCGCCTTGGACACCAGGCGAATCCCGCGCGCCTGCCCCGGCACCCGCCGGATCGCCCCGGCCTGCTCCAGTGCCTCGAGGTGGTATTGCGCCGCACGCACGCCCTTGAAGCCGAAGGCGCGGGCGATCTCCGCCTGTGAGGGCGGTGCGCCCTCGCCTTCGATGCGCTCGGCGATCATGACCAGGATGGCTTGCTGGGTGTCGGTGAGTTCCATGGTTAGTAGTATTACTACTAACGCCCGGGTCGCGCAACTCCTTTCGCCGCCGGGCTAGCGACTGCGCCAGATCGCGAACAGGATCCACATCCCGCACAGCACCGCGCCGACGAATCCGGCCACCCCGATGGCCAGCAACCAGCGGCTGGACACCCCGCCAACGCTGTTCATCACGATCGACGAGCCAATGATCAGCGCCGCGGTGACAATGCCCATGGTCAGCCGGTTGGCCGCGCGATTGACCTGGTCGCCGAAGCCCTTCAGCGCCTCGGTCTCGACCCGCAGCTGCAGGCGCCCGCGCTTGGCCGCCTGCAGCAGCCGGCGCAGGTCGCGCGGCAGCTCGCCGGCCAGGTCGAGCAGCCCGCCCATGCCCCGACGGCCGCGCTGCCACAGTTGCCCGGGCGAGTACCGCTGCAGCATTGCCCGTTGCAGGAACGGCCGCGCCTCGCTGGCCATGTCGAAATCCGGATCCAGCTGGCGCCCCATCCCTTCCAGGGTCAGAAACGCCTTGATCATCAGCGCCAGGTCCGCGGGCAACACCAGCGAGTGATCGCGCAGGATGCCGGTGATGTCGCCCAGCATCTGGCCGATGCGCAGGTCCTTCAACGGCACCCCGCGATACTGTTCGACGAACAAGCCGACATCGGTCTGCAGCCGTCCCTCGTCCACGTCCAGGCCACCATCGGCCCAGGCCAGCAGCACGTCGGTGACCGCCTCGGCATCGTGCTCGACCGCACCATGCAGTAACCGCGCAATCTGGAACCGGCGCGCCTCGGTCAGGCGGCCGACCATGCCGAAATCGATCACGCCGATACGGCCATCACGCAGGTAGAAAATGTTGCCGGGGTGCGGGTCGGCGTGGAAATAGCCGTCTTCCAGCACCATCTTCAGCACGATGCTGGCCCCGCGGCGCGCCAGTTCGGCCCGGTCCAGGCCGGCGGCATCCACCCCGGCGAGGTCGCGGCCGGGAATGCCGTCGACGAAGTCCTGCACGTTGAGCGAGGCGCAGGTCCACTGCCAGTGCACCTGCGGAATGAGGATCTCCGGATGCCCGGCGAAATGGCTGGCAATCTTCTCGGCGTGCCGGCATTCGGCGGCGAAATCCAGCTCGCGACGCAACGAGGCGGTGAATTGCCGCACCACCTCGGCCGGCCGGTAGCGTTGCAGGTCTGGCAGTTGCGATTCGACCACCTCGGCCAGCCGCGCCAGCAGGCGCAGGTCCGCCTCGATGGTCTCGCCGATCCCGGGCCGGCGGATCTTCAGTACCACCGCGCGGCCGTCCTCCAGCCATGCCCGGTGGGTCTGCGCCAGTGAAGCAGCGGCCAGCGGCTGTTCGTCCAGTCGCGCGAACACCGCCTCCGGCTCGGCTCCGAGGTCGGCCACCAACTGCGCGCGCACCTGCGCGAACGGCAGCGCCGGCACCGCGTTCTGCAACTCGCTCAACTCGGCGATCCAGTCCGGCGGCAGCAGGTCGACGCGGGTGGCCATCACCTGGCCGAGCTTGACGAAGGTGGGCCCGAGTTCTTCCATCGCGCGTCGCACGCGGGTGGCGGCGGACATGCGCAGCTTGTCGCCGGGGTCGTGCCAGTGCAGCAGGCGCCCGGCGCGTTCGAGCCATTCGGCCAGGCCGATCCGGCGCACGACATCGCCAAAGCCATAGCGGATCAGGACCGAGGCGATTTCCTGCATCCGCCCCAGATCGCGCACGGTACCCAGTGCTTCCCACATCAGCGCGCGCTCCCGTCTCGACGACCGGACCGGCGCGCACGCTTCACAGCAGCGCGCCCAGGCCGCGCAGCGCGGCGGCCACGGTCTGCCGGCGCACATCATCGCGGTCGCCATCGAAATGGAACACCTCGGCCTTGGCGTAACCACCGCGGCGCTTCCAGCCGATCCACACCGTGCCGACGGGTTTGTCCTCGCTGCCACCGCCCGGCCCGGCAATGCCGGTGACCGCCACGGCAATGCTGGCACCGGAGTTGACCAGCGCGCCGGAGACCATCTCGATCACCGTCTCGCGGCTGACCGCGCCGTGCACTTCCAGGGTTTGCGGACGCACGCCGAGCAGCGCCTGCTTGGCCTCGTAGCTGTAGGCGGCCATGCCGCAGTCGAACCATGCCGAAGAGCCAGCGATATCGGTGACCGCCTTGGCGATCCAGCCGCCGGTGCAGCTCTCGGCGGTGACCAGGCGCTCACGCGCCCCCAGCAGCTGGTCTCCCAGCCGCTCGGAAAGCTGCCGCAGTTCGGCGTCGGTCGGACTCATGGTGATCAGGATCGGGGGGATACGGTCTTTTTAGCTGAAACGGACGAGGTTGTCGCCTTCGCGATTACGGCTGTTCGGGCAGCATCCACTCTTCCAGCGGGGCCGTCGGCAGCAGCGCGCGGATCGGCGCGCCATCGGGTTCGGCGGCCAGGCGCTCGGCCTCGGCGATGGGAATATCCACCTCGAGCAACCAGCCATCCTCGTCGGCACGTTCGCCCTGCACGACTTCCAGGGCATGCAGACGCGAGCGCAGCCGGCCGGCCGAAGGCGGCAGGCGCAGGCTGCCGGTCACGTGCTGCAGGCCCAGCCGCTGGCCGAGCACGCGCTGCAGCAGTTCCAGGCCGCGGCCATCGCGTGCGGAGATCCACACGCGCTCGCGCCGGGCCTCGTCGGGCACGCCGTCCTGGCCATCGTGGCGTACGTCCGCGCCCTCGATCCGGTCGATCTTGTTGAACACCAGCAGCTGCGGCAGCTCACCGGCACCGACGGCCTGCAGCACCTCGTCGACCTGGCGGATGCGGTCTTCGCGCAGCGGATCGGCGGCGTCGACTACGTGCAGCAGCATGTCGGCCTCGCGCGCCTCGGACAAGGTCGAGCGGAACGCGGCCACCAGCTCATGCGGCAGGTCGCGGACGAAGCCGACGGTGTCGGCCAGGATCACGTTGCCACCCGGCAGCGCGATGCGCCGCACGGTCGGGTCCAGGGTGGCGAACAGCTGGTCGGCGGCATAGGCCTCGGCGCCGGTCAGGGCGTTGAACAGCGTCGACTTGCCGGCGTTGGTATAGCCCACCAGGGCGATGCGCGGCAGCTCGCTGCGGACCCGCGCGCGACGCATCTGGGTGCGTTGGACCTCGACCTTCTCCAGCCGCTTCTGCAGCTGCTCCACCCGCTTCTGCAGCAGGCGGCGGTCGGTTTCCAGCTGGGTTTCGCCGGGGCCGCGCAGGCCGATCGAGCCACCGCGCTGGCGCTCAAGGTGGGTCCAGCCGCGCACCAGGCGCGTGGCCATGTGGCGCAGCTGGGCGAGCTCGACCTGCAGCTTGCCTTCGTGGCTGTGGGCGCGCTGGGCGAAGATGTCCAGGATCAGCCCGGTGCGGTCGAGCACGCGCCGCTGCAGGAGCTTCTCCAGGTTGCGTTCCTGCACCGGCGAGAGCGCATGGTTGACCAGGATCAGGTCGGCGCCGGTGGCGTCGGCCGCTGCCCTGACCTCCTCCACCTTGCCGCTGCCGATCAAGGTCTTTGGGCTGGGCTTGTCGATCTTCGCGGTGACGGTCGCGGCCACGGTAGCACCGGCCGACTTGGCCAGGTCCACGAATTCCTCGAGCACATCCTCTTCGGCAGGCCCACCGGCGTGGGTCTGGATCAACAGCGCGTGTTCGCCCTTCTTCGAGCGGTCAAACACGCATTACTCCGGTATTACTCGACTTCATCTTCCGCCTGTTGATCTTCATTGGACTGCACGTAGCCACCGCCCGGCCCGACGCGGACATTGCGTGCCGGCACCACGGTGGAGATGGCGTGCTTGTAAACCATCTGGCTGACGGTATTACGCAGCAGCACCACGAACTGGTCGAAGGACTCGATGGTCCCCTG
>DATLJF010000132.1:0-6481 GCA_035539015.1 Stenotrophomonas sp. | reverse complement strand
GCCAGGCGTCCTTGCCTGGCTGCAGCACCACCGCATGGCCGCCGAGCTGGAACGCGCCGAGCTCGAAACTGGTGCGCGTGCGCATCGACGGATTAAAGAACACCAGCGCGATCGACTTGCCCTTGAGCTCGCTGCCGAGCTTGTTGCGCTTGAACAGCGCGGCCTGGGTCAACAGCGCGTCGAGTTCGGCACGGCGCCAATCCTGGGTGTTCAGGAAGTGCTTCAGGGACATCGATCGATCCTTTGTTGCGGCTTTGCGCGGTGCGCGACGGTGGAGGGAATCTTGCGATTGAAACTTTTCAGAACGCGAAAACGAAAAAACCCAGCCTCAGGCTGGGTTTTCAGAACGGACAGCACGACGCTCCGGGTTACCCAGCGAAAATGTGGGGTTCCGGTCGGCGCGCGCGCGAGGTCATGCCGGAGGCCATCCGGGCGGCGCTGGTACCGAGCTGGGCGTCGTTGATCTGCATAAGACAATTATCGTCGCACGCGCGGCGGGAGGGCGCAAGGGCGGCCATCACCTTGGCGGCTGGACGATCGCGTCAGGAATATACGGCGTGACCGAAACCCGGATCCGCAGCCGGTTGCCGGGGTCTTCCGGCAGGCGCGAACGGTACTTGGTGCCCTTGTAGACGTAGTCCACGTCATAGGCGATGGGCCGGCGGAACTCGCGGCCTACTTCGACCACCCGGCAGTTGCGGCGGGTGCTGGTGGGCGCCGGCGCCGGCACCACGGTGTCGTGGCGGCGGCTGAAGACTTCCTTGACCGAGTCCATCATCCGCGACACCCGCCCGCCTTCCTGGGAACCTTCGCCGGCCGGCGGCTCGCCGCTGCCAGCCGGCGGCGGGTCGCATTGCTCCTCGGTTCGAGTCGCGCGCAGGGTCTGGTAGACCGGCTCAACGTTGAGCACCTGGGCGTAATCGAGCTTGACGTTCTCGATGACGACCACGCGATTACGGGCATCGCCTTCCAGATCGGCCGCCCCGGCAGGCAAGGCATGCCAGCCCAGCAGGCAGATCAATGGCGGCAGGAAGGGGAAGCGCATCAGCACCAGCGGGCTTCGGAAGCGTGGGTCAAGTGTATGGACCTCGCCGGCCCGGCGGCTGAACATAACCCATCCGGATACGAATGGGCGCATTGCGGCACCTGGGCAAGCGCTGCAACGGCTAGAATCCACCTGCTTACCTACCCCCGATGCCGATGAGCCTGCGCCTCCACAACAACCTGACGCGGCGGGTCGAACCGTTCGCGCCCCTCGACCCCGCCTGCCCGACCATGTATTTGTGCGGGCCCACCGTCTACAACTACGTGCACATTGGCAACGCCCGTGGCCCGGTGGTGTTCGGCGTGCTCGCCGACCTGCTGCTGCGCCGCTACGGCGCGCTGCGCTACGCGCGCAACATCACCGACGTCGACGACAAGATCAACCAGGCCGCGCGCGAACAGGGCGTGCCGATCTCGGCGATCACCGACCGCTTCGCCGCCGCCTACCGCGAGGACATGGCGGCCCTGGGCGTGACCCCGCAGAACATCCAGCCCGACGCCACCGCGCACATCCCGCAAATGGTGGCGATGATCGAACAGCTGATCGAACGCGGCCACGCCTATGCGGCCGAAGGCCACGTGCTGTTTGCCGTGTCCACCTTCCCCGGCTACGGCAAGCTTTCGCGCCGCGATCCGGAGGAAATGCTGGCTGGCGCGCGGGTCGAAGTGGCACCCTACAAGCGTGATCCCGGCGATTTCGTGTTGTGGAAGCCTTCCAGCGATGACCTGCCGGGCTGGGATTCGCCCTGGGGCCGTGGCCGGCCGGGCTGGCACATTGAATGCTCGGCCATGGCCGCCGCCCACCTGGGCGAGACCATCGACATCCATGCCGGCGGCGTCGATCTGCAGTTCCCGCACCACGAGAACGAGATTGCGCAGAGCGAATGCGCGCACGGCGGCGCGCCGTTCGCACGGTTCTGGCTGCACAACGGCATGCTCAACTTCGGCGGCGCCAAGATGAGCAAGTCGGTGGGCAATATCGAGCGCGTGCACGACCTGGTGCGCAAGCATCCGCCCGAAGCGCTGCGTTATGCATTGTTGTCGGCCCACTACCGGCAGCCGCTGGAATGGTCCGATGCCCTGATCGAACAGTCGATCCGCACCCTGGACCGGCTCTACGGCACCTTGCGCGATCTGGCCGATGTACAGGCCGTGGCGCAGATTCCTGCCAGCGTCGAGGCGGCCCTGGACGATGACCTCAACACGCCGCAGGCCATGGCCGAGCTGGCGCGCATCGCAGGCGAAGCCCGCAAGGCCGGCGATCCCGCGGCGCGTGCGCAACTCAAAGCCGAACTGCTGGGCGCTGGCCTGGCCCTGGGCCTGTTGCAGCAGGATCCGGCGCGATGGCTGGGCAGCGGCGGCGGCGACAGTGACGACGACGCCCGCATCCAGGCGCTGGTGGACGAACGTGGCGCTGCCAAGCAGGCGCGCGACTTCGCCAGGGCCGACGCCCTGCGCGAGCAACTCGCCGCCGAAGGCGTGATCCTGGAAGACACGCCGCAAGGCGTACGTTGGGTGAGAAAGCGCGCTTAGCCGGCGCCCATCGGACTCACCGCATCAAAGAAGAAGCCATGACTGCCTCCCCCACCCCATTCCCGTTCGAAGCCACCGCCGCCGAAGCGCAGGCCGCCATCGCCGAAGAGTTTTCCTTCTTCGGCGACTGGTCCGAGCGCTACCAATATCTGATCGACCTCGGCCGCAAGCTGCCGCCGTTCCCGGAACAGTGGAAGACCGAGGAACACCGCCTGCACGGCTGCCAGTCGATGGTCTGGATCGTGCCGGAGGGCAACGCGCAGCGGCTGGATTTCCATGCCATCAGCGATTCGGCCATCGTATCGGGCCTGATCTACCTGGCGTTGCGCGTCTATTCCGGGCGCAGTGCGGCCGAGATCCTCGCCACCGAGCCCAGCTACATCGCCGACATCGGCCTGTCGCGGCACCTCTCGCCGACCCGCAGCAACGGCGTGGCGGCGATGCTGGCCTTCATCCGCGACACCGCACAGGCCCAGCAGTGAGCGCCGGGCCGCCGGCCACTCCCGACCCAGGCCTGCGCACCCTGCTCTCCCACCCCGGATTTGCCCTGGTACTGGGCCATCGCATCTGCGCGATGCTGTCCTACCAGATCGTCGCGGTGACCGTGGGTTGGCACATCTACGAGATCACCCGCGACCCATTCTCGCTCGGCCTGGTGGGACTGGCGGAAATCCTGCCGTACTTCTGCATCGCCCCATTTGCCGGTTACCTGGTCGACCACCTGCCGCGGCGCCGCCTGGGCGCCATCGCCAGCCTCGGCCTGGTCGCGACCGCCTGCGTGTTGATGGCCGTTGCGCTGGGCTGGATACCCTTCAAGGGCGTGTGGCCGATCTACGCGGCCATCGCCCTGACCGGCGCGGCGCGCTCGTTCCTGTCGCCGGTCTACAACGCCCTGTTCGCCCGCACCCTGCCCCGCGCCGCCTACGCGCGCGGCGCCAGCATCGGCAGCGTGGTGTTCCAGACCGGCATGGTGATCGGCCCGGCCCTGGGCGGCGTATTGGTCGGTTGGGGCGGCAAGGGACTGGCCTACGCCACCGCCGCGGTGATCGCGCTGGTCGCCATGGCGGCCCTGCTCGCGCTGCGGGTGGAAGAACCCACCAACCCGGCCGGCCGCGCACCGATCCTGCGCAGCATCGCCGAAGGCGCGCGCTTCGTCTTCTCCAACCAGATCATGCTTGGCGCAATGGCGCTGGACATGTTCTCGGTACTGCTGGGCGGCGCCGTCTCGATGCTGCCCGCCTTCATCCACGACATCCTCCACTACGGCCCCGAAGGCCTGGGCATCCTGCGCGGCGCCCCGGCCCTGGGCTCGATCGTGGTGGGCGTGTGGCTAGCGCGGCGGCCGCTGCAACACAACGCCGGCCGCGTACTGCTATTGGCCGTCGCCGGCTTCGGCCTGTGCACGATCGCCTTCGGCCTCTCGCGGCACTTCTGGCTATCGGCAGCGATCCTGCTGGCCTACGGCATGTGCGACGGCGTTTCCGTGGTCGTGCGCTCGACGATCCTGCAACTGGCCACGCCCGATGAGATGCGTGGCCGCGTGTCGGCGATCAACGGCATCTTCATCGGTTCGTCAAACGAGCTGGGCGCGTTTTATGACGGCACGATGGCGCGGTTGATCGGGCTGGTGCCGGCGGTGGTGCTGGGGGGGTGCGTTACGTTGGGGGTGGTGGGGATTACTGCATTCAAGGCGCCTAAGTTGCGGCGGTTGGATTTGCGGGAGTTGTAGGGTTTTTGGGTTTTGTTGTTTGATTTTTACGTGCGGTGGCCGGGGGCAGAGCCTGTTCGGGACACGCCGTGAACCCATCCGCGCCCCCTCAACGTGTCCGCCGTTAAGGAAGTGATGCCGTCGCAACGGCTAGGGAAATGCGTAGCCGATAGGGCGACATCCATGTCGCCAATTGTCCCGAACAGGGTCTGCCCCCGGCCACCCGACAGATCAGCCTGGTTTGTGGGGAGAGAGAAAAGCGCCCTCATCCGGCCCTGTCGGGCCACCTTCTCCCGCAATGGGAGAAGGACAGCAGGCGCTGTCGGCGATTCATTGCAGTTTCAAAAATGCATGCCGTCCTTCTCCCTCAGGGAGAAGGTGCCGCGACAGCGGCGGATGAGGGCAACTCCCCCCACACAAATGCGGCCCACCCTCGGGCGTTTGGGGCCGTGGCCTTGCCCCGGGGGCGTTGGGCGACATGGACGTCGCCCAAGGAGACACGCAGGATGCAGTATTTGGCGTCCCCCGGGGCAAGGGCACGGCCCCGAACGCCGCACGTAAAAACAAAAAGTCCGATAGCTCTACGCGCCCCCCCCAAAAAAAACCCGCCAATCGGCGGGTTCTTTTCGGAACAAAATTCAGCAGCGAATCAATCGCCCTGCTGCTTCTGCAAATGTTCCCAGCGCTCCTGCGCATCGATAGTACGCTCAGCCGTCAAGCGCGCCTCCAGCCGTTCCAGGCCGATCTCCTCGCCCGTATCCACGCAGTAGCCGTAATCACCGGCCTCCAGGCGCTTCAACGTACTGTCGATCTTGCCGATCAACTTGCGGTAACGATCGCGCGTACGCAGTTCCAGCGAATTTTCCGTCTCGCGCGTCGCACGCTCGGCCTCGTCGCCGATGTCGCGCACTTCCTCGCGCAGATTTTCAATGGTCTGCTTCGATTCCTCGACCAGATCATTGCGCCACTGCTGCAGACGCTGGCGGAAATATTCCTGCTGCAGCGCGTTCATGTATTCCTCTTCCGGCGAAGGCTTGTAGCCCTTCGGCAGGATCGGGCGGCCAGTGGCCTCGTCGGTCTTGTATTCCACGATCTTGTACTTCGTCCGCGGTGCGGGGGATGCGGGCCGGGAGACGACGGCCACGGCAACCTTGCCAATCGGGCGCGTCACGGCCGGCTTGGCCGGAGATTCAGTCTTGGTGGGGGTCTTTGCTGAGGATTTCGAAACAGGCACGGGATTCTTGATTTGCGGGGCCGAAGCCTGCCCCGCCGGCTTCGCTGCGGTCGCCTTGGCGGCCGGGGCGGAAGCAGGCTGGGAAGCGGGCTTGACCGGAACAGTCTTGGCCGGAGCCGGCTTTGCAGCCGTCTTCGGTGCGGGGGGAGAGACAGGTTTGACCGCCTGCTTGGGAGCAGGCTTGGCGACCGCCTTGGTCGCCTGCTTGGGCACCGGCGCCTTGCTGGCCGGCACCTTGGCCGCCTGCTTGGCGACCGGCTTCGGCGCAGGCTTGGCAGCCGTTTTCTTCACGGGCGTCTTGACCGCCGCCGCCTTCTTGGCGACCACGGCCTTCTTGGCGGGAGCAGCCTTTTTCGCGGCCGCCGTCTTGGCCACCGGCGGCTTGGCAGCCGGCTTCTTGGCGGCCGACTTGGCAGCCTTGGCGACCGGCTTGGCAGCGGTCTTCACCGCCGCCTTCTTCGCAACAGGCTTGGCAGTTTTCTTGGCGGCCTTGACGGCCTTCTTTGCAGGTTTTTTAGCAGCCACGAAACGCTCTTCCTTGGTTCCCCCGGGGCCCGGGAAAGCGGGCCTTTATAACGTACCCAACGGGGAGGGGCAACATCGCATTAAGGCGGTTGTCATATCATGAAGACCGTGATCGCCCACCTGCTCATCGCCCTGCTGCGCGTGTACAAGCGCTTCATCAGCCCGCTACTGGGGCCACGCTGCCGCTTTGCGCCCAGTTGCTCGGAATACGCCATGACCGCGCTGGCCAGGCACGGTGCCGTGCGCGGCAGCTGGCTGGCCGCGCGCCGCCTGGCCCGCTGCCACCCCTTCCACCCGGGCGGCTTCGACCCGGTACCCGACGCCCGCCCCACTTGCCGCTGCTCAGGAAACCCGCCATGACCGCAACGCTTATCGTCAACGCCCGCCTCGTCAATGAAGGCCGCCAGTTCGATGCGGACCTGCGCATCGGCGCCGAT
>DATLJF010000131.1:0-8089 GCA_035539015.1 Stenotrophomonas sp. | reverse complement strand
GTGCCGCTGGCTGACGAACAAGTCGATCATCAGCAGGGCGAAGGCGCCGCCGATCAACACCAGCTCGGGCGCGAGCGGTGCCAGGTCGGCGGTGGTCAACGTCAGGGGCGTTGGCGTGGTCATCATCATTCCTGTTTCAATTCTTTCGGCGCGATTACAGCTTGCTCACGGCGATCTGGGTGGCGAGCTTGGCGATCGCCGGTTCCATCAGGTCGGTCAGCGGCTTGGGATAGATGCCCAGCGCCAGCACGCCGGCGGCGAACACGCTCAGCACGAAGGTCTCGCGGCCATTGATGTCCTTGAGCTCGGCCACATGGGCGTTGGCGACCTCGCCGAAGAACACGCGCTTGTACAGCCACAGCGTGTAGGCGGCGGTGATCACCAGCGTGGTGGCGGCGCCGAAGGCGATGAACGGATGCTTCTGGAAGCTGGCCATGATGACCATGAACTCGCCGACGAAGCCGCTGGTGCCCGGCAAGCCGGCATTGGCCATGTAGAACAGCATCGCGAAGGTGGCGAACCACGGCATCACGTTGACCACGCCGCCGTAGTCGGCGATGCGGCGGGTATGCATGCGGTCGTAGAGCACGCCGATGCAGGTAAACATCGCGCCGGACACGAAGCCGTGCGAAACCATCTGCACCATCGCACCCTGCAGGCCCAAGCGGGCGGCATCGACGCTGCCGTAGTCGCGCACCAGGGTGAAGGCGATGAAAGTGCCGAGGGTGACGAAGCCCATGTGCGCGATCGACGAATAGGCCACCAGCTTCTTCATGTCATCCTGCACCAGGGCGACCAGGCCGACGTAGATCACCGCGATCAGCGACAGCGCGATCACCACCCAGGCGAAGTGGTGGCTGGCGTCGGGCACGATCGGCAGGTTGAAGCGCAGGAAGCCATAGCCACCGATCTTCAGCGCAATGGCCGCCAGGATCACCGAACCGGCGGTCGGCGCTTCGACGTGTGCGTCCGGCAACCAGGTGTGGACCGGGAACATCGGCACCTTGACCGCAAAGGCGATCAGGAAGGCGAAGAAGATCCAGGTCTGTTCCCGGGCCGTCAGCTGCATCGCATAGAGGTCGGCCAGCTGGAAGCTGCCCCCCTTCAGGTACAGGTAGATCAGCGCCACCAGCATCAGCACCGAGCCGAGGAAGGTGTAGAGGAAGAACTTGATCGCGGCGTAGATGCGGCGCGGGCCGCCCCAGACACCGATGATCAGGAACATCGGGATCAGCATCGCCTCGAAGAACACGTAGAACAGCATCGCGTCGGTCGCGGCGAAGATGCCGACGGTGACGCCTTCCAGGATCAGGAAGGCCGCCACGTACTGGTTGACACGCTTGTCGATCACGCCCCAGGCGCCGACCAGCGCCAGCACCGTGACCAGCGTGGTCAGCACGATCAGCGCGATGGCGATGCCGTCAACGCCGAGGTTGTAGCCGATGCTGTACGCGGGAATCCACGCATGCTGTTCGACGAACTGCAGCGCGTCGTTGCCGGTGTCATACCCGCTCAGCAGCGGCAGGCTGATGAGCAGGGTCAACACCGCAACCAGCAGGGACGCCCAGCGGGCGGCCTGGGCGTTGCGCAGGGCTAGGATCAAGGCTCCGCCAATGGTCGGCAGCCAGATCAGGACACTCAGTAGGGGCCAGTTCGACACGTCTTCTTATCCGTACAGGTCAACGCCACACATACATCACGACCATCAGCAGGGCGATGAGCCCGATGATCATGGCGAAGGCGTAGTGGTAGAGGAAACCGGACTGCGTGCGACGCAGCAGGTGGGCGGCCAGGTCGACCACGCGGGCCGAACCGTTGACCACCGCGCCGTCGACCACATGCGTGTCGATCGCGCGGGACACCTTGCCCAGGCGGATGCCACCGCCAGCGAAGCCGTTGATCCAGAGCTTGTCGAAACCGTATTTCTCTTCAAGGATCCGCACCGGCCAGGCAAAGGTCTTGCGTGCCTTGGCGGCCAGGTCGGGCTTCCACAGGTACATCAGGGCCGCCAGCAGGAAGCCGGCCAGGGTCAGCCAGAACGGCCAGGCGCTCATGCCATGCGTGGCGTATTCGACCGGGCCATGCCAGAACTCCTCGCCCACTTCGGCCACGGTGTCGTGTGCCGGGACGACGAAGTCGATCACGCCGGTGAAGAACGTGGTGGCCTGCCCCTTCACCGCCTCGACCGCACGGTTGCCCATCCAGTCGGTGCCGAACAGCATCGGGCCGGAGGTGATGAAACCGATCGCAATCGAGGGGATCGCCAGCAGGATCAGCGGCAGGGTCACCACCCACGGCGACTCGTGCGGCTCGTGCGCGCCATGGCCGTGGCCATGGTCGTCGTGGCCATGGTCATCGTGCGCGTGGACCTGTGCCTCGGCGTCGGTATGCTCGGCATCGCCATGGACGTGGGCGCCGTGCGCATCGTGGTGCGCGTGGGCGTCACGGAAGCGCTCCTTGCCGTGGAAGGTCATGAACAGCAGGCGGAAGCTGTAGAAGCTGGTGACCAGCACGCCGCCCAGCACCGCCCAGTAACCGTAGGTGGCTACCCAGTTGTTGGCATGGTGGGCGTGGATCTCGGCCGCCTCGATGATCGTGTCCTTCGAGTAGAAGCCGGAGAAGAACGGGGTGCCGACCAGGGCCAGGGTGCCGATGACGCTGGTCCAGTAGGTGATCGGCATGTACTTGCGCAGGCCGCCCATCTTGCGCATGTCCTGCTCGTGGTGCATGCCGATGATCACCGAGCCGGCCGCCAGGAACAGCAGCGCCTTGAAGAAGGCGTGGGTCATCAGGTGGAACACCGCCGCCGAGTACGCCGACACGCCCAGCGCGACGGTCATGTAGCCCAGCTGCGACAGGGTCGAATACGCAACCACGCGCTTGATGTCGTTCTGCACGATGCCGATCAGGCCGGTGAAGAACGCGGTGGTGGCGCCGACGAACAGCACGAAGTTCAGCGCGGTTTCCGACAGCTCGAACAGCGGCGACATGCGCGCCACCATGAAGATGCCGGCGGTCACCATGGTCGCGGCGTGGATCAGCGCCGAGATCGGAGTCGGGCCTTCCATCGAATCGGGCAGCCACACGTGCAGCGGCACCTGCGCCGACTTGCCCATCGCGCCGATGAACAGGCAGATGCAGATCAGCGTGGCCACCGACCACACCACCGGCTGGCTGAGCAGCGCGTAGTGCTGGCCGAACAGGTCGAGCGAGCCGTCCCACAGCTGGATCGCCGCGCGCGGGTCGCCGAGCATGCCGGCGTTGGCGAACACCACCGAATAATCCAGGGTGCCGAACACCCACAGCACCGCGGCGATACCGAGGATGAAGCCGAAGTCGCCGACGCGATTGACCAGGAACGCCTTCATGTTGGCGAACACCGCGGTCGGGCGCTTGAACCAGAAACCGATCAGCAGGTACGACACCAGGCCCACCGCTTCCCAGCCGAAGAACAGCTGCAGGAAGTTGTTGCTCATCACCAGGGTGAGCATCGAGAAGGTGAACAGCGAGATGTAGCTGAAGAAGCGCTGGTAGCCCGGGTCCTCGGCCATGTAGCCGATGGTGTACACGTGCACCAGCAGCGAGACGAAGGTCACCACGACCATCATCATCGCCGTCAGCTTGTCGATCATGAAGCCGATGTGGGCCGAGTAGTTGCCCACCTCGAAGAAGGTGTACAGGTTCTGGTTGAACGGCGAGGCGCCCTGCGCCACCAGCTGGTACAGCGTCCAGCACGACAGCGCGCAGCTGATCGCCACGCCGAGGATGGTGACGTACTGGGCGCCCTTGCGGCCCACCTGCCGGCCGAACAGGCCGGCAATGATGCTGCCTACCAGCGGTGCGAGCACCACCGCGATGAGCAGGCCCTTGGAGAGTGTGATTTCCATCTTCGGGTCAGCCCTTCAGCGAATCGACTTCGGCCACATTGATCGTGCGGCGCGTGCGGAACAGGGTCACCAGGATCGCCAGGCCAATCGCGGCTTCGGCGGCGGCAACGGTCAGGATGAAGAACACGAACAGCTGCCCCGCCGGATCGCCCAGCTGGCGCGAGAACGCCACGAAGTTGATGTTGACCGAAAGCAGCAGCAGCTCGATCGACATCAGCAGCACGATGACGTTCTTGCGGTTGAGGAAGATGCCGGCAAGGCTGATGCAGAACAGCACCGCGCCCAGGCCCAGCAGGTGGCCAAGAGTGATCACGAATTTGCCTCCGGGGTGGAACCGGCATCAGCGTTGCCGGCCGCTGCCGGGGCCACCGGCTTGACCGCGGACATCTTCACGATGCGCACGCGGTCGCTGGCCTTGACGCGGGTCTGTGCCGAGGGGTCCTGGGTCTTGGTGCCGGTGCGCTTGCGCAGCGTCAGCATCACCGCGGCGATGACCGCCACGGTCAGGATCACCGCGGCGAACTCGAACGGCAGCAGGAACTCAGTGAACAGCGTGCGCGCCAGCCAGGTCAGGTTGGAGGTGTCGGCGGCGAGCGCGGCGGCGTTGTCGGCCGGCAGCGGCGCGGCCGACCGCGACTTGACGCCGATCAGCACGACCATCTGCACGAACATCACCACCGCGACGATCACGCCGACCGGCAGGTACTTCACCCAGCCCTCGCGCAGGCGGCTGGTGTCGATGTCCAGCATCATCACCACGAACAGGAACAGCACCATCACCGCGCCGACGTAGACCAGCACCAGGGTGACGCCGAGGAATTCGGCACCCACCAACAGCCACACGCAGGCGATGGAGAAGAACGTCAGGATCAGGCACAGCACGGCGTACACCGGGTTGCGTACGCTGATCACGCCGCCGGCGGCGACCACCGCGACTGCGGAGAAGGCCCAGAAAGCGATATTGACCCAGTCCATCATGACCTCAGCGGAAGGCGGCGTCGGCGGCGCGGCGCTCGGCGATCTCGGATTCGAGACGGTCGCCCAGGGCCAGCAGCTGCGGCTTGGTGACGATGTTCTCGCCACGGTTCTCGAAGTGGTATTCGAGGATATGCGTCTCGACGATCGAGTCGACCGGGCAGCTCTCTTCGCAGAAGCCGCAGAAGATGCACTTGAACAGGTCGATGTCGTAGCGCGTGGTGCGGCGGCTGCCGTCCTCGCGCTTGGCCGAGTCGATGGTGATGGCCAGCGCCGGGCACACCGCCTCGCACAGCTTGCAGGCGATGCAGCGCTCTTCCCCGTTGGGATAGCGGCGCAGCGCGTGCAGGCCACGGAAGCGCGGCGACTGCGGGAACTTCTCCATCGGATACATCACGGTGTACTTCGGCTTGAAGGTGTACTTCAGCGTCAGCCACAGGCCGCCGAGCAGCTCGAGGAGCAGCAGGCTCTTGAAGTAGTGGGTGATCTTGTTCATCAGTTACACGCCCTTCTGGATCACGCCGTAAAACACCATCACCGCGGTCACTGCGATCCACAAGATCGTCAGCGGAATGAAGATCTTCCAGCCCAGCCGCATGATCTGGTCATAGCGGTAGCGCGGGAACGAGGCCCGGAACCAGATGTAGGCGCTGGCGAAGAAGAACACCTTCAGCAGCAGCCACGGCCAGCCGCCGGTCCACAGCCAGTTGACCCACGGCGACACGTCGGCCGTGACCCAGCCCTGGATCGGGCTCAACCAGCCACCGAGGAAGAAGATCGAGATCAGGAAGCTGACCAGGATCATGTTGGCGTACTCGGCCAGGAAGAACAGCGCGAACGCACCGCCCGAGTACTCCACCATGTGGCCGGCGACGATTTCCGATTCGCCTTCCACCACGTCGAACGGGGCGCGGTTGGTCTCGGCCACGCCGGACACCCAGTAGACGATGAACAGCGGGAACAGCGGCACCAGGAACCAGTCGAAGAAGCCGGAGTTGCCGGCCTGCGCCATCACGATCGCGCTCAGGTTGACGCTCTGCGCGGCGATCATCACCCCGACCAGGGCGAAGCCCATCGCGATTTCATAGCTGACCACCTGCGCGGCCGAACGCATCGCGCCGAGGAAGGCGTACTTCGAGTTCGATGCCCAGCCGGCCAGGATGATGCCGTACACGCCCAGCGAGGTCATCGCCAGCAGGTACAACAGGCCGACGTTGGCATTGGACAGCACCAGCTTGGCGTCGAACGGCACCACCGCCCAGGCGGCGAAGGCCGGCGCCAACGTGATCAGCGGCGCGATCACGAACAACGCCTTGTGCGTGTTGGTCGGCTGCACGATCTCCTTGAACAGGAGTTTGAACACGTCGGCGAAGGCCTGGAAGATGCCCATGCCGACGTACATCGGCCCATGGCGTACGTGCATCCAGCCGATCAGCTTGCGCTCCCACACCACGTAGAAGGCCACGGCGATGATCACCGGCACCGCGATCACCAGGATCTTGGCGATGATCCACAGCACCACGCCGATATCGCCCAGGCCAACGAGCCACTGGTGCAGCGGGTCGACCAAGTTCAACAGCATCTCGTTCATGCAGCCACCACCGTTACGCGGCCGGCGCCGAGCGGCGCGGTAGCGCCATGGCCGGATTCAATCCAGACCGTGCCCGCGGCAACCCGCTTGTCCAGGACCACCGGCAACGTCGCCTTACCGGCGGCGGTGCCGACCTTGACCATCTGGCCCGCGGCCACTTGCAGCTGCGCTGCCTGCTCCGGGCTCAGGGTGACGCTCGGGGCGGCATTGAGCGGATGGGCCTGCAGCGCGGGCGCGCGACGGACCACCGCATCGGTGCGGTAGATCGCGGCGGTGGCGGCCACTTCCAGGCCCTCGCCTGCCGGTGCCGGCTGCGCCGAAACGCTCGGCGTCACCGCACGGCCCTGGAGACCGGCGCGCAGGCCGGCCAGGTCGGTGAATTCGAAACCGCCCAGGCCGAGCTCGCCACCGAGGGCACGCAGTACGCGCCAGCCCTCGCGCGCCTCGACCGGCAACTTGCCGCCAGCCTTGGCGACCTGCACGCGACCGTCGAGATTGGTGAGCGAGGCATCGATCTCCGGCAGCGCACCGATCGGCAGGATCACGTCGGCGACATCGCGGGTCGAGGCACAGGCGAACTGGCTGAAGGCCACGACCTTGGCGCCATGCAGCGCGGCGCGCGCGGCGGCGGCGTCGGCAAAGTCCAGGCCCGGCTCGATACCGTAGATCACGTAGGCCGAACGCGGCTGCGCCAGCATCGCGGCGGCGTCACGCGCGACCGGCAGCACGCCCTGCTGGGCCAGGCCGACGGCGTTGGCGCCCTGCGGAATACGGCACAGCGCAGCGCCGGTGGCGTTGGCGAAATCGCGCACCGCAGCGCGCAGCGTGGCGGCTTGCGGGTGGTTCTCGACCAGCCCACCGACGATCACCACGGCACGGGCAGCGCCCTTGACGGCATCGCGCAGCGAGGCATCGGACAGCGCCGAGGCGAACTGCGACAACGCCACCACCTGCTTGCCCGCCAGGCCGAAGGCGAAGTCGAAGTCGACCGGGTTGACGGCGTGGATCTTGGCGCCGTTGCGGGTCTGCGCCTTGCGCAGGCGCGCATGCAGCAGCGGCAGCTCGTGGCGCACGTTGCTGCCGACGATCACCACCACGTCGGCCTGTTCGATCTCGGCCAGCGGCACGGCGAACGGTTCGGCAACGGCGGCGTCGGAGAAGTCGCGATTGAAAATGCGGTGGTCGAGGTTGCCGCTGCCCAGGCCCGAAGCCAGGCGCGCCAGCAGCTCGCCCTCTTCGTTCGAGGTGGCCGGGTGCACCAGCACGCCGAGTTCATCGCCCGACTGCGCCTTGAGGATCTCGCCGGCGGCGGCCAGGCCTTCGGCCCAGCTCACTTCCACCCACTCGCCATTGACCTTCTTCAGCGGCTTGACCGCACGGTCGGCGCTGTACAGGCCCTGGTGCGAGTAGCGGTCGCGGTCCGACAGCCAGCACTCGTTGACCCGTTCGTTCTCGCGCGGCACCACGCGCAGCACTTCGCCGCGACGCACGTGCAGGAACAGGTTCGAGCCCATCGCGTCGTGGTAGCCGAGCGACTCGCGCGCGGCCAGCTCCCACGGACGGGCGCGGAACTGGAACACCTTGTTGGTCAGCGCACCGACCGGGCAGACGTCGATGACGTTGCCGGAAATCTCGG
>DATLJF010000130.1:0-2666 GCA_035539015.1 Stenotrophomonas sp. | reverse complement strand
CAGGCGCGCTACCAGACTGCGCTATACCCCGGTGGACTCACACGAGACCCGGCGCCAATGGCGCGGGGATCGCGCATTGTCGGGACAAGCGGTCACCACTGTCAATGTTGGAAGGGTGCCACCCGGGGGCGTGGCCGGCATCGGCTATGCTGATGCCATCCAACGCACCCGACGGCCATGACGGCCGCAAACACCTCAAGGAGACCGCCCCATGTTCCGTAGTGGCAACCCCGCGCTCAAGGAATCCACCTTCCTCGACCTGGCCAGCGGCAGCGTCGTCCGCCGCGATGCCGATGCGATGACCCTCAACGGCACCGTCAACAAGACCGGCGTGCTGTTGTTGCTGGCCGTGCTCACCGCGGCCTTCGCCTGGAGCCAGACCATCGCGCCCACCGGCGAGGTCCTGCCGGCCGCCAAGCTCTACATGTTGGGCGGGGCGATCGGCGGCTTCATCCTGGCCATGGTCACCATCTTCAAGATGCAGTGGGCGCCGGTCACCGCCCCGCTCTACGCCATCGTCGAAGGCTTCTTCCTCGGCGCGATCTCGGCGGTGTTCGAGGCACGCTTCAACGGCATCGTGTTCCAGGCGGTCCTGCTGACATTCGGCACCTTGTTCGCCCTGCTGTTCGCCTATCGCAGCGGCTGGATCAAGGCCACCGAGAATTTCAAGCTCGGCGTGATGGCCGCCACCGGCGGCATTGCGCTGGTGTACCTGGCCACGATCGTGCTCAACCTGTTCGGCGTGAACATGCCGTACATCCACGACTCGGGCATCATCGGCATCGGCTTCAGCCTGTTCGTGGTGGTCATCGCCGCGCTCAACCTGGTGCTGGACTTCGACTTCATCGAGTCCGGCGTGGCCCAGCGCGCGCCCAAGTACATGGAGTGGTACGGCGCCTTCGGCCTGATGGTGACGCTGGTGTGGCTGTACCTGGAATTCCTGCGCCTGCTGTCGAAGCTGCAGTCGCGCAACTAAGCTCGTTTCCCGTCTACGGGAGACACAAAAAAGGGCGCCGCAAGGCGCCCTTTTCGTTTGCCGCGAGCCGGCCGCTTACAGCCGGCTGGCGATCGCCTGGGCAAAGCCCATGGTGTTGCCGCTGCCGCCCAAGTCCGGGGTCAGCGAATCCTTCGCTTCCAGCGTGGCCACGATCGCGTTGCGCAGGCGCTCGGCGTTCTGCGGCTGGCCGATGTGGTCCAGCATCTGCGCCGCGCCCAGCAGCAGCGCGCACGGGTTGGCCTTGCCCTGCCCGGCGATGTCCGGCGCCGAGCCGTGCACGGCTTCGAAGATCGCCACATCGGTGCCGATATTGGCGCCCGGCGCCAGGCCGAGGCCGCCAACCAGGCCGGCACACAGGTCCGAGATGATGTCGCCGAACAGGTTGGTGGTGACGATGATGTCGAACTGTTCCGGACGCATCACCAGCTGCATGCAGGTGTTGTCGACGATCATTTCCTGGAACTCGATCTCCGGGTACTGCGCGGCGACATCACGCGCCACCTTCAGGAACAGGCCCGAGGTCGACTTGATGATGTTGGCCTTGTGCACCGCGGTGACCTTCTTGCGGCCGGTGGCGCGCGCCAGGTCGAAGGCATAGCGCACGATGCGCTCGGAGCCCTTGCGGGTAACACGGGTACCGGAGAACGCGGTCTCGCCGTCTTCGGACACCGTCTGGCCTTCGCTCAGGTAGGCGCCCTCGGTGTTCTCGCGCACGGTGATCAGGTCCACGCCATCGGAGAAGCGCGACTTGGTGTTCGGGAACGACTTGGCCGGGCGCACGTTGGCGTACAGGTCGAACTTGCGGCGCATGGCCACGTTGATCGAGCTGAAGCCCTCGCCCACTGGCGTGGTCAGCGGGCTCTTCAGCGCCACCTTGTTCTTGGCGATCGAGGCCAGGGTGCTTTCCGGCAGCAGGTCGCCGTGCTTTTCCAGCGCGACCAGGCCAGCGTCGGCGAATTCGTAGGTCAGGCCGGCCTGCAGCGCGTCGAGCACCTGCAAGGTGGCGTCCATGATCTCCGGGCCGATGCCGTCGCCGCGGATGACCGTGATTGTCTGCGTCATAAGAGTGGAATTCCGAACGGGGGGATGCGTCATTGAAGACGGAAAAGCGCCGGCTGCCGGGAAGGCACCGTGCGCATGCGAATGCCAGTGGTGGAATTATGCCCGATCGCGGCCGCAGCCCCCAAACCGACTTTGGTCGACGGGGGCGCGGCAGGGCGGCTTAGCCGTGGCTGTGCTCGGCCGGGGCGGCGCCGCCGCCTTCCAGTTGGTCCAGGAAATCCACGGCGCGGCGCAGGTGCGGGATCACGATCGAGCCGCCCACCACCAGGCCGACCGAGAAGGTCTCGAAGAACTCTTCCCGGGTTACGCCGGCTTCCTTGCACTGGGCCACGTGGTAGCTGATGCAGTCGTCGCAGCGCAGCACCATCGAGGCGACCAGGCCGAGCAGCTCCTTGGTCTTCACATCCAGGGCGCCGGCCTGGTAGGTCTGGGTATCCAGGGCGAAGAAGCGCCGTACCACCTGGTTCGGCTCGCCCAGGATGCGCTGGTTCATGCGCTGGCGGAACTCGGTGAATTCACGCACGCGGTCGCTGTCGTCGCCGCCCGTCGCGCTCATGCCTGGGCCTCCGGCGCCTGGCCGGCCAGCAGCGGCTCCAGCTTGCCGGCG
>DATLJF010000129.1:0-13441 GCA_035539015.1 Stenotrophomonas sp. | reverse complement strand
TGACCCGTCGCGTGCCGATCGAGGAAGTCACCCAGGTCGGCCAGGCCAGGCGCGAGGCGTTGGCGCTGGCCGAGCAATGCGGCTTCGACCAGACCGATGGCGGCCGCGTGGCGCTGGCGGCGACCGAGTTGGCCACCAATGTCATCAACCATGGCGGCGGCGGGCTGATGCACTTGTCGCTGGTGGTCGGGCGCGGTGGCGCGCTGGGCGTGGAGCTGTGCACGCTCGACCGCGGCCCCGGCTTCGTCCTGTCCGAGTGCCTGCCCGATGGCTATTCCACTGGCGGCACCCAGGGATTGGGGTTGGGCGCGATCCAGCGCCAGGCCCGGGTGCTGGAAACCTGGGCCGACGGCCGCGGCGCCATCGTGCTGGCGCGCGTCTATGCCGAGCAGGCCGCCGCCGACGTCGATCTCGCCTACGGCGCCCTGCGCCTGCCGATGCGCCACGAGCTGGCGTGCGGCGATGCCTGGCACCTGACCGGTGATGGCCGGCGCGCGGCGGTGACGATGATCGATGGCCTAGGCCACGGCGTCCCAGCCACCGAGGCCGCCCAGGCGGGAGTGGCGGCGGTGGCGCGCGCCGGTCTCGGCGGCGCCACCGATCTGATCGCCCGCCTGCACGCCGGCATGATGGGCAGCCGCGGCGGCGCGGCGGCGGTGGCCTGCATCGACATGAGCGACGGCCGCCTCGAGTTCGCCGGCATCGGCAACATTTCCGCCACCGTCCACGACGGCGGCGGCTCGCGTGGCCTGGCCTCGCACCCCGGCATCGTCGGGGTGCAGTACCGCAAGGCCCAGGCATTCGATCTTCACGTCGATCCGGGCAATCTTTTGATCATGCACAGCGACGGCCTGCAGGCGCGCTGGAACCTGCGCGACTACCCCGGGCTGTTCCAGCGCCATCCGGCAGTGATCGCGGCGCTGCTGCAAAGAGATTTCGACAGGGGCCGCGACGATGCCGGCATCGTCATCGTCCGTCTGGGAGCACTGGGATGAACCTCACCGACAACAAGGACCAGGAACTGGACAGCCTGCGCGCCGAGAACGCCGCCTTGCACGCCGAACTCGAGGAAACCAACCAGGGCGTGCTCGCCCTGTATGCCGAGCTCGACCAGCAGGCCGAACAGCTGCGCGAAGTGTCCGAGTTGAAGAGCCGGTTCCTGTCCTACATGAGCCATGAGTTCCGCACCCCGCTAGGCTCGATCCTGAGCATGACCCGGCTGCTCGACGACGGCATGGACGGCCCGCTCAGCGACGGCCAGCGCAAGCAGGTGCGGTTTGTCAGCGCCGCAGCGATGGAACTGCGCGAGATGGTCGACGACCTGCTGGACCTGGCCAAGATCGAGGCCGGGCGGATCACCATCTCGCCGGCCTGGTTCGACCTGATGGACCTGTTCGCGGCGCTGCGCGGCATGTTCCGTCCGCTGATCGAAGGCAAGCAGGTGGACCTGGTGTTCGAAGATCCGCCGCCGCTGCCGATGCTCTACACCGACGACAAGAAGCTGGCGCAGATCCTGCGCAACTTCATTTCCAACGCGCTGAAGTTCACGCCCCACGGCCATGTCCGCGTCTCGACGCAGCCCGAAGGCGAGGGCGAAGTGCGCTTCTCCGTGCACGACACCGGCATCGGCATTCCACAGGAAATGCTGCCCCAGTTGTTCGAGGATTTCGTCCAGGTCGACACGCCCTTGCAGAAGCGCCTGCGTGGCACCGGCCTGGGCCTGTCGCTGTGCCGGCGCTTTGCCGAACTGCTGGGCGGCCGGGTAGGCGTCAATAGCGTGCTCGGCGAAGGCTCGGAGTTCTACGTGGTGCTGCCCCTGAAGCTGGCCGATGGCGCGGTAGAGGCGATCGATGGCCGATAACACCCGCATCCTGGTGGTCGACGATAACGCCGCCACCCGCTACGCCGTGCGCCGCGTGCTCGAACACCACCGCTTCGAGGTGGAAGAGGCAGGCACGGGTACCGAAGGGCTGGCCTTGTTGGCGACACAGGATTTCGCCGCGCTCGTGCTCGACGTCAACCTGCCTGACATGAGCGGTTTCGACGTGGTGCGGCAACTGCGCGCCGATGTTCGCACTCGCTTGCTGCCGGTGGTGCATGTGTCGGCCGCCTCGATCGCCACTGGCGACATGATCACCGGGCTGGATGCCGGCGCCGACGCCTACCTGATCCATCCGGTGGACCCGGACGTGCTCCTGGCCACGTTGCGCACACTGCTGCGGGTGCGCCGCAGCGAAGAAGCCTTGCGCGCGAGCGAGGCGCGCTTTCGCGACATCTTCGAGAACATCGGCGCGCCCATCGCCGTGGTCGATGCCTCGCTGCACGTGCACGATGCCAACGCCGCCTTCGCCAAGCTGGTCGATACCCGCCATGCGCCGACCATGCTGCAGGCACGCTTCGGCGACCAGCCGGCGATGCTCGAGGCGCTGCGCCAGGCGCTGGTCAGCCGCGCGCGCTGGAGCGGCACGTTCCTGCTGGCCACGCCCGCCGGCACCCGCATGACCGAATGGCGCCTCACCCCGTATCGCGAACCCGACCAGGGCCTGCTGTTCATCGAGGACGTCACCGAGCACCACAAGCGCGAGCGCGAACACCGGCAGGAACTGAATAGCGCCAACATCGAACTGGCGCACCAGATTGCCGAACGCGAACGTACCGAGCACGAGTTGATGCAGGCGCAGAAGATGGACGCGCTCGGCAAGCTCACCGGCGGTATCGCGCACGACTTCAACAACCTCCTGACCAGCATCATTTCCGGGCTGGACATGATCACGCTCTCGGTCGACAGCGGACGCCTGGAGAAGGTGCCGCGCTACGCCGAGATTGCCAGCGGCTCGGCCCATCGCGCCGCCGCATTGACCCAGCGCATGCTCGCGTTCGCCCGCAAGCAGTCGCTGGACCCGCAGGCCTTCGACCTGTCGTTGCGGGTGCGCTCGCTGGAAGACATGTTGCGGCGCTCGATCGGCGAGAACATCGAGCTGGAGTTCGAACTGGGCGAGCAGACGCTCGTTGCCGTGGCCGATCCCAACCAGTTCGAGAACGTCATCCTCAATCTGGTGATCAATGCTCGCGATGCGCTCGACGGCCAGGGCGCGATCCGTATTCGCGGCGAGGCGGTCGATTTCCTGCGCGAGCCGGAACTGGCCGATGGCCCCTACGTGAGCGTCAAGGTCATCGACAACGGCAGCGGGATCGAGCCGGACGTGCTGGCCAAGGTGTTCGAACCGTTCTTCACCACCAAGCCGCAAGGCGAGGGCACCGGGCTGGGGCTGTCGATGACCTACGGTTTCGCCCGCCAGTCCGGTGGCCTGGTGCGTATCGTCAGCGAGCCGGGGCACGGGACCGAGGTCGAGCTGTTGTTGCCGCGCGGCGACGTGCCGGAGCCGGCGGCCGCACCGACGCCGGAGCATGCGCCACGCGGCCGTTCCGAGCGGGTGCTGTTGGTGGACGACACCGACGTCGTGCGCCTGATGATCCATGAAGTGCTGGTCGAGGCCGGCTACGAGGTGGTGGACGCCACCAACGCCCAGGACGCGTTGTACGAATTGCGCCACGACAGCCGCATCGACCTGTTGTTGTCCGATGTCGGCCTGCCAGGAATGAACGGCCGCGCCTTGGCCGACGAGGCGCGCGAATTGCGTCCGGACCTGCCGGTGCTGTTCGTGACCGGCTATACCGAAGGCGCGGCGCAGCGCCAGCAGTTCCTCGACCACGGCATGGCGCTGCTGCCCAAGCCCTTCAGCCTCAACGAGTTGCTGCACCAGGTGCGGCAGATGCTGGGGTGAAGCACGTTGCCGATGGCCGCACTCATGGCCGCCAGTTGGCGTTGCGTTCCCAGAATGCCACGCTGCGGCGGTAGGCCTCGCGGTCCAGCGCCACGCCCGAGCCGCCCTCGTCTACCCCGAGGGCGTTGCGCATCATCGTGATCGGCGCCATCGGGATCTCTTCCGGCTCGGCCGTGTACAGGCAGCCGACGATGCCCCAGTCGGCATCGATCGCCGTGCCTTCGCGCGCCAGCTGCTCGCGGCTGTAGAGGATCGGCAGCAGGTAGTTGGCCACCGGCGCTTGCACGCCCTCGAACCACCGCACCAGCACCGGCAGCTCCTCGCGGCTGCGCGCCTCGTAGGCCGTATGCAGCTGGTGGCGGTTGGCGTCGGTGATGGGCACGGTGAGGCAGCGGGTGGAGGTCCAGTTGCGGTGGACGTGCAGCTTGCAGAACGGCGCGTAGCCGTCGAGCACGGCGATCGGCGCCTGGTCGTTGAGCCGCTGCTCGAATTGCTCCGGGGTGCAGTCCTGCACCGTGTTGCGGCGGGCCTCGCGCGGGAACAGGCGCAGGCGGGCGAAGGCGGTGAGGACGATGGACATGGCGGGCGCCTTGCGGAAGTGCGGGCACTGTACCCGAGCGGCCCGGCTTGCTGTTGCTGGGAGCTGACGGGCTGGAGCCCCTGCTGCAGTGTTGGCCAGGCGCACTGTGGGAGAGGCTTCAGCCCCGGCGGGCCTTGCCGGTGTCGATCCACGCCCCGTCGATTCGTCGCTTCCATAGTCCCCGAGCCAGGCCTGACCCATGCCAGCACGCGCCGCTCCCCCGATCGACCATAACTGGCCCCTGGTTGCCTCCGGCGCGCTGATCGGCTGCGTCGGCATCGGCGTGGTCTTTTCGCTCGCGGTACTGCTGGCGCCGATGAGCGCTGACACCGGCTGGTCGCGCGGCGGGCTGTCGATGGCGATGACGCTGGCGTTCCTGGCCGCCGGCCTGGCCGCGTTCGGGTGGGGCGCGTTGAGCGACCGCTTCGGCCCGCGCCCGGTGGTCTTCGCCGGTGCCTTGCTGCTGGGCCTGGCCTGCCTGCTGGCCAGCCAGGCGCGCACGCTGCTGCAGTTCCAGCTCGCTTTCGGCCCGCTCATGGGCGTGGCGATGGCCAGCTTCTTTACTCCGATCATCGCCGCCACCGCCGCTTCGTTCGAGCGCCGTCGCAATCTCGCCGTGTCCCTGGTCTCGGCCGGTGTCGGCGTGGCGCCATTGACCTTGTCGCCCCTGGTCGCCTCGCTCATCACCCAGTACGACTGGCGCGTCACCCTGCAGATCATCGGCGTGCTCGCCTGGGCTTTGACCTTGCCGGCGACCTGGTTCCTGCGCGCCTCCCCGGGCGCCGCCGCCGGCCAGGCGGAGGTGGGCGACAGCGGCGGCGCCCCGATGAATCTCGGCCAGGCACTGCGCTCGCGCGCCTTCCTGGTGCTGGGCCTGACCTTCTTCGCCTGCTGCGCTGCCCATTCCGGGCCGATCTTCCACACCGTCAGCTATGCGATGGGCTGCGGATTGCCGGTTACCGCCGCGGTGACCATCTACAGCATGGAGGGCGCCGCCGGCCTGGGCGGACGCTTGCTGTTCGGGCTCGCCGCCGACCGCCTCGGGGCCAAGCCGGTGCTGGTGGCCGGGCTGCTGCTGCAAGCATTCGCGGCCGCGGCCTACCTCGCGGTCGAGCGGCTGGCCGGTTTCTACGCGGTCGCGCTGGTGTTTGGCATGGCCTACGGCGGCACCATGCCGCTGTATGCCTCGCTGGCCCGGCAAGCATTCCCGGCGCGCATCCTGGGCAGGGTCTTCGGCGCGGCCAGTTTGCTGTCTGGGCTGGGCATGGCGCTGGGGCCGTGGGTGGGCGGCTGGTTGTTCGACCGCTACGGCAGCTACACCTGGATGTACCTCGGTGCGATGGGCGTAGGCCTGGCCGCTGTCGCCATGGCGCTGCTGTTTCCCTCCCAAGGCGGCAGGTCGCCCGCCGCGGCGCTGCCGGTAGCAGCCTAGCCAACCCCGCCCGGGTGCCCCTGTAGGAGCGGCTTCAGCCGCGACGGCCAGCCGTGGGATCGCGACTTCGCCGATCGGGGCTGAAGCCCTCCTACAGGGCTCCAAAACGGCTTTGCCGAGTCCGGCGGCTTGGTCCCGCCTGGCCCCACCATGACTTTCAGTACGGGAAGCTGTCGCCCTACAGGCGTATCTCTGCGCATTGATGAATCCGGTTCATCGGCCCATTCGATGGAAGTTGTGTAATCGCAGGACTCCGCCCCGCTAGATTGCGGGGTGGCGCACCGGGAGGGCGCGCCTGCGGCTGTTCGCGTCATCCCTGTCGGATTCCGGCCGGGCTGGTTCCAAACCCCCCACCGCCTGCCGCCGCTTCCTGGTGACGGCAGGAATGCAGAGTGCGTTCCCCCATGTCCGTTCTGTTCCCGTGTTGCCCGTTGCTGTCCGGGTGCGCCGCTGTTTGCCGCGGAGTGCCCACATGCTGATGGAGGCCGTACGGGTCGCCCTGCGGCGGCCCTATACCTTCGTGGTGATGGCGGTGCTGATCCTGATCGGCGGCGTCCTGGCGGCCCTGCGCACGCCCACCGACATCTTCCCGGAGATCGACATCCCGGTGATCGCGATCGCCTGGACCTACACCGGTCTTCCGCCCGATGAAATGGCCGGGCGCGTGTCCTCGCAGTTCCAGCGCCTGCTCAGCACCACGGTCAACGATGTCGAGCACATCGAGGCCAACACCTATCCCGGCATCAGCGTCATCAAGGTGTACTTCCAGCCGGGCGTGGATATCGCGGTCGCCAACGCGCAGATCACCGCATCCTCGCAGCTGGCATTGCGGCAGATGCCGGCGGGCATCCAGCCGCCGGTGATCCTCAACTACAACGCCGCCACCGTGCCGATCCTGCAGCTGGCGCTGTCGGGCAAGGGCCTGAGCGAGCAGACCCTGTCGGATATCGCCACCAATTCGGTGCGCACCCAGCTCATCACCGTACCCGGCGCGGTGTTACCGCTGCCCTATGGCGGCAAGCAACGCCTGGTGCAGATCGATGTGCGTCCCGAGGCGCTGCAGGCACGCGGCTTGTCGGCGCAGGACATCGCCAACGCACTGGCTGCGCAGAACGTGCTCACGCCGATCGGCACGCAGAAGATCGACAGCTACGAGTACACCCTGCAACTCAACAGCGCGCCCTCGGCCATCGAGGACCTCGGCCGGATCCCGGTCAAGGTGATCGACGGCAGCACTGTCTACCTGCGCGATGTGGCCGACGTCCACGACGGCAACTCGCCGCAGACCAACATCGTGCACGTCGACGGTGGCCGCTCGGTGCTGATGTCCACATTGAAGAACGGCCGCGCCTCGACCCTGGCAATCGTCGATGGCATCCGCGCCAAGCTCGACGAGATCAAGGCCGGGTTGCCCGAAGCACTGCAAGTGGTGCCGATCAACGACCAGTCGCTGTTCGTGCGCGCCGCGATCAAGGGCGTGGTGATGGAAGGCGCCATCGCCGCTGCACTGACCAGCATCATGATCCTGCTGTTCCTGGGCAGCTGGCGCTCGACGGTGATCATCGCCATCTCGATCCCGCTGTCGATCCTCGGCTCGATCATCGCCCTGTCGGCCATCGGCCAGACCTTGAACTTGATGACGCTCGGCGGGCTGGCGCTGGCCATCGGCATCCTGGTGGACGATGCCACGGTGACCATCGAGAACGTCAACTGGCACCTGGAAAACGGCAAGGACGTGGAGACCGCCATCCTCGATGGCGCGCAGCAGATCGTCATGCCCGCTTTCGTCTCGCTGCTGTGCATCTGCATTGCCTTCGTGCCGATGTTCTTCCTGGAAGGCGTGTCGCGCTACCTGTTCGTGCCGATGGCCGAGGCGGTCATCTTCGCGATGGTGTGCTCGTTCATCCTCTCGCGCACCCTGGTGCCGACGATGGCGATGTACCTGCTGCGCCCGCACGCGCCGCATACCGACCTGCATGGCAACGACACGGCGCTGCCGCCCTCGCGCAATCCGCTGGTGCGCCTGCAGCGCGGCTTCGAGGCCAGGTTCGAGCGCTTTCGTGCCGGCTACCGCGATCTGCTCGCCGCCGCGCTGGCCAATCGCGGCCGCTTCATCGCCGGCTTCGCGCTGGTGGTGGTGCTGTCGTTCGGGTTGGTGCCGTTCCTCGGCGCCAACTTCTTCCCCGCGGTGGATTCTGGCCAGGTGCTGATGCACGTGCGGGTGCCGGTCGGCACCCGGGTGGAGGAAACCGCCGCGCGATTCGCCCGGATCGAACAGGCAGTGCGCGAGGTGATTCCCGACGCCGAGATCCAGACCATGGTCGACAACATCGGCCTGCCGCCCAGCGCGATCAACCTCACCTACAACAACACCGGCGTGATGGGGCCGCAGGACGGCGACTTCCAGATCGCCCTGCGCGAAGGCCACCGGCCGACCGCCGACTACGTGCGCAAGCTGCGCGAAGTGCTGCCGCAGCGCTTCCCCGACACCACGTTCTCGTTCCCGCCGGCCGACATCGTCAGCCAGATCCTGAACTTCGGTGCCCCGGCGCCGATCGATATCCAGATTCGCGGCGGCAAGCTCGACGACAGCTACGCCTACGCGCAGGGCCTGTTGAAGAAGATCCGTGCTATCCCGGGCGTGGCCGATGCGCGCATCCAGCAGTCGCAGCGGGCGCCGCGCTTCAATGTCGACCTGGACCGCACCCAGGCCCAGCAGCTGGGCCTGACCACGCGTGATGTCACCAACTCGCTGGTGGTGAACCTGGCCGGCAGCAGCCAGGTGGCGCCGACCTTCTGGCTCAATCCGGCCAACGGCGTCACCTACTCGATCGTGATGCAGACACCGCAGCGAGAGCTCGATTCGCTCAGCGCCCTGCAGAACCTGCCGGTGGGCAACGGCACCCGGCCGGCCGAGACCACCCTGGGCGGCGTGGCCCAGCTCACCCGCACTACTGCTGCGGCGCTGGTCAGCCAGTACAACATCCAGCCGATGGTGCAGATCCACGCCGCCACCGAAGACCGCGACCTGGCCGCGGTGGCCGCCGACATCCGCAAGGTGTTGGCCGAAAGCGCCAGCCAGGTTCCCAAGGGCGCGCACGTCGAGCTGATGGGCCAGGTGCAGACGATGAACAAGGCGTTCTCCGGCCTGCTGTTTGGCCTGCTCGGCGCGATCGTGCTGATCTACTTGCTCATCGTGGTGAACTTCCAGTCGTGGCTGGACCCGGCGGTGATCGTCTCGGCGCTGTCGGCGGCGCTGGCCGGCATCGTGTGGATGTTGTTCCTCACCGACACCACCTTGTCGGTGCCCGCGTTGACTGGCGCGATCATGTGCATGGGCGTGGCCACCGCCAACAGCGTGCTGGTGGTGAGCTTTGCGCGCGAACGCCTGGCCGAACTGGGCGATGCCCACGCCGCCGCGCTGGAAGCCGGCTTCGTGCGCTTCCGCCCGGTGCTGATGACGGCCCTGGCGATGATCATCGGCATGCTGCCGATGGCGTTGGGCATGGGCGAGGGCGGTGAGCAGAACGCGCCGCTCGGCCGTGCCGTCATCGGCGGCCTGGTCTGCGCGACCTTCGCCACCCTGGTGTTCGTGCCCGTGTTGTTCAGCGTGGTCCACGGCCGTCCTTCCCGCAAAACCATCCTCGTGCAGCCGCAGCCCGCTGCCGGAGTGTCCTGACATGTCGCAGCCGTCCCCCTCGCCGTCGTCCGCCGCGCGCCGCCCGCGTCGCCTGCCGGTGGTCATTGCCCTCATCATCGTCATCGCCGCGGTCGTGGCCGGGCTGGTCATGCGCGCCAGCCGCGCGCACCAGTTGGAGGCGCGGGCGCAATCACGCAGCCTGCCAACGGTGGCGGTGATCCACCCCACGCCGGTGCCGGCGGACGCGCTGGAATTGCCCGGGCGGGTGGAAGCGTGGTCGCGTGCGCCGATCTATGCACGCGTCAGCGGTTATCTCAAGCGCTGGAACGTCGATATCGGCCAACCGGTGAAGGCGGGCCAGGTGCTGGCGGAAATCGAGACCCCCGACCTGGACCAGGAACTGAGCCAGGCCCAGGCCGAACTGGCCAGCGCCCGCAGCGACGCGGCCATTGCCAAGGCCTCGGCTGATCGCTGGCAGCGCCTGGTCGATACGCGCCTGGTGTCGCGCCAGGATGCCGAAGAACGCGCCGCGACCAGCCAATCGCGTGCGGCCACCGCACAGGCGCTCAGCGCCAACATGGCACGCGCGCAGACGCTGGCACGCTACAAGCAATTGGTGGCGCCGTTCGATGGCGTGGTCACCGCGCGCAATACCGATGTCGGCGCCTTGATCAACACGGGCAGCAGCACCGGCAGTGAGCTGTTCGTCGTCTCCGACCTCAGCCGCTTGCGGGTATACGTGAGCGTGCCGCAACGCCAACTCGCCGCCATTGCGCCGGGGACCAAGGCCGAGCTCGTCGTCCCCGAGCACCCGGGCAAGACCTATGAGGCGACGGTGCAGTCACTGTCGCAAGCCATCGACAGCAGCTCGGGCGCGATGCTGGTGCAGCTGGCCGTCGACAACGCCGCCGGCGAACTGTTGCCGGGCGCCTATGCCAGCGTGCGCTTCGAGGTGGCCAACGCCACCAACGCGCTCGGCCTGCCGCCCAGCGCGCTGATCGTCGGCAAGGGCGGCGTGCACCTGGCGGTGCTCGACGCACACGACAAGGCGCAGCTGCGCGAAGTCCGCATCAGCCGCGACCTCGGCAGCATGGTCGAGTTCGCCGAGGGCCTGCAGGCCGAAGACCGCGTCATCGACAACCCACCGGACGGCATTGCCACCGGCGATGGCGTGCGCGTGGCCGAGGCCGCACCGGAGAAGCAGAAGGCCGGCTAGCCCGGCAGCCCGCGTCCGCGCTGGCGGGTGGCCGGCGCGGACGCGGGTTTCGGCGGGGCATCGGTCGCGGCGCCATTCGTCGGCAGTGCATGGGTGCACCGTAGGAGGGGCTCCAGCCCCGACAAGCCGAGCCAGTCGCGGCGCCGCCGCAAACAGATTGAAATATCGAGCGACTAGATTGGCGGGCTTGGCCCGGTGCTGGCACGGCTGGTGCGGCCGAAAGGATTCGTCACCTCTTTGTCCAAGGACCTGCTGATGCGCCGCTCGACGTTCACTGTCGTCACCCCCGTTCCTGCCCGCCCTGTGTTCCCCCGCCGTTGCGCATTGGCGCTCAGCTGCGCCACGCTGCTGGGCGCATCGCTCTCGCTGCCGGCACTGGCCGCCGATGTCGAGCCGCCCGCCACCGCCACCGCGCTGGACACGGTTACCGTCACTGCCGAGCGCCGCGAGGAAAACCTGCAACAGGTGCCCGTCTCGGTGGGCGTAGTGCAGGGCGCGCAAATGCGCGAGTTCACCGCTGGCGGCGACGACACGCTGCTGGCGCTGTCCGGCCGGGTGCCGAGCTTCTACGCCGAGACCACGACCGGGCGCATCTTCCCGCGCTTCTATATCCGCGGCCTGGGCAACATCGACTTCTACCTCGGCGCCTCGCAGCCGGTGTCGATCATCCAGGACGACGTCGTCCTCGAACATGTGGTGCTCAAGTCCAACCCGGTCTATGACGTCGACCAGGTCGAGGTGTTGCGTGGCCCGCAGGGCTCGCTGTTCGGCCGTAACACCACCGCAGGCATCGTCAAGTTCGACAGCATCAAGCCCAGCCAGGACTACAGCGGTCGCCTGTCGGCCAGCTACGGCAGTTACAACAGCGTCAACCTGGATGGCGGTTTCGGCGGGCCGATCAACGATGTCGTGTCGTTCCGCCTGTCGGCGCTGTACCAGCATCGCGACGATTACGTGGACAACGCTTACGCCGGTCCCAGTGCCGATGGCACCGTGAGCCCGCGGAAGGACGCCATGGGCGGCTTCGACGACCGCAACGTACGCGCGCAGTTGCTGCTGCAGCCCAGCGAGCAGTTCTCACTGCTGTTCTCGGGCCACGCCCGCGACTACGACGGCACCTCGACGCTGTTTCTGCGCAACGCCGTCGTCAAGGGTTCCAACCAGGTCGACGTGGCGCGTGACCGCGTGCGCTACGACGAAGCGGGCAACAACCCGCAGGCGTACAAGACCTACGGCGGCTCGATCAAGGCCGCCTATGATTTCGGCGGGGTAGAACTGACGTCGATCACCGCCTATGAAACCACCTCCGGCTACTCGCGCGGCGATACCGACGGCGGCGCCGCGGCTGACTTTCCCGTCAACGGCGTGCCCAACGGCTACGGCCAGTCGATGGGCCAGGTGCGCGACCTTGACCAGTGGACCCAGGAACTGCGCCTGGCCAGCACCGGCGAACGCGACCTGCAATGGCAGGTGGGCGCGTTCTGGTTCGATGGCCGCGATACCACCGACTTCTACCAGCGCGCCTGGTTCCTGCAGGGCGCGGCGCGCAACCCGAACAACTGGGTACGGTTGCGCAACACCAACACCTCCTGGGCGGGCTTCGGCCAGGTGAGCTGGAAGGCCACCGATGCGCTGACCCTGACCGCGGGCCTTCGCCAGACCGAGGACAAGAAGCGCACCCGCCTGCTCAAGACCGCCGACACCGCGGCCGGCGTGGTCACCTACCGTGGCCGCACCGACGTGGAAATGTCCGACACCAAGCCGAGCTGGGACCTGAGCGCGATGTACGAGCTCAATCCGCAGGTCAACCTCTATGCGCGCGTGGCCAGTGGCTTTCGCGGCCCGACCATCCAGGGCCGTTCAGCGGTGTTCAATTCCGACTTCACCACCGCCGACTCCGAGACGATCCTGTCGTGGGAGGCCGGCATCAAGAGCAGCCTGTTCGACAATCGCCTGCGCCTGAACCTCACTGGGTTCACCTACACCGTCGATGACATCCAGCTCAACGGCAACGACGCCAATGGCAACGGCGTGCTGTTCAACGCCGACAAGGCGCGCGCCTACGGCGCCGAGGCCGATATCGACTGGCGCCCGATCCCGAACCTGGCCATCAGTGCCGGCGCCAGCTGGCTGCACAGCGAGATCCAGGACGATCGCGTCTACGCCCAGGTCTGCGCGTTGAACGGCGTGGTGGTGTGTACGGTCAACGATCCGACCCTCAAGGTGGGTGCGAACACCTTCGCCCAGATCGACGGCAACCCGCTGCCGAACGCACCCAAGTACAACCTCAATATCGCTGCGCGCTACGACATCCCGGTGAGTGACGGCGGCGCCTTCTTCGTTGCCACCGACTGGAACAAGCAGGGCTACACCAGCTTCGTGCTGTACGACAGCAAAGAGTTCAATGCCTCGGGCAACTTCGAAGGCGGCTTGAAGCTGGGCTACACCGGCGGCTATGGCGCCTGGGAAGTGGCGTTGTTCGCGCGCAACATTACCGATGAGAAGAACCTCAAGGGCGTGATCGAGAACTACATGGCCGCGGTGTACAACGATCCGCGCACCGTGGGCGTCTCGCTCAACCTCAATTGGCAGTGATGGCGCACTAGAGTAACGGTGCGCTGGCCAATACGCGCTCGCCGCGCAGGGCCTCGGCCTGCAGGCGGGCGCGCTCGGTCTGGGGGTGGTCGTCCAACGCCCGGTACAGCGCCAGCATCGACCAGGCGACGCGATAGTCGCTGTTGGCAAAACTGGAGAGGTCGCCGCCGAGCACCGCGGCGGCTGCCTCGGG
>DATLJF010000128.1:0-12989 GCA_035539015.1 Stenotrophomonas sp. | reverse complement strand
CGGGCATTTCGATCAAGCTCTCGGCGCTGTATCCGCGCTACGAGCACGCCAAGCGCGAACGCGTGCTGCGCGATCTGGTGCCGGGCGTGCTGGAACTGGCGCAGTTGGCCAAGTCCTACGGCATCGGCTGCACCGTGGACGCCGAGGAAGCCGACCGCCTGGAACTGTCGCTGGACATCATCGAGCGCGTGTTCGGCGATGCCTCCCTGGCCGGCTGGGACGGTTTCGGCGTGGTGGTGCAGGCCTACCAGAAGCGCACCCCGTACACGATCGACTACCTGGCCGACCTCGCCCGCCGCAGCGGCCGCCGCATGCAGGTGCGCCTGGTGAAGGGCGCCTACTGGGATGCGGAGATCAAGCGCGCGCAGCTCGACGGCCTGTCCGGGTACCCGGTGTTCACCCGCAAGCAGAACACAGACGTTTCCTACCTGGCCTGCGCCAAGCGCCTGTTCGGCCACGGCGATGCGATCTATCCGATGTTCGCCACCCACAACGCGCACACCATTGCCGCGGTTCGCACCCTCGCCCAGGCGCACGCCGGTGCCGGCCGCAGCTACGAGCACCAGAAGCTGCACGGCATGGGCGATGACCTCTACGCCGAGGTGGTGCCGGCTGATCGCCTGGGCCTGCCGTGCCGCGTCTATGCCCCGGTCGGCTCGCACGAAGACCTGCTGCCCTACCTGGTGCGGCGCCTGCTGGAGAACGGCGCCAACTCCAGCTTCGTCAATCGCATCACCGACGAGAAGGTGGCGATCGAAGAGCTGATCCGCGACCCGGTGGAAGCGGTGTCCTCGTTCGCCTCCATCCCGCATCCGAAGATCCCGCTGCCGGCCGACCTGCTGCGCAGCCAGAACCAGAACAGGAAGAACGCCATGGGCGCCAATCTCGCCAACGACCAGGAACTGCGCCAGCTCGCAGAGCAGCTCAATGCCGCCGTGAAGCCCTGGAAAGCCGCGCCGCTGGTGCCAGGCGCGGTGGTTTCCAGCGCCACCTTGGCGGTGACCTCGCCGACCGACCGCCGGCAGACCGTGGGCCATTGGCAACCGGCCGATGCCACCACGGTCGACAAGGCCCTGGCCAATGCCGTGGCCGCCCAGCCGGGCTGGAACCGCACCCCGGCGGCCAGCCGCGCGACCATCCTCGAACACGCCGCCGACCTGCTCGAAGCCCGCATGCCGGAGTTCATGGCGCTGTGCGTCAAGGAAGCCGGCAAGACCTTGCCCGACGCGGTTGCCGAAGTGCGCGAGGCAGTGGATTTCCTGCGCTACTACGCCGGCCAGGCCCGTGCCCAGTTCGGCGCGCCCGAGCGCCTGCCCGGCCCGACTGGCGAGTCGAACGAGCTGCAGCTGCACGGCCGCGGCGTGTTTGTCTGCATCAGCCCGTGGAACTTCCCGCTGGCGATCTTCCTCGGCCAGGTTGCCGCGGCCCTGGCGGCCGGCAACAGTGTCATCGCCAAGCCGGCCGAGCAGACCAACCTGATCGGCTACCACGCAGTGAAGGTGCTGCACGAAGCCGGTGTGCCGCAGACCGTGCTGCAGTTCCTGCCCGGCGACGGCGCTACGGTCGGCGCGGCGCTGACCCAGGATGCGCGCGTCAGCGGCGTGGCCTTCACCGGCTCGACCGAAACGGCGCGTGCAATCAACCGCACGATGGCCGCGCGCGATGCCGCCATCGGCGTGCTGATTGCCGAGACCGGCGGCCAGAACGCCTTTATCGCCGATTCCTCGTCATTGCCCGAGGCAGTGGTGAAGGATGCGATCGCCAGCGCCTTCATTTCCGCCGGCCAGCGTTGCTCGGCCGCGCGCGTGCTGTTCGTGCAGGACGACATCGCCGATAAGGTGATGACCATGCTCGCCGGCGCCATGGCCGAGCTGAAGGTGGGCGATCCCGGCCTGCTGTGCACCGATGTTGGCCCGGTGATCGACGCCGATGCCTTGCAGGTGCTGGAAGCGCACGCCAAGCGCATGGACAGCGAGGCACGCCTGATTGCGGTGGCCCCGGCCGGCGAGTCGGTCACCCATGGCACCTTCTTCGCCCCGCGTGCCTATGAGCTGAAGTCGCTGGACCAGTTGCAGCGCGAGGTATTCGGCCCGGTGCTGCACGTGATCCGCTGGAAGAGCGACCAGCTCGATGCGGTCATCGACCAGATCAACGCCACCGGTTACGGCCTGACGCTGGGCGTGCATTCGCGCATCGACGAGACTGTCGATCGCATTGCTTCGCGGGTGAACGTGGGCAACGTGTACGTCAATCGCAACCAGATCGGCGCGGTGGTCGGCGTGCAGCCGTTCGGCGGCCAGGGCTTGTCGGGTACCGGTCCGAAGGCGGGTGGCCCGCATTACCTGCTGCGCTTTGCGACCGAGAAGGTGGTGACGGTCAACACCACCGCGGCAGGCGGCAATGCTTCGCTGCTGACCCTGGGCGACTGAGTCACAGCGCCCTGGCTACGCGCCCTCTCCCGCGAGGCGGGAGAGGGCACGGCATCCTCAGCGCGTCGCCTTCTTGGCGGTCTTGCGCGCCGTGGTCTTCTTCATTGGCGCCTTGCGGGCCGTTGCCTTCTTGGCGACGGCTTTCTTGGCGACGGCCTCTTTTGCGCTCGTCTTCTTCGCAGCTACCTTCTTCGTGGCCGCCTTCTTGGCCACCGCCTTCTTGGCGACGGTCTTCTTGGCGACCGGCTTGCGCGTGGCTGCCTTCTTTACCGCGCTCTTCTTGGCGACCTTGCGGGTGGCGGCCGATTTCTTCGTAGCGGCCTTCTTGGCGGTTTTCTTTGCCGCCTTCTTGCCGGTCTTGCGGCGCAGCGCGGCCGCTTCGGCCTTGGCATTGGCGCTGGCGCTTTCCAGCTTCTTGCGCGCCGAAGCAATACGCTTCTTCACCGCCTTGCCGGCCTTGGCGGTCTTCTTGGCCACCGCCTTGCGCGCCTTGCTCACGCGCTGGGTGACGCTCGCCACCGCCTCGCTGGCGGTCTGGGCGATCGACTCGCCCAGGTGGACGGCGGACTCCTTCATGTTTCCAGCGACCTGGGAAACCGTCGCCGATGCACCATTGCCGTTGCTCATGAGCCCTCCTACGGGCGTGTTGTTGACGCGACGATGTACAGCGGTAGATGAACCGGATGCGAGGACGCGGCCCCCAAAGTGTTGGGTCTCAAGCTTGCACAAACGCAACATCTTGGGCTTTCGCGCGCAAGCTAGCGCTGCCCCGGGGCGCTGTCAAACGGCTTGCGCTGCGTTCGGCGGGCGGTCCCGGGCCGGGCTTCACCGGCCGTTAAAAACCGCGCCGGCAGGCTTGTTCAGCTTCGTCCGCAGGGCGATCCTGCTTCCCTTCGCAAACGTTCCCGGAACCTCGCTCCCATGCGTCCCCTTCCCACGCTGCTGACCCTGTCCCTGGCCGCCGCCTTCGGTGCTTTCGCCGCAACCGGCCTCTACGAATGGCTGGACAACCGCGCCGAGGCCGCGCCCGCCGCGCCCGCCGCGCCCGCCCCCATGGCCAGCCTGGTGCCGGCCACTGCCGCGTTGCCGGCGTCGGTTGCCGGTCAACCGGTCCCGAGCCTGGCGCCGATGCTGCAGCAGGTGATGCCGGCCGTGGTCAGCGTCAATACCAAGCAGGTCGTGCGTATCCGCAATCCGTTCTTCGACGATCCGTTCTTCCGTCGCCTGTTCCCCGACGTGCCGCAAGAGCGCATCAACAACTCGCTGGGCTCGGGCGTGATCATCGACGCGGCCAAAGGCTATGTGCTGACCAACCACCACGTCATCGACAACGCCGACGACGTGCAGGTGACGCTCGCCGATGGGCGCACGGTCAAGGCCGAATTCATCGGTTCCGATGCCGACACCGATATCGCGCTGATCCGCATCCCCGCCGACAAGCTCACCGCGATCCAGCTGGCCGACAGCGCGCAGCTGCGCGTGGGCGACTTCGTGGTCGCGATCGGCAATCCATTCGGCTTCACCCAGACCGTGACCTCCGGCATCGTTTCGGCGGTGGGCCGCACCGGCATTCGCGGGCTGGGCTACCAGAACTTCATCCAGACCGATGCCTCGATCAACCCGGGCAATTCCGGTGGCGCCCTGGTCGACCTGCAGGGCCGCCTGGTCGGCATCAACACCGCCAGCTTCAACCCGCAAGGCAGCATGGCCGGCAATATCGGCCTGGGCCTGGCGATTCCCTCGAACCTGGCGCGCAGCGTGGTCGAGCAGTTGCTGAAGAACAATGGCGTGGTGATCCGCGGCACCCTCGGCCTGGAGACCCAGAACATCACCGCGCAGATCGCCCAGGGCCTGGGCCTGGAGAACGCGCGCGGCGCGCTGGTGGCGCGCGTGTTGCCCGGCTCGGCCGGCGCTGCCGCCGGCCTGCAGCCCGGCGACGTGGTGGTCGCTGCCAATGGCGAGCGCGTGGACAGCGCCGAAGCGCTGCACAACTACGAGGGCCTGCAGCCGGTCGGCAGCACCGTCACCCTGGACGTGCGCCGCGACGGCAAGCCGCTGCAGCTGCGTGCGGTGCTCAAGGAACAACCGCGCGCCACCGGCGGCGCGGCACTGGATCCGCGCCTGGAAGGTGCCACTTTTACCGACCTGCCCGAATCGCTGCGGCAGTCGGGCATCAGCGGCGTGCTCATCAGCGAGGTCAAGCGCGGCAGCCGCGCCGCACAGAACGGCCTGGCCGGCGGCGACGTGGTGATCGCGGCATCGGCGGGCGAGTTCTCCGACCTGGCCAGTTGGCGCGCCAACTTCTCGCGCCCGCCGGCACGGCTGGTGCTGCGCATCATCCGCGGCAACGCCCAGTACGACGTGCTCCTGCGTTGAGGGTCGAGGCAAGGGCGACATGAACGCCTCATCGTGTGCCTGTGCTCATACACGGCGTACACCCTGCCGGTGTTATTGCTAGGCTCCATTCTCCGCCAGCGTGCGGAGGCCGACCGACCCCCAAGGAGATCAACGATGAGCGTTCCGACCAACACCGATCAGCTCAAGGGCAACCTCAGCGAAGCCGGTGGCCACCTCAAGACCGCCGCCTCCGCTGCCGGTGATGCCGTGCGCAGCGCCGCCACCGCGGCGGGCGATGAATTGCGCCTGGGCAAGGCCACCGTCAAGTCCGAACTCAGCGACAGCGCCCTGTCCGGGCTGGCCGCCGCCGAAGTGGGCGGTGCCGCCGCCAAGGAACAGATGGACGCGCTGATGGACAAGGGCCGCGACCTGCTCGATAGCGCTTCGGAACTGATCCGCGAACGCCCGCTGGCTTCCTTCGGCGTCGCTTTCGCCGCAGGCTGGGTGATCGCCAAGCTGGCCCGCAGCGGCGGCGAGCGCTAAGCGCGCGGCGTGAGCGACGCTCCCACGCCACCGGAAGGCGCAGCCGAAACGCCCCGGCCGCCGGGCCTCGAAGAAAGCCTGCGGCACGTCAACGCGGCCGGCCGCGCCACCCTGGGGTCGGCGCGCGACACCGGCCGCGCGCTGCGTCGGCTGGTGTCGGCGGACCTGGCGCTGGCCCGCAGTGCTTTCGGCCGTGGCTTGGCCTGGGCGGGGATCGCCGTGGTGTTCGGCGCTTCGTCCTGGCTGCTGCTCACCGGCGCGATCATCGCCCTGCTCCAGCGCCTGGGTCTGTCGTGGTTCCAGTCATTGTTTTTCACCGCCCTGGTCAGCTTGGCGATGACCGGCCTGGCGGTGTGGCGGGTCTCGCACTTCTTCGACCATACCGGCATGCACGCGACCCGGCGCCAGCTCAGCCGGCTCGGCCTGTTCGACGAGAACGACGAGCAAGATGACGCCGACGGGCCGCCGCCGCCGACCGCCCAGCACGCCAGCACCGCGGCGCGCGAACGCGAGGAGTCCGCGCCATGAATTTCCGCCAGCTGCGCCATCGCGTGGAACGCGCCGAGCGACTCGTCCAAGGTCGCGCCGACGATACAGAAGTGCACTGGACGTCCCTGCGGCGGGCCTGGCGCGAAGGCTGGACTGCGCCGCGCATCGTCGTGGCCGGGCTGATCAGCGGCTTCATCGCCGGCAAGCTCGAACCGTCCAAGGGCCGCGCCGTTGCTTCTCAGGCCACGCGCTGGGTGCAGATGTTCAGTGCGGTCTCGGGCATGTTCACCGCCATGCAGGCGCAAGCAGCCTCCGACGAGGCCGAACGCGCCGGCGACCACGCCGCGCGTGCCGCCGACAATGCCGAAGCGGTGGCCAACGAAGACAGCGTCGCTCCCACGAGCGGACCCCGCGCCCAGGGCACCCCGGCCCCAGCCACGCCGGCCGACGACATCGCGCCGTGGCCGCCGCGCGCTGCCGAAGCGGCCACTGAAGTTTCTGAGCGCTGAGACCAGCCCCAGTCCAGGGCATGCGCGCCGTTGACGCGGCCGCGGCGGATAATGCCTGCCCGCAGCCGGCCTTCCGCCATGAGCCCACCCTTCCCGCTCGACCCTGTTCCCGCCGCTCCCGTTCCACTCGATCCCGAATCTCCCCCCGAGCCCGAAGTCTCGCTGCCGCCACCGCCGCGCCCGCGTCCACGCGGACCGGCCTCGCTGATCGTGTTGGCGGTGCTCGCGGTTGGCTACACCCTGTGGGCGGCGCAGACGGTGATCCTGCCGATCATGCTGGCCGCGTTCTTCTCGATGGTGGGCAACCCGATCATCCGGGTGCTGCGCAAACTGCACGTGCCGCGCTTCCTGGCCGCCTTGCTGGTGCTGGTCATCGGCGTGGCCGGCACCGTGGCCCTGGCGGTGCAGCTGGTCGGCCCGGCCGCGGCCTGGTTCCAGCAGGCGCCGGCGCAGATGCGGCAGATTTCGCGCGAGGTGCGTGACTTCACCAAGCCGGTGCAGCAGGCGAACCAGGCGGCAGAAAACTTCGCGCGCGCCGCGGGCGGCGAGAGCGGCCGCCAGGTGCAGATCGTGCGCACCCAGCTCGATGATCCCTACCGCGCCCTGGTGCGCGCACCCAAGCTGGCCGCCTCGGTGCTGGCGGTGGTGCTGTTGACGTTCTTTTTCATGGTCTACGGCGAAAACCTGCAACGCCATGCCATCGCCTTGCTGCCCAGCCGCCAGCAACAACGCTTCACCACTGAGATCATGCTGGAGATCGAGCGCGAGGTGTCGCGCTACGTGCTGACGATCAGCCTGATCAACACCGCGGTCGGCATGATCTATGGCGGCATCCTGTACGCACTCGGCGTGCCACTGCAAGAAGCCCTGCTGTGGGGCACGGTGGTGGCGCTGCTGAACTTCGCGCCTTACGTTGGCCCGTTGATCGGGGTGATGTTGATGCTGTTGATGGGCTTTGTGACCTTCGACAGCCCGGCGGCCTCGGCGCTGCCGGCGGCGCTGTACCTGTTGCTGCACACGATCGAGGGCCAGGTGGTCACGCCGATCATCCTGGGCCGGCGCATGGCGATCTCGCCGCTGATGCTGATCCTGGCGCTGATGCTGTTCGGCTGGCTCTGGGGCCTGGTCGGCCTGCTGCTGGCGGTGCCGCTGCTGGTGTGCATCAAGATGATCGTGAGCCGGCTGGAAGGCACGCAGCGCTGGGCGCGGCTGCTGGAATGAGGCAAGCCCAGCGGGCGCTCACCATCTGCCCTAAAATGCCCCGGTGAGCTTCCCTATCCGCGCCATCACCCTCGACCTCGACGACACCCTGTGGCCGTTCGCGCCAATCGGCGCGCGCATCGATCAGGTGCTGCACGACTGGCTGCAGGTGCACAGCCCGGCCACTGCCGCGCGCTTCGACCTGGCCGGCATGCGCGAGCTGCGCGAACGCAGCTTTGCCGACAACCCGCACCTGCACCACGACCTCAGCGCATTGCGCCGGCTGACGTTGCAGCAGGCGTTCGAGTTGAGCGGCGGCGATGTCGCCCTGGTCGAGCCCGCCTACGAAGTGTTCTATGCCGCGCGTAACCAGGTCGAGTGCTATCCCGATGCGCTCGACGCCCTGGCCCGCATCGCCGCGCGCGTGCCGGTGGCAGCGGTAAGCAACGGCAATGCCGACCTGGCGCGGATCGGCCTGGACCACCATTTCGCGTTCCAGCTCGGCTCGCGCGAACACGGCGCGGCCAAGCCGCAGGCGAGCATCTTCCACGCCGCCTGCGCCCGCCTGGAAGTGGCGCCCGGCGAGGTGCTGCATGTGGGCGACCATGTCGAAATGGACGTGCTCGGCGCCCTCGACGCCGGCCTGCGCGCCTGCTGGATCAACCGCACCGAGGCGATCTGGCCGCGTGCGGACAAGGTGCCTGACCTCGAGTTCGACACCCTTTCAGGCCTCGCCGACTGGCTCGACGCCCAGGCCGCGCGCGACCATCGCGCCGCATGAGCGGCAGCCCCGCCCCTTCGTTCCCTTCCGGCGCACCCACCTGCGCTTGCTCACAGGAAATGCCATGAACCTGCCCCAAGGCTTCGTCACCGACGCCAGCTCGGCCCTGCCGTTGTACGTCCTCGACCGCACCCAGCTGGCCGGCTGGCTGGCGCAGCAACCGGCCGCGCTGGCGGCCTGGGCGCAGGCGCAGCGCTTCGATGCCGCCCCGGGCAGCGTGTTGTTGTTGCCGGGCAACGACGGCCTCGCCGGTGCGGTGCTCGGTGTTGGCGATCGCGAGGATGCCTACGCCTATGCGCATGCCCCGTTTGGCTTGCCCGCCGGCAGTCGCTGGCGGGCCGAGGGCCTGGGCGACACCGAGCTGGCACTGCTGCAACTGGGCTGGGGCTTGGGTAGCTATCGCTTCAGCCGCTACCGCAAGCCTTCGCGTGCGGCCGCCGAGCTGGTCGCCACGCCATCGGCCGCGGTGGCCGACCTGGTCCAGGCCTGCCTGCGAGTGCGTGACTGGGTCAACACCCCGACCGAGGACATGGGCCCGGAACAGCTGGAAGCCGCCGCCCGCGAGATCGCCGCAGAACACGGCGCGCAGATCGAGGTGATCACCGGCCAGTCGCTGCTGCAGCGCAACTTCCCGACCATCCACGCCGTCGGCCGCGCCTCGCACCGTGCGCCGCGGCTGATCGAACTGCACTGGGGCGATGCAGCGCATCCCCACCTGGTGCTGGTCGGCAAGGGCGTGTGCTTCGACACCGGTGGCCTGGATCTCAAGCCGGCCGATGGCATGCGCCACATGAAGAAGGACATGGGCGGCGCCGCCCACGCCCTGGCCCTGGCGGGCCTGGTGATGGCGCGCCAGCTGCCGGTGCGCCTGACCCTGCTGATCCCGGCGGTGGAGAACGCGGTGGGCCCGGACGCCTTCCGGCCGGGCGAAGTGATCACCACGCGCACCGGGCTCACCGTTGAAGTGGACAACACCGACGCCGAGGGTCGCCTGGTGCTGTGCGACGCGTTGGCTTACGCCAGCGAATCCAAGCCGGCGCTGATCCTCGACTTCGCCACCCTCACCGGCGCTGCGCGCATCGCGCTCGGCCCCGACCTGCCGGCGCTGTTCGCCAACGACGATGCGGTAGCGCAAGCCTGGATCGATGCCGGCGAGCGCACCCGCGACCCGGTCTGGAGGATGCCGCTGTGGCGTCCGTACCTGCGCTATCTCACCAGCCATGTCGCCGACCTCGCCAACGCCGGCTCGCGCATGGCCGGCGCCGTCACCGCGGCCTTGTACCTGGAGCGCTTCGTACCGGCTGGCCAGGCCTGGGCGCACCTGGATGTCTATGCCTGGAACGACAGCGACCGGCCGGGCCGCCCGGCCGGTGGCGAGGCGCTGGCGCTGCGTTCTGCGTGGGCGATGCTGGAAGGCCGCTTCGGTGGCTGAACTGGCCGCCATCTGACGGATGGCGGTCGGGGCTGAAGCCCCTCCTGCAAGGTCTGGGGGCGCACTGTAGGAGGGGCTTCAGCCCCGACGAACGAAGCCTATGGCTTGCAGCTACAGCAGCGCCGCCAGGTCCACCAGCGCGCGCGCCATCAGCCCCAACAACACCGCATAGCTCACCGCTACGCCCTGGAAATGCAGGCGCGTGGCCAGCGGCAGCGACCTTCCCAGGGCGGTAAAGCCCAACCGGGCCACGCCCCATACACAGCGCGGCCACCAATCGATGCGGCGAATGCCCGCGGCCGTGAGCAACGCTGGCGCCACCTGCGACAAACGCAGCAGCGCGCGATGCGCGAACAGGACATTCACCGTGGCCAGCACCGATAACAGTGCCAGCACGCCGCGGTATTGATGCAGTAAGGCTTCAAAACTCATTGCCGTTGCCGCCTGGTCCTACGCCCAACTCAATGCGCTCGCATCGTAGTCCAGTCTTGGGCATCGCGTCGGGCACGGCGTCATGGTGACCGCGTTACGTCGATCCCCCGTCCAGTCGCTGCCCAATAGATCGCGCCATACAGATGCCCGAGGTAGAGCGAATCGTCATAGGCCTGCGGCGGATGGCCCAGCGCGGTGGCGAAGACCCGGCCACCTTCAAACGCGTGGTACCAGGCCACCGGATGGTGGCGACCCATGCCGGTGGCAACCTGCCCGGGCCAGATCGCGGTGGGGTCGTAGCTGCGCTCGTCCACTTCCAGCACCACGTGCAGGTCGTCGCTGTAGGGCGGGTCGTATTCGTACCACTCATCGCTCCATAGCCAGCGCTTGGGCAGACCGGCGGTAGCCGGATGGCTGGCATCGACCACATCGACCATGGCGGTCTGCAAGTACGGATGGGTGCGGAAGGATCGGCCGATCATGCGGTCATACCAGGGCCAATCCCCTTTCTTGATCGCAAAAGCCTTGTGCACCGCCACCACGCCACCGCCGGCGCGCACGTACTTCTGGAAGTTGGCGCGGCGCGCTTCGTCGAGATCGCTGGCCGGGCTGTTGAGCAGGACGATCGCCTGGTATTGCGACAGGTCGCCATCGAAGGCGCGGCCGTCCCAGTCCCAGGTCAGGGCGAAGTCGTGGCGCTTGGCCAGTTGCTCGAACTGCGGCTTGGCGACCGGGATGTAGTCGTGGTGGTACTTGTTGGGGATGGCGGCGACCAGCACCTTGAACTGCTGGGCGAAGGCCGGGACACAGGCCAGCCAGAGGCCGGCGAGCAGGAGAAGACGCAGCAGGGGCATCGGCGGTTTCCGCGGGAGTGGCCTGCAGTCTAGACAGCCGGCACACGCGCGGGCCGCGACTGGCGCAAATTTCATGGCACCGGCGTATTGCGGCATAGCCGCGCCGGTTGCCGCGGACGGGTAGGCCGCGACCCGGTGGCAAAGCGATGCTGGTAGTCTTGCCGCGCCGTCACCGCTGGGGGGCCAGGACGAGCGCGGTACCGGCGAGATGGCGGGCCGCTGTCCGCCATGTGGTGACTTCCGGCAACTTGCGCCCAATCCAGCGGGCCGTCACATTCGCTCCGACTCTCCGTCACGTGTACATGATGAACACTTCTGCTGATCTGTTGAAGGAACTGAAGATCGACCGCAAGTCGCCCGCCGGACGCGAGCCGCCTTCGCGGCGCGGGCTGTGGATCGGATTGAGCGTGATCGTGGTGCTGCTCCTGCTGGGCGCCGGAGCGTGGGCCCTGTTCGGCCGCAAGCCGGCAGTCGAAGTGCGCACCGCACCGGTGGTGGCGATCAGCGCCGGCGGCAGCAGTGCCTCGGTGCTGGATGCCTCCGGCTACGTGGTGGCGCGGCGCATGGCCACGGTCTCGGCCAAGATCACCGGCAAGGTTCGCGAAGTGAAGATCGAAGAAGGCATGCGGGTGGAGGAAGGCCAGGTCATGGCCACGCTCGACCCGATCGATGCCGATGCCGCGCGCGACCTCTCCGCCTCGCAGGTGGGCGCTGCCCGCAGCCAGGTCGAGAACATCCGCGCCCAGCTCAAGCGTGCCGAAACCGATGCGGCCCGGCTCGAGACCCTGGTAGGCCAGCAGCTGGTCTCACGCTCGCAGTACGACGAAACCGTCTCGCTGCGCGATGCCTTGCGCGCACAGCTGCAGACCGCCGAGCGCAACGTCAAGGTGGCCGGCAACCAGCTGTCCATTTCCGACCTGGCGGTGGACAACACCATCGTGCGCGCGCCGTTCTCCGGCGTGGTGACCGCCAAAGCGGCCCAGCCCGGTGAGATCGTCTCGCCGCTGGCCACCGGTGGCTTCACCCGCACCGGCATCGGCACCATCGTGGACATGGAATCGCTGGAAGTGGAAGTGGATGTCGGCGAGGCCTACATCGGCCGCGTGCAGCCGAAGATGCCGGTCGAGGTGACCCTCAACGCCTATCCGGACTGGAAGATCCCCGGCGAAGTCATCGCCATCATTCCCACCGCCGACCGCGGCAAGGCCACGGTGAAGGTGCGCGTGTCGATGAAGGTGAAGGATCCGCGCATCGTCCCCGAAATGGGCGTACGCGTGAGCTTCCTGGAAGAATCCAAGCCCGAACAGGCGCAGAAGCCGCAAGGCGTGCGCGTGCCCGGGGCGGCGTTGATCGAACGCAATGGCAATCCGGCCGCCTTCGTCGTCGGCGAAGAGAACCGCGTTGCGCTGCAGGCGCTCAAGACCGGCATTGCCTTGGGCGACGACCGCCAGGTGCTGTCCGGGCTCACCGCCGGTGACACCGTCGTGCTCGACCCGCCGGCCACGCTGAAGGACGGCGACAAAGTAAGACTGGCCGGCGCCGAAGCCGAATAAGCCTGCGCAACCCGCGGTCGCTGTCGCTCCAAGCAGTCGCTCCAAGCAGTCGCTCCACGTTGTAGCTCCACGCTGTCGATCCAGCCGCTGGCGGCCGTCTTGCGCCCGCGTGACGCTCCTCGGGTTGGCCGTGCCCGTCGATTTCCGCCCGCCTGGATCGTCGTCCACGACAAGCCGTGAGAAAACCACCCATCCCATCGAATCACCTGGCACCGCATCCGAGCCTTGAGAGGAAACCCCATGTCTGCCCTCGTCACCCTGCGCAACGTCATCAAGACCTACCAACGCGGCCCGGAGAAGGTGCAGGTCCTGCACGGCATCGACCTGGAGATCGAGCGCGGCGACTTCGTCGCCCTCATGGGCCCGTCCGGTTCCGGCAAGACCACCCTGCTCAACCTGATCGGCGGCCTCGACAGCCCCACCGGGGGTG
>DATLJF010000127.1:0-3436 GCA_035539015.1 Stenotrophomonas sp. | reverse complement strand
GCCCAGCGCGTCGTCGCGCCCGGGCAATGCGTGGTCATCGACCGGGATGCGCAGCTGGCAACGCTCGTACAGTTCCAGCAGCGACACCTCGTCGAGGTCGCGCGCCAGCAGCCAGTGGCCACGTTCGTCGCGACGCGCCAGGCGGATGCGCTCCAACTCGCACAGCATCTGCTGCAGCAGCGAGTCAGTCAGCATGGGTTCCAGCGCCAGGATCTCGTCTTCGTCCAGGCCCTGGCCTTCGCGGCGCGCAGCCTGGAAGCGCCCGATCAGTCGCAGCAGGCCGTAGATCTCATAGCCGGCCGGCAAGCGCATCGCGGCCGGTTGATAGCGGAAGGCGGCGATCGAGGAGGCCAGCGAGGCGCCCAGCAGGATCGAGACCCAGCACAGGTAGATCCACAGCAGGAAGATCGGCAGGAAGGCGACGGTACTGCCATAGATCCGTTCGTAGGATTGGAACCCGCCCAGGTAGGCGCTCAGCCCCCAGCGCACCAACTCCAGCATGATCACCGCCAGCAGCGCGCCCGGCAGGGCATGGCGCATGCGCACGGGATGGTGCGGCACCACCCGGTACAGCAGCACGATCGCCGCGAATTCGATGAGCACCGGGGCCAGCGCCAACAGGCTGGTGGCCAATGCCTGGCCCTCCACGGTCTGGAACAACGGCAGCGCGAAGAAGCGTACCGATACCGCCAGGCTGGCCGCAGCCACCATGGCGCCGAGCGTGAGCACGGTCCAATAGACCAGGAAGCGGGTGAACTTGGGCCGCGAAGAAGCCACGCGCCAGATCTGGTTGAAGATCTGCTCCACGCTGTGCAGCGTGATCAGCAACGACACCACCAGGGCGATCAAGCCGGCGGCGGTAAGCTGGCCGACCGCATTGGCCGCCTGCAGCAGATAGCCCTGCACTGCGCTGGCCGCGCTTGGCACGAAGTGGGCAAAGATATATTCGCTGAGGCGGTCGCGCCATTCGCCGAACATCGGAAAGGCCGAGAGCACCCCGAACACCACGATGGCGGCCGGGACCAGCGCGAACACCGTGGTGTAGGCCAGTGAAGCGGCGGCCTGGAACAGCCGGTCGTCGAGGAAACGCTGCCACAGGAAACGGCCGAAGCTCACCGCGCGGGCGCGGTCGCGCAGGCGGTCCCTCCACAGGTTCAGCGTGTCCCTTGTCGCCATCGCGCAAGCGTACCCGATGCGCGATGACCTCCGCATGGTCGATACTGCGGCCTTCCTGCAAGCGGGCGAACCGAGACAATGAGCGACATCCTGGTGCTGTACTACAGCCGTGGCGGTTCGGTGGCACGGTTGGCGCGCCAGATTGCCCGCGGCATCGGCGAAGTTCCGGGCATGGCGGCGCGCCTGCGCACCGTGCCGGCGGTTACCGCACTGACCCAGCCTGCCGCACCGCAGGTGCCCGACGAGGGCGCGCCCTACGTGGTAGCGGCCGACCTGGCCGAGTGCAGCGGCCTGGCCCTGGGCAGCCCTACCCGGTTCGGCAACATGGCCGCGCCGGTCAAACACTTCCTGGACGGCCTGGGCGCCGAATGGGCAAGCGGGACCCTGGTCGGCAAGCCGGCGGCGGTGTTCACTTCGACCGCAACGATGCATGGGGGCCAGGAATCCACCCTGCTCTCGATGCAGGTGCCGCTGCTGCACCATGGCTGCGTCATCGTGGGCATTCCCTATACCGAGCCGGCGTTGAGCCATACGCTCGGCGGCGGCACCCCCTACGGTGCCAGCCACGTCGCTGGCGCCGCCGACGACCCGCAGCCGAGCGAGGACGAGACACAACTGGCGCGCGCACTCGGTCGGCGCCTGGCCACCATCGCACGCAAGTTGGCCGCGCCATGAACCGTCCCGGCCCGCGCTGGGTGCTGGTCGCCGCCCTGCTGGCGCTGGCCGCGGTGTACCTGCTCGCCTTCCATGACGACCGCCACCGCACTGCGGCGTGGCTGGTGTTCGCGCTGCCGCCGCTGTGCCTGGCCGCCGCCTGCCGCGGCCGTTCGCGCGCGCCGTTCTGGGCTGGCGTCGGCGCGCTGTTCTGGTTCAGCCATGGGGTCATGGCGGCCTGGACCGGGGTCTACGCGCGACCTTTGGCGGCACTCGAAATCTGCCTGGCGCTGGTCATCATTGCGGCAGCCAGCCTGCCCGGGCTGCGCGCCCGCGCCGCAGCGCGCACGGCGCGGCGCACGGCCGGCTGACACGGCGGCACGAGTATCATGGCGCTCTGTCGCGGCGCTGTTGCCGCGCATTCCGTCCGCAGGCACAGGCAACCGCAATGGAAGAGCTCCTGATCGTCACCACCGGTGGCACGATCGACAAGATCTACTTCGACGACAAGTCGGACTACCAGATCGGCGATCCGCAGATCGGCCAGATCCTCAAGGAACTGGGCGTGGCGTTCCGCTTCACCGTGATCCCGATCATCCGCAAGGACTCGCTGCACATCACCGATGCCGACCGCGAGCTGATCCGCGCCACCGTCGCCGCGCAGCCGGCCCGGCATGTGCTGATCACCCACGGCACCGACAGCATGGTCCAGACCGGCCACGTGCTGCAGTCAATCCCCGACAAGACCATCGTCATGACCGGCGCGCTGAACCCGGCGCGCTTCCGTGGTTCCGACGCCGAGTTCAACATCGGCTGCGCGGTGGGCGCGGTGCAGAGCCTGCCGGCGGGCGTCTACATCGCCATGAACGGCCGCATCTGGCATCCGGACCACGTGCGCAAGAACGTCGCCGCCAACCGTTTCGAAGCAGCCTGAGCGACGATGTCGCGGGCCACGCGCGCGACCCGGCTGCTGGATGGCGCAGGCATCGCCTATCGCCTGCACGCCTACGACTTCGACGCCGAAGTGGCCGTCGGCAAGGGCGTGCACGCTGCGCAATCATTGGGCGTACCCCCGGCGCGGGTACTGAAGACCTTGATGGCCTGGGTAGATGACCGCGCAGTCTGCGCGGTGATTCCCTCCGACCGCCAGCTGCAGCTGAAGCAGCTGGCCGCAGCGTGCGGCGGCAAGTCGGCGCGGATGATGGAAGTGGCCGAAGCCGAGCGGCGCAGCGGCTACAAGGTGGGCGGGATCAGCCCGTTCGCGCAGCAGCGGCCAATGCCGGTGTGGATCGAAGCGCGTTCGCTGGACGCCGATTCGGTCTACATCAACGCCGGCCAGCGCGGCTTGCTGCTGGAACTGGCGCCGGCCGATGCGGTGAACGTCCTCCAGGCCCGGACTACCCCGCTCAGCGAGTGAGCTGTAGGAGGGCCCTGGGTGGCCTCGGGCCATCAGCCCCGACAAGCGGAGCCGCGACCTGCCAAATGCCGGTCGCGACCCCGCCCCCGCTTCAATACGTCGCAGTCAGCGTCACCCCAGAGAACGTCGAATACGCCTTGACCCGGATGTAGTACGTCCCGGTCGACGGCGCACTGATCGTGCAGGTCT
>DATLJF010000126.1:0-14561 GCA_035539015.1 Stenotrophomonas sp. | reverse complement strand
CTCAGCCACTCCGGCCGCGGCGAGGCGTCACTGAAGTCGTCGCGCCACTCGAAGTTGCCGCTGTTCGGCGCCTGCGAGGCGGTCGGCTGCATCCAGGCCGGCGCCTGGGCGACCTGCGGGATCACCTTGCCTTCGTCCAGGATCACCGGCCAGCCATCGCGCCACTGCACCGGCAACAGGAACGTCTCGCGGCCGGTCTGGTAGTGGCCTTGGCCATAGATGCGGCTGGCCAGGAAGATGGCCCACCAGCTGCCGTCCTTGCCCTGCACCAGGTCGGCATGACCGGCGTTGGCGATCGGGTGTTCACGCTCCGGCGGCAGACTGCGCTGGGTCAGGATCGGGTTGTGCTCGTAAGGCTTGAACGGCCCCCAGGGCGAGCGCGCGCGCAGCACTACCTGCGAATGCTGCGTACTGGTGCCGCCCTCGGCGCACGACAGGTAATACCAACCGTCATGACGGTAGATGTGCGGCCCTTCGATCCAGATCGGATTCTTGCTTGGATCCACGCCGCCATCCACCAACACCTTGCGCGGGCCGGTGGGCTGGCCGGATTTCAGGTCGAAGGCCTGGATCCAGATCGCGCGGTGGCCTTCATAGCGTGGCTTGCCTTGCGGCGGACCGTTGTTGAGCAGGAAGGCGCTGCCGTCCTCGTCGATGAACAAGGAGGGGTCGATGCCATCCACCTCCCGCAGCCACACCGGGTCCGACCACGGACCGGCAGGGTTCTTCGCGGTGAGGTAGTAGTTGCCGCCGTTGTCGACCGCGGTATTGAAGATGTAGAAGGTACCGTCATGGTGGGCAATGCTCGGGGCGAACACGCCGCGCGAAGTGCCCAGCCCGCGGAAGTCGAGCTGGCCCGGGCGGTCGATGGCATGGCCCAGCAGCCGCCAATGCACCAGGTCCTCGCTCTCGAACACCGGGATGCCGGGGAAGTAAGTGAAGGTGGAATTGACCAGGTAGTAGCGGTCGCCGACGCGCGTCACCGCAGGATCGGGGAAGAACCCGGTCAATACCGGGTTGCGGTACTGCCCCGCCGTCACTGGCGCGTCGAAAACCACATCCCGTCCGCGATAGTGGAAGTCGTCGAACGCCACCGTGTCGGCCGCGTGCCCAGGCAGGCTCAGCAGCAGCGCCAACAATGGCAACCCAGACCAGATCGAACGCAGCTTCATCGTGATCACCAGTCCCACATAGAGCCGTCTTCCAGACGCGCCACCGGCAACTGCCGGGGTACATAGGGATAACGGGCGGCCAATTTTTCGTCCATGGACACGCCATGGCCGGGCGAATCGCCGACGTGCAGGCGTCCGGCGCGGAATTGGTAGTCGTGCGGGAACACTTCCAGGATCTGCTCGCTATGGAACATGTATTCCTGGATGCCGAAGTTCGGCACCCAGGTGTCGAAGTGCAGGGCCGCACCCATGCATACCGGCGACAGATCGGTGGCCCCGTGGAACCCGGTGCGCACCTGGTAGAGGGCGGCAAAGTCGGCCAGGCGACGCACGTGGGTGATGCCGCCGCCATGCACAAGCGTGGTGCGGATGTAGTCGATCAGCTGCTTCTCGATCAGGTGCTTGCAGTCCCAGATCGAGTTGAACACTTCGCCTACCGCCAGCGGCGTGACCGAATGCTGGCGGATCAACTCGAACGACTGCTGGTTCTCGGCCGGCGTGGCGTCCTCCATCCAGAACAACCGGTAAGGCTCCAGGCTGCGCGCCAGGCGTGCCGCTTCGATCGGGGTCAGGCGGTGGTGGACATCGTGCAGCAGCTCGATCTCGTTGCCGTGGTCGGCGCGCAGTTGCTCGAACAGGCGCGGGGCCACTTCGAGATAGCGCGGCGTGGACCACACGGTCTCGGCCGGCAGTTCGCTCTCTGCTGGCTCGTACGGCTTGCCGGCAGTGGAGATGCCATACGCCTTCTTGACACCGGGCACGCCGCATTGCGCGCGAATGGCCAGGAAGCCCATTTCCTTGTACTTGCCGACCTCGTCGCTGGCCTCGGCAATATCGCGACCATTGGCATGGGCGTACACCAACGCGCCTTCGCGCGAACGCCCGCCGAGCAGCTGATAGATCGGCAGCCCGGCCATCTTGCCGAGGATGTCCCACAACGCCACGTCCACTGCGGCGATCGCGGTCATGGTCACCGGTCCGCGTCGCCAGTAGGCGCCGCGGTGCAGGAACTGCCAGGTGTCTTCGATGCGGCCGGCATCGCGACCGATCAGGTTGGGTACTACGTGCTCCTGCAGGTACGCGGCCACCGCCAACTCGCGTCCGTTCAAGGTGGCATCGCCCCAGCCGACCACGCCGCTGCGGGTGACGATCTTCAAGGTCACGAAGTTCCGCCCCGGGCTGGTGACGATCACCTTGGCTTCGACGATCTCGCGATCGCGTACGCTGCCCGCCTTCGGCGTTGCGTTGTCAGTGTGCTGGCTCATCTCTTATTCCGTCGGGATCAATGGATGTCGGTTTCAAACGGCCCGGCCGGCAGGCCGTTGCCGTCATACAGGGTGCACACGGGGCTGTCGGCCCAGCAGTAGCGCACGCGGCTGGGGTCGGTGCCGGCCGGTACCGCCAGGCGAACCCGGGTGCCATCGATGCGCGCCTGGGCGAAGCGACAGCTGCCGGCGGTGGCCGCGCACAGTTCGAAACCGACGGGCTGCGCGGCGCTGTAAGCGACCAGGCCTTGCTCAATCTGGTCAAACTGCAGCGTCACCTCGCTGCCCTCGCGGCGTGCATCGACCGCAACGGGCCCGGATGCGGACAGCACCTGCCCATACACCACGTGGCGCGCGGCACGCGCCAGCCGACGGCCGAGTTCCTGCTTGTTGGCCGGATGGATATCGGTACGCTCGCCGATGTCCACCGCCACTGCCAGGCCCGAATGCGTATCCTCGGCAACCACGCGGCGCTGCTGTTCGCGCAGCGCCGCCCAGCCACTGTCCACCGGCTGCGTGGATGGCGCACCGAAGCCAGCCAATTGCACCACCAGCAAGGGCAACGCCTTGCCGAACTGGCGGCGCAGGTCCTGCCGGTAGATGCGCAGCAGGCGACCGTAGAGATCCGCTTCGAACGTATTGGATTCGCCCTGGTACCACAGCGCGCCGCGCAGGCCGAAGTCACCGAGCGGCGCGATCATGCCGTTGTACAACGTCGACAGCCCGGTCGCCGATTGCCACGGCGCGCGCGGCGGCGAAGCGAAGTCCGCCGGCATGGCGCGATATTGCCAGCCGGCCAGCGGCACTCGCGTGCCATCGGCCAGGATCACTGCCTGCGCTTGCGCCGGGCCGATCAGCCCGCCATCGCGGTACGTATCGATCACCGCCACGGCAATCTGATTTGCGCCTTCATGCAGCAGGCCGGGTGGCAAGGGATATTCGCGTGGCTCGCCGCCGTTGCTGCTGCCGATGGCGCGGCCGTTGACCCACGTCATGTCGATTTCGTCGGCACTGCCGATCGCCAGCGCCTTGGCCTGCGCCGCCTGCGCAGCGCTCAGCCTTACCTCACTGCGGAACCACACCAGGCCATCGAACGCTGCCAGCGCCGGTACGCCCCAATGCTCCCAGGCGCCGAGCGCGGCCGGTGCTGGCGCCCAACTGCCTTGCGGCGCATCGGTCGACCACGGCGCGTCGCCCGCGGCCATGCCGGGCTGCTTGCGCCACCAATCCTCCCAGATCGCGCCCCATCGATTGGCCGCCTCCAGCGGCGACTTGGCATAGCGTGCCAGCACTGCCTCTTCGTCGGCGTACAGGCCGGCCTTGGCCAGGGCGTCGGCGCTCAGCCACGCCTGGATACGCGAACCGCCCCAGGAGGCATTGATCAAGCCCATCGGCACATTGACCTGCTGCTGCAGCTCGCGGGCAAAGTAATAGCAGGCGGCGGAAAAATCGCGCACGCTGTCGGTATCGGCCCGTTGCCACTGCGGCGTGGTGGCGAATTGGCGGCGCGGCAGCGGGCTGTATTCCTGCTTGACGCTGAGCAAGCGAATGTCGTCGTGGCGCGCATTGAGCAACTCCGAGCGCGAATCCAACGTGCGGTGCACCTGCAGCTCCATGTTCGACTGGCCCGAACACAGCCACACGTCGCCCAGCAGGATGTCTTGCGCCTGGACCTGCTCCTGGCCCGAACGCGCCTGCAACACATATGGACCACCGGCAGGCGACGGCGGCAGCGCCACGCGCCAGCTGCCATCGCCGCGCACGCGGGCAGTGGCATGGCGCCCACCCAAGGTCACCTCCACCGTGCGGCCGGGCGTGCCCTGCCCGCGCACCTGCAACACCTGGTCGCGTTGCAGTACTGCGTGCTCGGAGAAAGGACTATCGAACTGCAGCGGCGCCGCCGCCGCGGACAGAGGCAGCAGCGTGGCCAGGAGCAAGGCGAAGGGAATTGGCTTCATCAGTGATGCGCGCTCAGTGGTGCCCGGGGGCATAGGGAAACTTCAGTGACTGGTAATACGACAGCGGCTTTGATGGCGGCTTCTGCCCGGCCGGCAGCGGCAGGCCATTGATCGATTGCCAATAGGCAATGCTGGCATCGCGCCACCACTGCGCCTCGTCCTGCTGGATCGCCAGGAAGCTGGCCACCTCCTGGTATCGCTGCGGGTCGACATAGGGCGACAAACCGGCCCAGGTTGACCGCATGGCTGCGACCTGGTCGACACCGCGCCCGTAGTGCAGCACCAGCTCATTCCACAGCGTATTGCCCGATGGCATCCGGTGGTCCCACGGCACGTGGTGGAACCACAGCAGGTCGCGCTCGGGCACCGTGGCGAGATCGTCGAACTGCCTCGCCAACACCGGCGCGTACTGGCCGACGGCATTGGAACCGGCGCTGCCGCGCTCGAAGCCGATGCCGTGGCGATCAGCGCGGTGGTAGTACACCGGGTCCCAGTCAGGCCGTTCGCTGCCGGCATCCCACGGCGCCGGCCCGTAGTGATGGCCGCGCCCCATCAAATGGTGCAGCCCCAGCGGAGTCATGTAGTCCACCACCGCTTCACGCGAGGCCATCATCATCTCGACCACCGGCGTCACGAACGCCGGATCGTTGCTGAAGGTCATGCGCACCCAGTCCTGGGCAATGGCACGCGCGGACTGCCGCGGATTCCAGGCCAGCCGGCCGAAGGCGTACCAGTTGGCCTGGTCGAAGATCGAACCGGACCAGTTGCGATCGCTGCCGATGTTGGCCACGCCGGCCATGCCGCTAAGCGCGTGGCCCTTGCCCTCGATGACCTGCGCAACGGTGTGCCCGCGCGTGGGGCGGAAGGTATCTGCCTGCAATGTCTCCTCGTACAGCGCGCCCAGGTACACCAGGTGCGTGGCGAAGCCCAGGTACTCCTTGGTGATCTGGAACTCCATCATCAGCGGCGTCCTGGGCATCGCCCCGAACAGCGGGTGGAACGGCTCGCGCGGCTGGAAATCGATCGCGCCGTTCTTCACCTGCAACAGGACGTTGTCGCGGAAGCGGCCGTCCAGCGGCACGAACTCGGCATAGGCCTGCTTGGCGCGGTCGTCGGGCTGCTCGTGGGAATAGACGAACGCGCGCCACATCACCACCCCACCATGCGGCTTCAGCGCATCGGCCAGCATGTTGGCGCCGTCGGCGTGGCTGCGGCCGTAGTCTTGCGGGCCGGGCTGCCCTTCGGAGTTGGCCTTGACCACGAAACCACCGAAGTCCGGGATCAACCGGTAGATCTCGTCGGCCTTGTCCTTCCACCAGCGCTGCACTTGCGGGTCGAGCGGATCGGCGGTCTTCAGCCCGCCAATGTCGATCGGGGCACTGAAGCGCGCACTCAGATACACCCGCACCGCCCACGGCCGCAGCACGCCGGCCAACGCCGCGGCCTTCTCCAGGTAAGCGGGGGTCAGGCTGGCGGCACTGGCATTGACGTTGTTGAGCACGGCGCCATTGAGGCCGAGCGAGGCGTTGGCACGTGCGTAGTCGGTATAGCGCGGCGCCAGATAGCCGGGCAGCTTCTGCCAATCCCAGATCGACTCACCGGCGTAACCGCGCTCGACGCTGCGATCGAGGTTGTCCCAATGGTCGAGCAGCCGCAGTTGCAGGCGCGGATACTCGCGAACATCCAGTTCCGCCAAGGGCTGTGCGGTTTGCAGCAAGCGCAGCAAGTGGAATGCGCCGTAGAGCGCGCCGGCATCGCCCTGGGAAGCGATCACGGTCACCGCTTGACCGGCGACGGTGACATGGCGAATGAGATAGCCCTCCTGGCCCAGGTCGCGCAGTGGCAGGCGCAGGCGCGCGATCAAGGCTGAGGAAGTGGGCGTGCCAATGACCAGGCTGCCACTGCCCTGCAACTGCGTGGCCAGCACCGGCGCCTGGCCCAGCAAGCCTTCCAGCCCGCGCAGCAATTCGGCCTGGGCCGAGCGCTGCAATGGCGTGGCCTGCGGCGCCACCAACGCCTGCAATTGCAGCCGGTAAGCCTGTGCCTGCGCGCTCGGCAGCGGACGATAGCGCAGCCACAAGTCATAACCGTCCTCGGCATGGGCTGGCGACAACCCCAGCAGGCCGAGGCACAACAGGATCGCCGCAAACCCGCAGCGCAAGGACAGGCGCGCACCGGCGCGATCAAGCATGCCAACCAAACCCAGGCTCCTTCTGTTGCGGGCTCAACCCTTGCCAGTCGCCTGTCGCGGCGCTAGTCGCTACCATGCCAAGTGTCCAGGCGCCGGCCGGACCGACGCAGCGAACAGGCCGAAGGGGCAACGCTTGAGCAAGGACACCAAATCGATCCGCCGCAAGGGCCAGGCCACCACCATCGACGATGTGGCCACCCTGGCGAAAGTTTCGCCGATGACTGTTTCGCGCGTGGTCAACGGCAAGAGCAATGTCCGCGACGACACCCGCGAGCGCGTCATGCGTGCAGTCGACAAGCTCGGCTACACCCCCAACCTCGCCGCCAGTGCACTGGCCGCCGCGCAGAACACACGCCTGGCGCTGGTCTACACCAATCCCTCCGGCGCCTACCTGCGCGAGTTGCTGGTCGGCGTGCTGCATGTTGCCTCGCATACCGCCATTCAATTGGTGATCGACTACTGGGACGACCTCGACCCGGAAGCCGAGCGCAAGGCCGCGCGGAAGCTGGCCAAGGGCGTGTCCGGGGTGATCCTGCCGCCGCCGCTGTGCGACTCGGAAGTGGCGGTACAGGAATTCGTGCGCGCCAAGGTCGCGGTGGTGGCCATTGCCTCGGACCGCTTCAGCGACCGCATCTCCTGCGTGCGCATCGATGAATTCCACGCTGCGCGCCAGATCACCGAGCACTTGATCACACAGGGCCACCGCCGTATCGGCTACATCAAGGGTCGCGCCGACATGGCTGCCAGCGAGCGTCGCTTCGAAGGCTTTCGTGCCGCCTTGCAGGCGGCCGGGTTGCCGCTGGACCGGCACCTGGTGCAGGACGGCGACTACACCTACCGCTCCGGCCTGCTGGCGGCGGAGAAATTGTTGTCGCGGCGGCAATTGCCGACCGCGGTATTCGGCAGCAACGACGACATGGCCGCGGCGGTGGTGTCGGTAGCCCACCGGCGCGGCCTGGATGTGCCGCGCGACCTGTCGGTGGTTGGCTTCGATGACAGTTCCTCGGCTACCACCGTGTGGCCCGAACTGACCACCATTCGCCAGCCGATCGGCACCATGGCCGACGCCGCCGTGGACATCCTGCTGCGGCGCATCCGCGGTGGCGAGGCCAACGTCGACCAGGTGTTCGCCCACGAACTGGTGCAGCGGCAGTCCGACGGCCCGCCCGGCGCCAAGGCCTGAGCCGGCACCCCTCGCGCCTGCCTGGCCTGCACGCGCACGCGGCACCGGCCGTGGTTGCAGCTCACCATCATGGCAACGCCCTTGCACCACTTCGCCTCCCCTCCCGCTACCGTGCCGCAGCCAACACGGCGGATGGTAGCGCTACCATAGTCGCGCTCAAAAAAAGCAGCCGAACCGCTGCCTGCGTTTGAACTACGCATCGCGTGCCGTGGCAACGCGATGCGACCGGCCTACTGTAGCCAACAATCCAGACAAAGCCATGCTGCAGCGCGCCATGCCCCATCAGTGGGGCTGCCAGGCATGACACGCACCGCACGCGCCCGCTCAGGCTGCCGGCCGCACCACGTTGAGCACTTCGTAGCACGCACCCATGGTGTGGTAATCAGTCTTCCCCGCCGGGCTCTTCTCATCGCTGTACTTGCGATTGTCGGCATCGAGGATGCGATACCAGGCGCCATGGCGATGGTCGACAAAATGTGCCCAGCTATACGCCCATAGCCGCTCATACGTTTGCCAATATGAGGCATCGTCGGTACGCGCGGCCAACAGCGCAGCAGCGGCCAGCGACTCGGCCTGCACCCAGAAGTACTTGTCGTCGTCGCACACCCTGCCCTGCGGGTCGAAGCCGTAGTACAGCCCACCGCGTTCGTTGTCCCAGGCGCGTGCCACCGCGATATCGAACAAGTGCTTCGCCGTCGGCAACAGCCAGTCGGCTTGGACGTGGCGGTCCAGGATCAACAGCAGCTTGGCCCACTCGGTCTGGTGCCCGGGCTGGAAGCCCCACGGGCGGAACAGATGCTTGGGGTCGTCGCGGTTGTAGTCCCAATCCACGTTCCAGTCCCGATCGTAGTGCTCCCACACCAGTCCGTCGGCCTTGGCGGCCTGGCGGCGGGTCATGTGGTCGGCCAGCAGCAGCGCCCGATCTAGATAGCGGCGCTCGCCACTGGCTTCGAAGGCGGCGAGCATGGCTTCGCACATGTGCATGTTGGCGTTCTGGCCGCGGTACTCGCTGAACTGCCAGTGCGCATCGGCCTCGTCGCGGTACAGACCGGCGTCGGCCTCCCAGAAATAGCGCTCCAGCAGCGCCCAGGTCTCGTCCATCCACGCCGCCGCCTCGGTCACGCCGGCCTTCAGTGCGCTGCTATAGGCCAGCAGCACGAACGCCACGCCGTAGCAGTGGCGGGTGTCATCTTCAACTTTGCCGTCGCGCAGGGTCCAGGCATAGCCGCCGGTCGCGGGATCGCGATGAACCTGGCGCAGGTAGGCCAAGCCATGGTGCACGGCCTGCAGGTACTCGTCGTTACCGAATTCGCGGTACGCCATGGCGTAGTTGAAGACAAATCGCGTACTGCTCACCAAGTGGCGATGCTGTGCGTCATAGACGCTGCCATCGTCGCGGAAGTAATGGAAGAAGCCGCCCGCCGGGTCGATCGCGCGCGGATGGTAGAACGCCATGGTGTCGGCGATATGCGCGCGCAGGAACGCGGGCGAACGGAAATCCGGGGCAGTATCAGGCAACGAGGACATCGGGGTTCCCTAGCAATTGGTCCACTTCATCAGCGCTCGGCATTGCGGCGAAGGCGCCGTGGCGGGTGACCGCGATTGCTCCAACCGCGGTGCCGTAACGGATAGCCGCTTCGATCGCCGCGCCGTCGCGGACGAACGCTTCGAAACCAGCGCCATCTCCGCCAAGCGCGCCCAGGCGCACCAGCAGCCCGCCGACGAAGGCGTCGCCGGCGGCGGTACTATCGCGCACGCTGGCCTTGAAGCTGGCCACCTGGCCGGCCGCGGTGGCGGTGAACCACTGGACCGGGCCGGCGCCATCGGTGACCACCAGCAAGCCCGTGCGGCCAGCGAACAGCTGCTCGCGCACCGCGCGTTCGTCCCCGTCGAGCGGCGCGGCGAGGTAGTCGAGCTCCTCGCGCGACAGCTTGACCAGATCGGCCATGCGCAGTGCCTGCCATAGCGTGGGCGTCGGCTCTGCCCCGGCCGGCCACAGCACTGGACGCAGGTTGAGGTCCAGGCTGACCACCGCACCCGCCGCGGCCGCACGGACCATGCCGGCTCTTGTGGCGGCCGCGCACTCCGGGTCGGTCATGCTGTTGGAACAGACATGGAATACCCCGGCCCCTTCAAAGCAGGCCGCGCCGAAGTCGCCTTCACGAAACAGCAGGTCCGCCGCCGGCGGGCGATAGAAACTGAAACTGCGTTCGCCGTGCGCGTCCAGGGCAACGAACGCCAGCGCGGTCTTGGCTGCGTCGGTGCGGACGATGCAATCGGTCGCCACCCCTGCCGCGGTGAAACTCTGCAGCAGGAAATCGCCAAACATGTCCTGCCCGAGCATGCCGGCGAAGTGGCTGCGCGCACCGAGCCGGGCCGCCGCCACCGCGACATTCGCTGGCGCGCCGCCGGCGAACTGGAGAAATGCACGCGGGGCCTGGGGATCGGCGGGCGGTTGCGCCAACATGTCGATCAGGGCCTCGCCGAAACACACGATCTTCTTCGCCACGACTCAGGCACCCTCCACCGTCGAGGCCGGCACGCTCCGGTCCTGCGCCGACAGGCGGCTGCCGGACAGGCCGAAGAACACGATGTAGGCATAGCACAGCAGCGGCAGCACGAAAGACGGCTGCAGGCCGATGCGATCGGCAAGCATGCCCTGCAGGAACGGCACCAGTGCGCCGCCCACGATCGCCATGATCAGCAGGCTGGAGCCCTTGTTGGTCAGCGGACCGAGGCGCTCGATGCTGAGCGCGAAGATGGTCGGGAACATGATCGAATTGAACAGGCCGATCGCCACCAGGCTATACATCGCCAGATTGCCGCTGCTGGCCATCGTGGTCACCAGCAGCAGCATGTTGATGCCGGCGAACAGCGCCAACAGGCGGTTCGGTGAGAAGCGCGCCAGCAACACCGAGCCGGCGAAGCGCCCCACCATCGCCAGGAACCAGTAAGCGCTGAGGTAATGCGCGGCCTGCGACTCGGTAATGCCGCCGATCTTCGGCAGCGACAGGTAGTTGACCATCAGGCTGCCGATGGCCACCTCGCCGCCGACATAGAAGAAGATCGCGCCGACACCGAAGAACAGGTGGCGATGCTTGAGCGCCTGGCCAAGCGTGTGCTTGTGCTGGTCGGCCTTTTCGGTGGCGCCGGTCAAGGCCGGCAAGCGGAACAGATACACCACCACCGCCAGCACGAACAGCACCACCGCCAGCAGCAGGTACGGGCCCTGCACCGAGTGCGCTTCCTGCACCCGATACGCCACCTGCTCGGCCGCCGGCAGTGCCCGCAGCTCGGCTGCACTCTTGACCGTGTTGGAGAGGATCAGCAGCCCGCCGAACATCGGCGCCAGCGTCGTGCCCAGCGAGTTCAGCGCCTGCGCCAGGGTAAGACGGCTGGAGCTGGTGCTTTCCGGCCCGAGCAAAGCCACGTACGGATTGGCTGCCACCTGCAGCACGGTGATGCCGGTGGCCAGCACGAACAACGCGGCCAGGAACGCCTCGTATACCCGCAGCGAAGCCGCCGGCCAGAAGCCGAGCGCGCCGATGCCGGCGATCGCCAGGCCAGCGACAATTCCCTTCTTGTAGCCCAATCGCGCCACCAGCGCACCGGCCGGCAGCGACATCAGGAAGTACGCGCCGAAGAACGTGAACTGCACCAGCATCGCGCGGGTGTAGTTGAGTTCGAACACGCCCTTGAGGTGCGGGATCAGGATGTCGTTGAGGCAGGTGAGAAAGCCCCACATGAAGAAGATCGAGGTGACCACCGCCAGCGCAACCTTGCGGTTCACGGTGCCGACTTCTACGGCGGGGGCGGCGCGGGGAGGAAGTCCGGGTGAGATGGGCATGGGTCGCCTGGCTGGATAAGAGATGAGGAAAACGGAAGGTTCTGCAACGGGTAATCAGAGCGGCGGCGGCGCGGTGCTCTGGCGTAGCCGCAACTGCACCGGCGCGATGGTACGGGCGACCTCGGCGTCGGGCGAGGCAATGCGCTGCAGCAGCAGTTGCGCAGCCTGGCGACCGCGCGCGCGCGGGTCGGTGGCCAGGGTGGTCAGCGCCGGCGTGCTCAAGGCGGCTTCCGGGATGTCGTCGAAGCCAGTCAGGGAGAAGTCCCGGCCCGCCTGCACCCCACGCGCGGCCAGCCCCAGCATCAGGCCCAGGGCGACGTTGTCGTTGTAGCAAACCGCTGCCGTCGGTCGCGGCGCGCCGGAAAACAAGGCCTGCGCCGTGATGGCCGCTTCCGAACGGGTGGGCGCGCATTCGATCAGGCGATGCTCACGCACCGGCAACCCCGCCGCCGCCATCGCCTCGGCATAGCCCCCGCGTCGCTGCTGGCAGGAACTGGAATCGGCATGGCCGCCGAAGAAAGCGATCTCGCGATGACCCAGCGCGATCAAGTGCGCGGTGGCCAACTGCGCGCCATGGGCGTTGTCCAGCGCCAGGAAATCCCAGGTGTTGTCTGCCGGCTCGCGATTGAACAACAGCACGTTGCCGCGCTCGCCGACCACGCTGCGCAGTGCCTGCGCATCGCTGCCTTCAGCCGGCGAGAGGATCAACCCGGCCGGCGCATGCTCCATCAACGAGGCCAGCACCGCTTGCTGGCGCTCGGGCGACTCACCGGTGTTGCCGAGCAAAGTGACGTAGCCGCGCTCGCCCAGCGCCTCATCCACCCCGGCGGCGAATTCGGCAAAGAAGGGATTGGACAGATCGTTGATGACCAACGCGACGATTGTCGAGGTCTGCCGCCGCAGGTTCGCCGCGGCGCGGTTGTAGACATAGCGCTGGCGTTGCAGCTCGGCATGGACGCGGGCGCGCGTGTCCGGGTGGACCAGGGGGCTTTCGCGCAACACCAGGGAGACCGTGGCCCGGGAGACCCCGACCGCGCGCGCGATATCGGTAACGGTGACTGGCCGATGGCTGGGTGCGGAGGCCGGCTGCGCTGGCGCAGCGCCCGGACCTGCCGGCGTCGTCTTCCCCTGCCTGGACATGCCGCGCTGTTCTCCAATCTCGAAGCTAAGGCGAATTGGATCGATCCAACCGCCGGACAAACGCCACCCGCCTGCCGTGCAGGGGACTAGAACATGGGCAGGCAAGGCTTTGCATGCGGCAGTGCAGCATTTGCGCTTTCTGCGCAAGCAATGCCGCATATATCAGTAGTTTACGCGATATTCTTACAGCAAATAGCTACCTGCGGATCGCGCGACGAATTTAGATTCGCGCAATGGCCCAGGTAATGATCCCGGTCGCGACCGCGCTAACCACCAGGCCGAGCAGGAACAAGCCGTCGGCCACGCGCTCCAGGATGCGGTTGCGCCCGCGCCGCCGCGTTCGCATCGCCCAGTAGGCACTGAGGCAGGCGAGCAAGTAGATCATCGCGTCGACACTGAGCAGGTCGTCGGCAATGGTGTTGACGTTGCGCATCACCACCACCACGTGCAGCACGCCGACCACGGTCATGCATACACCGAGCATCGCCGCCGAGGTGCTGAAAATATGGACGCAGATGTCCTCGTCGAGTCCTTCGCGCCGCTTGTCCGGGATTTTCATGTCGCTCCAGGTCGTTACAGGGATGGCTCGATCACCAGACCAGGCCATCGGCTCACCGGCACCAGTAGAAATACGCAAATGAGTCCGGTGGTTTCGCTGAGGCCCTGCCGAACACCCATGGCTACCCTGAGTGCAACGTAGGCCAGGGCACTCACATGAAATCCGGCAATTCCAAGGCTTCCGCTCATAGTCCCACGCCTGACACCCTGCCGCGTCCGGATTTTCACTTTCGCGGTGAAGTCGGTCGCACCTATCAGGACTCGGATCCGGCGCAGTTTCCACAGCCAGTTCAGCCGCCCCAGGGCGCGCCCAACGTGGTCCTCATCCTGCTCGACGACGTCGGCTTCGGTCAGTTCGGCACCTTCGGAGGGGGCGTCCCCTCCCCCACCATGGATCGTCTCGCAGCCGAGGGCTTGCGCTACAACTACTTTCATACCACTGCCCTGTGCAGCCCGACCCGCGCCGCGCTGATCACCGGCCGCAATCACCACTCGGCATCTTTCGCCGGCATCACTGAGCTGGCCACCGGCTACGACGGCTACTGCTGCGTGCTGCCGCGCGATTGCGGCACGGTCGGCGAGGTACTTCGCCAGAACGGCTACCTGACTGCCTGGGTCGGCAAGAACCACAACACGCCCACCTGGGAACTGAGCGCGGCGGGCCCCTACGACCGCTGGGCGAATGGGCTGGGCTTCGACTATTTCTACGGCTTCAACGCCGGCGACATGAATCACTGGAACCCGTTGCTGTTCGAGAACCGCGACCTGGTGCCGACGTCCGAGGATCCGGAGTATCACCTCACCGAGGACCTGGCCGACAAAGCCATCGCCTGGGTGCGCAAGGTCAAGAGCATCGCGCCGGACAAGCCCTATTTCCTCTACGTGGCGCCCGGTGCGACCCATGCGCCGCACCAGGCGCCCAAGGCCTGGATCGACAAGTTCAAGGGCCAGTTCGACATGGGCTGGGACGCCTACCGCGAGCAGACCCTGGCCCGACAGAAGAAGCTCGGCGTCGTGCCGCAGGACACCGACCTGACGACGCGTTCGCCCGGCCTGCCCGCGTGGGAGGGCCTGGAGCCCGAACAGCAGCGCCTGTATGCGCGGATGATGGAAGTGTTCGCCGCCTACGGTGCCCAGGTAGACGCGGCCATGGGCCGCGTGATCGATGCGGTCAAGGCGCTGCCCGACGCCGACAACACGGTGATCATCTACATCGCTGGCGACAACGGCTCCAGCGCCGAGGGTGG
>DATLJF010000125.1:0-12012 GCA_035539015.1 Stenotrophomonas sp. | reverse complement strand
GGCGAACGCGCCGTCACACCCACGCTTTCGCACGCACAGTGGCGCCAGCGTGTCGCCGACTGGCACACCGCCTTCAGCGCAGCCGAAGGCCGCGACTGGGCACTGTACTGCAGCGACGAAGGCGAATTTTCCGCGGCCCTGTTTGGCGCCTGGCACGCCGGCAAGCGGGTCTTCCTGCCCGGCGACGACCTGCCCGGAACACTCGATCGCCTGGCCACGCGCGTGCACGGCTTTGCCGGCGAGCTCCCGGCATCGCTGCGTCCGCTGCGCGCCGTCGCCGGCAGCGGCGTGCCGACGACGCTGTCCGAACTGGATGAAGACAGCGCCGGCGTGGTGATGTTCACCTCCGGCAGCACCGGCGAGCCAGCCGCCATCGACAAATGCCTGCGCCAGCTGGCGCGCGAAGTCGAGGCATTGCAGGCAGCGTTCGGCGCGCAGATCGAAGGCTGTCGAATACACGGCACGGTGTCGCACCAGCACATCTATGGCCTGCTGTTCCGGGTGTTGTGGCCGCTCGCTGCCGGTCGCCAGACCCTGCCGCGCGCGTTCTTCCATGAAGACATGGTCAGCGCGATGGCCGGCCACGATGCCGTACTGGTCGCCACGCCGGCCCATCTCAAGCGGCTGCCCGAACAGCTCGACTGGGCGGCGTCGCACGGGCGCCTGCGCGCGGTGTTCTCGTCTGGCGGCCCGTTGCCGGCCGACTCCGCCCACGACGTGCGCAAACGTTTGGGTGTCGCGCCGACCGAAGTGTTTGGCAGCAGCGAAACCGGCGGCATCGCCTGGCGCCGGTGGGACAGTGACGCGCCGCATTGGCATCCGTTGCCGCAGGTGCAATGGCGCATCGATGCCGACGGTCATCTGGAAGTAAATTCGCCGCATCTGGCGCAGCCGCATTGGTGGCGCAGTGAAGATCGCGCCGAGGCACGGGCCGCGGGCGGCTTCCGTCTGTTGGGCCGCGCAGACCGCATCGTCAAGATCGAAGAGCGCCGCGTTTCGCTCGATGCCTTGCAGCAGCAACTCGCGCGCCACCCGGCCGTGGCCGAGGCGCGGGTGCTGGTACTGGCGGGCGCACGCAGCGTCCTGGGTGCGGCGATCGTGCCGACCGAGGACGGCTGGCGGCTGTTGCGCGAGCACGGCCGCCGCGAATTTTCGCAGCGGCTGTCGGCGCATCTGGCCGACAGCCACGACGCGGTGACCCGGCCCCGGCGCTGGCGCTTTGTCGAAGCCTTGCCCGCCAACGCGCAGGGCAAGGTGACCGAGCCGGCGCTGGCGGCTTTGTTCCGCCCGCACTACCCGCAGCCGCAGTGGCATTCGCGCGGCGCGACGGCTGCCGAGCTCGAGATCTTCCTCGAACCCGACCTGGCCGCCTTCGACGGCCACTTCCCGCAGGCACAGATCCTGCCCGGGGTGGCCCAGCTCGACTGGGCCATTCACTTCGGCCGCGAAACCTTCGCCATCCAGGCGCCGTTCCAGCGCATGGACGTGCTCAAGTTCCAGCGCGTGCTGCGGCCCGGCGACACCGTGCGCATGTCGTTGCAGTGGAGTGCCACGCAGCAAACACTGGCTTTCAAGCTGGTATCGGCGCACGGGCCGCACGCCAGCGGCAAGGTCGTCTTCGGCCATGCATGAGCCCCGTTGCGATGCGGCCGCGGGCTTCCGCGCGCTGGTGCTCATCCCGGTGTACGACCACGAGCACGCCATCGGTGCGATGGTCGCCGGTGTCCTCGCCAGCGGCGAGGACTGCCTGCTGGTCGACGACGGTTCCAGCGCCGCGTGCGCCGCCGTGCTCGACATGCTCGCCGCTGCCCATGGCCCGCGCGTTCGGCTGCTGCGCCTGGCGCACAACCAGGGCAAGGGCGGCGCAGTGCTGGCTGGGTTCGCCGAGGCAGCGCGGCTGGGCTATAGCCACGTCCTGCAGATCGATGCCGACGGCCAGCACGACCCGCGCGATATCCCACGCTTCCTCGCCCAGGCACGGCAAGCCCCGGCCAAGATCATTTCCGGGGTGCCCGAGTACGACGACAGCGTCCCCAAAGGCCGCCTCTACGGGCGCTACCTCACCCACGTCTGGGTCTGGATCAACACCTGGTCGCTGGCGATCCGCGACTCCATGTGCGGCTTTCGCGTCTACCCGCTGGCACCGGTGCTGCGATTGATTGCCGAAGAGCCAATCGGCCGGCGCATGGACTTCGACACCGACATGATCGTGCGGCTGTTCTGGCGCGGCGTCGGTGTCATCAACCTGGGCACGCGTGTTACCTATCCAAGCGACGGCATCTCGCACTTCGATGTGTGGCGCGACAACGTTCGCATCACCCGCATGCATACGCGGCTGTTCTTCGGCATGCTGCGGCGTTCGCCGCGGCTGCTGTGGCGGCGCCTGGCCGGGCCGGCGGCATGAACACCACCGCACGCACCCCGCATTGGGCCGAGATCGGCGAGACCACCTCGGCCGCCGGCATTGCCTTCCTCTGCGGCGTGCATCGCTGGTTTGGGCGTTGGCCATTCCGGATATGCCTGTATCCGGTGGTCCTCGCGCACTGGCTGCTGCATCCCACCGCGCGCCAGTCCTCGCTCGAATACCTGCGCCGACTGCACGCACATGCCGGCATCTTCGCGCGCCCTCCCGGCGCCTGGCACAGCCTGCGTCATTTCGCCTGCTTCGCCGAGACCGTACTGGACAAGCTGCTCGCCGCCGGGCGCCGCTATCCGGCAGAGCGCGTGGCGCTGCATCGCGAGCAGGTGCTCGACCTGGTGCGCGAAGGTCGCGGCGGGCTGATCATCACCGCGCACATCGGTTGCCTGGAGCTGTGCCAGGCGCTGGCCGAATCCGTACCGGGCTTCCGCATTACCGTGCTGGTGCACACCGCGCACGCACAGCGCATCAATCGCATGATGCGGCGGCTGGACCCCGGCCACAGCGTCGAGCTGCTGCAAGTGACCGACATGGGCCCCGGCACCGCCGCGCTGCTGGCCGAGCGCGTGGCCGCCGGCCAGTTCGTCGCCATCGCCGGCGACCGCGTGCCGGTCGGCGGCGGCCGCAGCGTGCGGGTGCCGTTCCTGGGCCGGCCGGCGCCGTTTCCGATTGGTGCGTACGTGCTGGCCGCGGTGCTGGCCTGCCCGGTGTTCACCATGTCGTGCCTGCACGCTGGGCGCGGCTATCGCGTGGAGTTCCAATCCTTCGCCGAACGCATCGTGTTGCCGCGCGGCTCGCGCGACGCCGCCATCGCCGCCCAGGCCGCGCGCCTGGCGAGCTGGCTGGAAACACAGGTGAAGGCCGCCCCTTACGACTGGTTCAATTTCTTCCCCTTCTGGGATCAGGTGCCGCATGAAGATGGACAATGAGCTGCCGCTGCAGCGTTTCGGCGCCGCGCCGCTGGCGATCGAATCGGTGGTGGGCCTGGCCCGCCGCACGCATGTGGCCGCATTGAGCGAAGACGAAGCATTCCGCGCGCGGATCGTGCGCGGTGCCGATTTCCTCGACCGCCTGCTCGCCGAAGACGGCGTGGTCTATGGCGTGACCACCGGCTACGGCGACTCGTGCACGGTGAACATCCCGCCGCGACTGGTGGCCGAACTGCCGCACCATCTCTACACCTATCACGGCTGCGGCCTCGGTCGTTTCCTCGATGAAGAAGAGACGCGCGCGGTGCTGGCCGCGCGCCTGGCCTCGCTCAGCCGCGGCATGTCTGGCGTCAGCCTGGGCTTGCTCGAAGGGCTGGCGACGCTGCTGCGCCACGACGTGCTGCCGATGATCCCGGCCGAAGGTTCGGTCGGCGCCAGTGGCGACCTGACGCCGCTGTCCTACGTGGCCGCGGTCCTGTGCGGCGAGCGCGAGGTCATGTACCAGGGCCAGTGCCGGCCCGCGGCCGAGGTGTTGGCCGAGATCGGCATGACCCCGCTGAAGCTGCGGCCCAAGGAAGGCCTGGCGATCATGAACGGCACTGCGGTGATGACCGCGCTGGCCTGCCTGGCCTGGCGCCGCGCCGACTACGTCTCCCGCCTGGCCACCCGCCTGACCGCCTTCAACGTGCTCGCCAGCAACGGCAACGCGCACCACTTCGATGAAGTGCTGTTTGCCGCCAAGCCGCACCCGGGGCAAATGCGCGTGGCCGAGCGCCTGCGTGAAGACCTGCACAGCGACCGCCCGAGCCGCAACGACCATCGGCTGCAGGATCGCTATTCGCTGCGCTGCGCCCCGCACGTGATCGGCGTGCTTGAAGATGTGCTGCCGTTCCTGCGCCAGTTGATCGAAACCGAACTCAACAGCGCCAACGACAACCCGCTGATCGACCCGGACCGCGAGCAGATCCTGCATGGTGGCCACTTCTATGGCGGGCACATCGCACTGGCCATGGATACGCTGAAGAACGCGGTGGCCAACGTCGCCGACCTGCTCGACCGCCAGCTCGCGCTGCTGGTGGACAGCCGCTACAACCACGGCCTGCCGGCCAACCTCTCCGGCGTCAATGGCGAGCGCGCGCCGATCAACCACGGTCTCAAGGCACTGCAGATCAGCGTCTCGGCCTGGACTGCCGAAGCGCTCAAGCTGACCATGCCGGCCTCGGTGTTTTCCCGTTCCACCGAATGCCATAACCAGGACAAGGTCAGCATGGGCACGATCGCCGCGCGCGACTGCCTGCGCGTGCTCACCCTCACCGAGCAAGTCATCGCCGCCATGCTGATTGCCGCGCGCCAGGGCATTACCCTGCGCGAACGCGTGCAGGAGCGTGCCGCGTTTGGCGAGGCCGCCGAGGCCATGCATGCCGATCTGTGCGAGCGCATCGCGCTGGTCGAAGAAGACCGCGCGCTGGATGCCGAGTTGCGCGCGCTGGTTGCGCATATCCGCCAGGAAAGCTGGACCTTGTATGTCGACTGATCTCGCCGCCGAAATCTCGCTCAGCCCCGCTTTCCATGACTGCGATGCCATGCAGGTGGTCTGGCACGGCAACTACTTCAAGTACTTCGAAATCGCGCGCTGCGCATTGCTGGCGCGCTATGACTACGACTACCCGCAGATGCAGGAATCCGGCTACCTGTGGCCGGTGGTCGATGCGCGGGTCAAATACATCCGGCCGCTGTTGTACGCGCAGGCGCTGAAGGTCTCCGCCCGCATCAGCGAATTCGAAAACCGCCTGAAGATCGACTATGAGATCCGCGATGCCGATAGCGGCCAGGTGCTGACGCGCGCCCACACCATCCAGGTTGCCGTGCTCGCCGCCACCGGCGAACTGCAGTACGTCTGCCCCCCGGTGTTGTGGGAGCGGCTGGGAGTAAAACCGCAATGAAGTCGCTCGTGTTGTTGTTTGCGCTGGCCCTGCCGCTGGCCGCGCCGGCCAAGACGCCGGCTGCCGCTGCGCAGGTTCCTGCCGACCTGGCGCAGGTGCAGCAGCGGGTGGCCCGCCCGGCCTTGCTGCGTGCCGACTTCACCCAGGAAAAGCAGGTGGCCGGTTTTCGCAACCCACTGCGCTCGCAGGGCCAGTTCGTGCTGGCCCAACAGCGTGGGGTGATCTGGCGCACGCTCAAGCCGTTCCCGTCCGAAGTCGTGCTCACCCGCGACCGCATCCTCAGCCGCCAGGCCGACGGCAGCATCCAGGTCGAGGTCGATGGCCGCCAGCAACCGGCCATGCGCGCGATCAACGCGATGATGTTCGCGTTGATGAGCGGCGACGTGCAGGCGATGTCCGCCAGCTTTGAGATACGCACCGAGCTGCTGCCCGACAACGCCTGGCGCCTGCACCTGACGCCACGCTCGGCGATGCTGGCCAAGGCGTTTGCCTCGCTTGAGCTCGAAGGCGACCGTTATGTGCGCCAGGTCGAGATCGAGGAAGCCAACCACGACCGTACGCGCCTGAGCTTCGACAACTTCCGCCTGGCGCCGCCACTGGACGCGGGCGAGGAACACAGCCTTGATTGAGCCAGCAGGCATCGACGCCGGCGACGCCAGGCTGCACCGCCGGTGGCGCTGGGTGGCTGCCACGTGGCTGCTGCTGGTTGCCGCCGTGGTCGTTCACCAGGTGGGCTTCTGGCGTGGCGCGCACGTGGACAGCGATGTGCTGGCACTGTTGCCGCAGGACGCCGATGACCGCCTGCTCTCGGACGCCACGCGCCTGATCGCCGACAACAGCGCCCGCCAGGTCGTGGTGTTGCTCGGCAGCAACGATGCCGCCGGGGCCAAGGCCGCGCAGGCCGCTTACTCGCGCGCGTTGCAGGCTGCAGACCGTACGGGAACCTTGCCAATCGTCGAGAACGCATCGGTGCAGGGCTGGTTCGAGCAGGCGCGCAACTTCTATGCGCCGTATCGCGACCGCCTGCTGACCGAAGCGCAACGCGCGCGGCTACGCGAAAGCGATGCCGCCGCGCTGGGACAGCAGGCCCTGGCCGCGCTCTACGGCCCGGTCGGCGCGCCGCGACTGACCGAGTGGAATCGCGACCCGCTCGGACTGTGGTCGCAATGGTGGCAGGCACGCGCGGCCGGCAGCGGCTTGCGCGTCGGCGACGACGGCCTGCTCCAGGCCGATGGCCGCTACTGGGCAGTGCTGCAGTTCCAGACCCGCGATTCCGCCTTCCGCCTGGATGGCGAACAGCGTATCGGCCAAGCGCTGGACGCCGCCGCCGCGTCCGCGCGCGCGGCGGTCCCCGGCGTACGTGAACTGCGCGCCGGCGTGCCGCTGCACGCCGAAGCCGCCGCCGCGCAGGCCAGCCGCGAGATCAACACGATCGGCTGGGGCTCGCTGGCGGCGGTCCTGTTGCTGGTGTGGCTGGCGTTCCGTTCGCTGCGGCCGATCCTGCTGGTGGCGATGTCGCTGCTGATCGGCTGTGCCACCGCGTTGTCGGTCACCGCGCTGGTGTTCGGCAAGGTGCACCTGCTCACCCTGGTGTTCGGCGCCAGCCTGGTCGGCGTGGCCGAGGACTACGGCATCCATTGGTTCGGCTCGCGCCAGGCCGAACCGGGCGGTAGCCGCTGGCAGCTATTGCGCCACTTGCTGCCCGGGCTGTGGTTGGCGCTGGTCACCAGCGCGCTGGCGTATCTCGCCTTGGGCCTGGCGCCGTTTCCCGGGCTGCGGCAGATGGCGTTGTTCTCGGTGGTCGGCCTGGCGGCCGCGTTCCTGACGGTGATCGCCTGGTTTCCGTTCCTCGACAAAGGGGCGGTACGGCCGACGCGCTTTTCCGACTGGCTTGGCGGCACGCTCGATCGCTGGCCGCGGCTGGGACAGACGCGCCGCGGTCTGTGGGCTGGGCTCGGCGTGGCCGCGCTGGTGTTGATCGGCACCGGCCTGTGGCAGCTGCGTGCCGATGACGACCTGCGCAGCCTGCAATCCTCGCCACCGGCATTGATGGCGCAGCAGATCGAAGTCGGCCGCCTGCTCGGCATGCCGAGCCCGGCGCAGTTCTTCCTGGTGCAGGGCGCCGATGCCGAACAGGTGCTGCGACGCGAGCAAGCGCTGGTCGCGCGCCTGGACGCCCTCGAAGCGCAAGGCCGCGTCGGCGGCCACCAGGCCATCAGCGACTGGTGGCCCGCGCGGGCGCGCCAGGACGCCGACGCCGCCCTCACCGCGCAGGTCGAAAGCGCGGTGCTGGCGCAGGTGGGCCAGGCCACCGGCGAAACCCTGACCCGGCCCACTTACGGCGCCGCAGTCGGGATCGACGCGTTCCTGCGTGATCCGGTCTCGCTGCCGTTCCGCCATCTGTGGCTGGGCAAGCTTGGCAATGGCCAGGCTTCGGTGGTGATGGTCGACGACCTCGCGCGTGCCGATGGCCTGTCTACGTTGCGCGCGCAGGCCGACGCACTCGCAGGCGTTCGCTGGGTCGATCGCACCGCCGACTTCTCCGAACTCCTTGGCCACTACCGCCGGATGATGGGCGCGCTGCTGCTGGCTGGTGTCGTGCTGGTGTTCGGCGTGCTGGCCTGGCGCTATCGCGGCCAGTCCTGGCGGGTGATCGCGCCGACCCTGCTGGCCGGCCTGCTCACCGTCCCTGCTCGGCTGGCTCCATCAGCCGCTGCAGTTATTCAACGTGCTGGCGTTGCTGCTGTTGCTCGGCATGGGCATCGACTACGGGATCTTCCTGCTTGAGCACCGCGGCGACCGCAGTGCGTGGCTGTCGGTTTGTGTCGGCGCGGCCAGCACCTGGTTGTCGTTCGGCCTGCTCGCCCTGTCTTCGACGCCGGCGTTGCGCGCCTTCGGCCTGACCCTGTTGCTCGGCATTGGCCTGGTCTGGCTGATCACGCCACTGTTCCGCCCCGCCTCGCACCCCTGACTACTCGCCTACCCCACTGAGGCCCCCGCATGACCCGTTCTACGGAAAGAACCGACATCCTCATCATCGGCGCCGGCCCGGCCGGCTCGGTCGCCGCCGCGCTGCTACGCCAGCAAGGGCGGCAGGTGGTGATGATCGAACGCGAGCAGTTCCCGCGTTTCTCGATCGGCGAGAGCCTGCTGCCGCAAAGCATGGAATACATCGAGCAGGCCGGCCTGTTGCAGGATGTGGTCGAGGCCGGGTTCCAGTACAAGAATGGCGCAGCGTTCGTGCGCGGCGAACGCACCACTCAATTCGATTTCCGCGACAAGTTCTCGCCCGGCTGGGGCACCACCTACCAGGTGCAGCGCGCCGATTTCGACCAGGTGCTGGCCAAGGGCGCGCAGCGCCTGGGCACCGACGTGCGTTTCGGCCATGAAGTGCTGGCGATGCGCCCCGGCGTCCAGCCCAGCGTGGACGTGCGCGACCCGGAGGGCCGCCAATACACGATCGAGTCGGACTTCGTGCTCGACGCCAGCGGCTTCGGCCGGCTGCTGCCGCGCCTGCTCAAGCTGGAGTCGCCCTCCAACTTCCCGGTGCGCGGTGCAATCTTCACCCACGTGCGCGACCACATCGCGCCCGAAGCGGGCTTTGATCGCAACAAGATCCTGATTACCACCCATCCCGAGCATGTGGACGTGTGGTACTGGACCATTCCGTTCTCCAACGGCTGCTGTTCGCTGGGCGTGGTGGCCGAGCCGGCGTTCTTCGAACGCTATCCAGGCGACGAATTGCAGAAGTTGCAGGCCATCGTCGGCGAGGACCCGAACCTGACCCGGTTGCTGGCCAAGGCCGAATGGGCGGTGCTGCCGGTACGTCGCATCACCGGCTACTCGGCCAACGTCAGTTCACTGTGGGGCGAAGGCTATGCGCTGCTGGGCAATGCCGGCGAGTTCCTTGACCCGGTGTTTTCCTCCGGCGTCACCATTGCCTTCAAGTCAGCCCAACTTGCGGCCGAGTGCCTGGCCCGCCGCTACGCCGGGGCCAGTGTCGACTGGGAAAATGAATTCGCCGTGCCGCTGCGCGATGGCGTGAAGACGTTCCGCCGGTTCGTCGAATCCTGGTATGCCGGCGGCTTCCAGCAGATCATCTTCCATCCGCAGCAACAACCGGAGATCCGCCGCATGGTGTGCGCCATTCTCGCCGGCTACGCCTGGGACAAGAACAATGCCTACGTGGCCGACCCCAGCGGCCGCCGCCTGCGGGTGCTGGAAGAGCTGTGCGGCGCATGAGTCTTCGCTTCGCCGCGCGTGTGCTGACGTTGGCTACGGTGCTACTGCTGGCGGCCTGCGCCGGCGCGCGCGTGCGCACGCCCGCCATCGCGCTGCCGCCGCTGCAGCTGGCGCCGGCCTCGCTGGGCAAGACATTGGCCCTGCAGCAGCGCCTGGTCTTCAGCTACGGCACCCATCGCAGCACGATGGATGCGTTGCTCGAAGCCGATGCCCACGAAGTGCGCCTGGCCGTGCAGGCCCTGGGCCAGACCGGCGTCACCCTGCGCTGGGATGGCCACCGCCTGGAACAGCAGCGCGCACCCTGGCTGCCAGCGCAGGTACGCGGCGAGCGCGTACTCGACGATTTGCAGTTCGCGCTGTGGCCCACCGACGCAGTGCGCGCGGCACTGCCGGCGGACTGGACAGTGGTCGAGCAGGGCGACGAACGCCGGCTCGAGCACCAAGGTCGTGCCTGGCTGGTGCTGCAGCGGCGTGACGACACCCACCAGAACCTGCGCAACCTGGCCGAAGGCTACGCGCTGGATATCGAATCCGCTCCGCTGGACCAAAGCCCGCAGTGAAAGACGTCTTCCTCAATGAAATGGGCGTGGTGTGCGCGTTGGGCGGCGAGGGCGACAGCGTCGCCCGTGCGCTGTTCGACCTGCAGCCGCCGGCCAATCCCGCTACCGACGCCGTGACCCCGGGCCGGCCGCTGGTGCTCGGCCGCGTGCTGTCACCGTTGCCGGCGATGGACGACCTCGCGGTGGAACTACGCGGTCGCAACAACGCCCTGCTGCGCCAAGCCTTTGCCCAGATCGCGCCGAGCGCGGCCGCGGCGGTCGAGCGCCACGGCGCCGATCGGGTAGCGGTGGTGCTGGGCACCAGCACCTCGGGCATCGGCGAGGCCGAACACGCACTGCACCAACGTGCCCTCGGCCAGCCGTGGCCGCAAGACTTCCACTACGCCCAGCAGGAAATGGGCACGCCGGCGCGCTTCGTGCGCGAGCTCAGCGGTGCGCGTGGCCCGGCGTGGACGGTGTCCACGGCCTGTTCTTCCAGCGCCAAGGCGATGATGTCGGCGGCGCGGCTGTTGCGCGCCGGCATCGCCGATGTTGTCATCGCCGGGGGCGCCGATTCGCTGTGCCGCTTCACCGTCGAGGGTTTCAGTGCGCTGGAGTCGGTCTCGGCGCAGCGCTGCAATCCGTTCTCGCGCAATCGCCAGGGCATCAACATCGGGGAAGGCGCGGCCCTGTTCGTGATGAGCCGTGCCCCAGGCCCGGTGCGGCTTTCTGGCTGGGGCGAGACCTCCGACGCCCATCATCTTTCCGCGCCCGATCCCGCCGCCACCGGTGCCATCGAGGCGATGGCGTTGGCGATCGCGCGCGCCGGCCTGCGCCCAGGCGACATCGACTACGTCAACCTGCACGGCACTGCCACGCGCCAGAACGATGCGATGGAAAGCCGCGCGATGCAGGCGGTGTTCGGCGGCCCGGTCGCCGCCAGCGCAACCAAGCCGTTGACCGGCCACACCCTGGGCGCGGCCGGCGCAATCGAAGCGGCGCTGTGCTGGCTGACCCTGGCGCGCAATCCCGAAGGCCTGTTGCCGCCGCACTGGTGGGACGGCGAGGCCGACCCCGAGTTGCCGCCGTTGGCCCTGGTCGTGCCCGGCCAGCGCGCCGCGCGCTCGCCGCGCCACCTGCTCAGTCACTCGTTCGCCTTCGGCGGCAGCAATGCCGTGCTGGCCTTCTCGGCGCAATGACATGAACCTGCACTACGACATCGAACAAGTCATCCCGCATCGCGGCCAGATGCGCCTGATCGACCGCCTGCTGGCCTGGGACGAGGAAAGCGTGGTCGCCGAACTGCGGGTACCGGCCGATGCAGTCTTCGGTGACGCCGCCGGCGTGCCGGCCTGGGTGGGCGTTGAGTACATGGCGCAGACCGTGGCGGCCTGGGCCGGCTGCCGCGCGCGCGGCCGCGGCGCCGAGCCCTCGATCGGCTTCCTGCTCGGCACCCGACGCTACCAGGCCGCCACTGAGCGCTTTGCCGCCGGCGCCGTGTTGCGGGTAGAGGCAAGATGCGAATTGATGGGCGACAATGGCCTGGGGATGTTCGCCTGCAGAATCCTGCAGCAGGACCAGGTGCTGGCGTCCGCCAATATTTCGGTGTTCGAGCCGCCCGATGCGGCGGCTTATCTGGAGAGCAGTGAGCAATGAAGGGGGATTCGACGGTCCTGGTGACCGGGGCCAGTCGTGGCATCGGCAAGGCGATTGCCTTGCGCGTGGCCGAGGCCGGGCATGACGTAGTGGTGCATTGCCGAAGCCGCATCGACGAAGCCGAAGCAATAGCCGCGCAGATCCGCGCGCTCGGCCGGCAGGCGCGCGTGCTGCCATTCGATGTCGCCGACCGCGCCGCCGCCGCGACCGCCCTGCTGGCCGATGTGGAAGCGCATGGCGCCTACTACGGCGTGGTCTGCAACGCCGGCATCGCGCGCGACAAC
>DATLJF010000124.1:0-3819 GCA_035539015.1 Stenotrophomonas sp. | reverse complement strand
CTATCTGCCGCATCCCGCCTTCCCCGTGGATATCCGCCACAACGCCAAGATCGGTCGCGAGAAACTCGCGCGCTGGGCCGCTGAACAACTGGAGCGCAACGCATGAAGATCCTGGTCACCGGCGGCGGCGGCTTCCTTGGGCAAGCCCTGTGTCGCGGCCTTGTGGCGCGCGGGCACGAGGTGCTGAGCTTCAACCGCGGCCATTACCCGGCGCTGCAGGCAATGGGGGTGGGCCAGATCCAGGGCGACCTGGCCAACCTCGAGGCAGTGCGACATGCGGTCAACGGCGTCGATGCGGTCTTCCACAATGCCGCCAAGGCCGGCGCCTGGGGCAGCTACGAGAGCTACCGGTTGGCGAATGTCGTCGGTACCGAAAACGTATTGGCCGCCTGTCGCGACGCCGGGGTCGGCAGGTTGGTCTACACCTCCACGCCGAGTGTCACCCACCGTGCCACTCATCCGGTAGAAGGGCTGGACGCCAGCCAGGTGCCGTATGGCGAAGGCTTCCAGGCGCCCTATGCCGCGACCAAGGCGATCGCCGAGCGTGCGGTGCTTGCCGCCAATGGCGCGGGCCTGGCCACGGTTGCGCTGCGGCCGCGGCTGATCTGGGGCCCGGGCGACCAGCAAATCCTGCCGCGCCTGGTCGAGCGTGCGCGCGCCGGACGCCTGCGCCTGGTGGGCACCGGCGAGAACCGGGTCGATGCGACCTACATCGACAACGCCGCGCAAGCGCACTTCGATGCCTTTGATCACCTTGGCGTCGGCGCCGCCTGTGCCGGCAAGGCTTATTTCATCTCCAATGGCGAGCCGCTGCCGATGCGGGAACTGATCAACCGCCTGCTCGCCGCCGCCGGGGCGCCGCCGGTCACCGGTTCGATTTCGTTCAAGACCGCCTACCGCACCGGCCGTGCCTGCGAGATTTTGTGGCCCCTGCTGCGCCTGAAAGGCGAGCCGCCGATGACGCGGTTCCTGGCCGAGCAGCTCTGCACCGCGCATTGGTACGACATGGGTCCGGCGCGCCGCGACTTCGGCTACGTGCCCAAAGTCAGTATTGACGAGGGGCTCACAAGGCTGAAGTCCTCATTTTCCAGCGACACGGCCGTCACCAGTTGAAGACTGCCCGACCCTGAATATGGCCACGCGCCGATCCGGCACGACAACCACTTCGGGAACGCCATGCTGCATTACGCCATCGTATTTTTTGTCATTGCCATCATCGCCGCGGTGCTCGGCTTCAGCGGTATCGCTGGCGCTGCGACCAACATCGCCTGGATCCTGTTCGTTGTGTTCCTGATCCTCGCGGTGATCTCGCTGTTCCGCCGCGGCCGCGTCTAGTCGCGCGGCAGTCCGGCACGCTGGCGCACCCTCGGGTGCGCCAGCGTTTGCAGGGCGCCAAGCATCAGTCTTACCGCATCAAGCTGCCGCCAGCAGTGGCACCGCGTGATCAAACCGCGGTAACGCAGCCTGGCCCTACGCCAATCTCAGAAACCTGCCTGGCCTGATTTCCTCCGTCGCGGTCTCGCCCCTGGCGCGCTCCCGCTAGAATGGCGGCATGCCCGCATTTCCCCTGCCCAACCTCAAACCGCTTGCCGGCCGCGCGCTGGAAGCAGCACTCAACCGTGCCCTGGCGTTGGACCCCGACACCCGCGCCGCCGTGCACGCGCTAGACGGACAGCGGATCGCGCTGACCCTGGAAGCACCGGAGCTGGCGCTGCAGATCCGGGTCGACGGCGATCGTTTGCGGGTAGGCCCGGTAGAGCCCGCCAGCGAGCCGGACCTGGCCGTGCGCAGCACGCTTGGCGGCCTGCTGGCGCAGCTGCCGCTGCTGGCGAAGGCCAAACGCGGGCCGGCACCGGGAGGGCGGTTGCGGGTGTCCGGCGATGCCGAACTGGCCCGCCGCCTGCAGCAACTGGCCAGCCGCTTCGATCCCGACTGGCAGCTGCCGTTCGTGACCGTGTTCGGCGAAGTGCTCGGGGTGCAGATCGCCCAGGCCGTACAGGGGGCGCTGCGTAGCGCGCGCGACCTCGGCGCCGGCCTGGCACGCGATGCCGCCGAATACGTGACCGAAGAGTCGCGCGACGTGGTGCCGCGGGCCGAGCTCGAGGCCTTCCATGACGATGTCGATCAACTGCGCGACGATGCCGAACGCCTCGCCGCGCGGGTGGCGCGCCTGCGTGCCGGAGGCACGCCATGAAGGCGGTGTTCCGCGCCAGCCGGATCGGCAAGGTCGTGCTGCGCTACCGCCTCGACGACCTGCTCGAAGGCACGCCCGCCGAGCGCTGGCTGCGCCTGGCCAAGCCGTTCGTGCCGCGCGCATCGGCCGCCATCGCGGCGCAATCGCGCGGTGCCCGGTTGCGCCTGGCGTTGCAGGAGCTGGGGCCGATCTTCGTCAAGTTCGGGCAAATCCTGTCGACCCGGCGCGACCTGGTGCCGCCGGATGTGGCCGATGAGTTGACCCTGCTGCAGGACCGCGTGCAGCCGTTCGACGGCGAGGCGGCGCGACTGATCGTCGAGCAGGCGCTCGGGCAGCCGATCGATGTGGCCTTTGCCAGTTTCGATACCACGCCGCTGGCCTCGGCCTCGATTGCCCAGGTACACGCGGCCACGCTGCACGAAGGCCGCCAGGTGGTGGTCAAAGTGCTGCGGCCGACGATCGAAAAGCAGATCGATGCCGACATCGCGCTGCTCAAGTCGCTGGCCGCCCTGGTCGACCGCACCCATCCGCGCGCCGACAAGATCCGCCCGCGCGAGGTGGTCGCCGAGATCGAAAGCACGCTGGCCGCCGAGCTCGACCTGCAGCGCGAGGGCGCCAACGCCAGCGTGCTGCGGCGTTTCTGGCTGGACTCCGACGACCTGTATGTGCCGGAAGTGATCTGGAGCCACACCGGCGAGCGCGCGCTCACGCTCGAACGCGTGCACGGCATTCCGTCCGACGATGTGCTCGCCCTGGACGCCGCCGGCATCGATCGCAAGGCGCTGGCGGCCAAGGGCGTGCGGGTGTTCTACACCCAGGTGTTCCGCGACAACTTCTTCCATGCCGATGCGCACGCCGGCAACATCTGGGTCGACAGCGATCCGGCACGGCGGCTCAATCCGCGTTTCATCGCGCTGGATTTCGGCATCATGGGCCAGCTCTCGCAGGAAGATCAGTACTACCTGGCCGAGAACTTCATGGCCATCTTCAACCGCGACTACCGGCGCATCGCCGAATTGCACGTGGAAGCCGGCTGGATGCCCTCGAACGTGCGCATCGATGAACTCGAAGCGGCGGCGCGTTCGGTGTGCGAACCGTACTTCACCCGGCCGCTGTCGCAAATCTCCCTGGCCGAGGTGCTGCTGAAGTTGTTCCGCGTGGCCCAGCGCTACCAGCTGACGTTGCAGCCACAGCTGATCCTGCTGCAGAAGACCTTGCTCAACATCGAAGGCGTCGGCCGCCAGCTCGACCCGCAGCTGGACATCTGGGCGGTGGCGCGACCGGTGCTCGAGCGCATCCTGATCGAGCGCTACAGCCCGCGCCGCGCGCTGAAGGAACTGCGCAAGCGCCTGCCCGAGCTGATGACCCACGCACCGGACATGCCGCGCCTGCTGCACTCGTGGCTGCGCCAGCAAGTGGAAGGGCAGCATCGGGTCGACATCCGCTCGGTCGAGCTGCGCGCGCTGGACCGCAGTGTGCGGCGCCTGCAGCGGCGCGCGGTCATGGCCGTCACCGGTGTGGGCCTATTGCTGGTCGCGGCGGTGCTGCACGGGCTGCAGCACAACGATGCCCAGGGCGCATCGCTCTGGATCTGGATCAGCGGCATCACCGGCGCAGCCTCTCTC
>DATLJF010000123.1:0-46848 GCA_035539015.1 Stenotrophomonas sp. | reverse complement strand
TAATCGCCGCCGAAGCGGGGGTACCCGTGCCGGTGGCACGTGGTTGAGACACACCCTTCGAACCTGATCCGGCTGATACCGGCGTAGGGAAGCTTCGCGACATGCAGGAGGGGCCTAGGCCTCGGTGGCGTCCCTTGGGGCACCTGTTCCTGCATCGAGCGCCGCCGCTTCGTCCCGCCCATTGCCAGGACGAACGTCATGAATGCCCAGCCCCAGTCGCTGCTGCAGCAGACCGAGCAGCTTTCCGAATCGGTGACCCGGCCGATTCCCGGCTCATCGAAGATCTACGTCGAAGGATCGCGCCCGGACATCCGCGTGCCGATGCGCGAGATCGCGCTCACGCGTACGCCAACGCTGTTCGGCGGCGAGGAAAATGCGCCGGTGACGGTGTACGACACCTCCGGCCCGTACACCGATCCGCAGGCGCGCATCGACCTCGGCACCGGCCTGCCGGCCTTGCGCGCGCGCTGGATCGAAGAGCGCGGCGACACCGAGCTGCTCAGCGCATTGAGTTCCGAATTCGGGCGCGGACGCGAAACCAATCCACGCCTGGACGCGGTGCGCTTTCCGGGCCGTGCATTGCCGCGCCGCGCCGTGGCCGGGGCCAATGTCAGCCAGATGCATTACGCGCGCCGCGGCATCGTGACGCCAGAAATGGAATACGTCGCGATCCGCGAGAACCAGCGCCTTGAAGCCGTGCGCGACGCCAGCCTGCGCGCGCAGCATCCGGGTGAAGCGTTCGGCGCCAGCATCCAGAAGATCATCACCCCGGAGTTCGTGCGCGACGAAATCGCCCGCGGCCGCGCCATCCTGCCCAACAACATCAACCACCCCGAAAGCGAGCCGATGATCATCGGCCGCAACTTCCTCACCAAGATCAACGCCAACATCGGCAACTCGGCGGTGTCCTCGGGGATCGCCGAAGAGGTGGAGAAGCTGGTGTGGTCGATCCGCTGGGGCGGCGACACGGTGATGGACCTGTCCACTGGCAAGCACATCCACGAGACGCGCGAGTGGATCATCCGCAATTCGCCGGTGCCGATCGGCACGGTGCCGATCTACCAGGCGCTGGAGAAGGTCGACGGCCGCGCCGAGGAGCTTACCTGGGAGATCTTCCGCGACACCTTGATCGAACAGGCCGAGCAGGGCGTGGACTACTTCACCATCCACGCCGGCGTGCTGCTGCGCTATGTGCCGCTGACCGCGCGCCGGGTGACCGGGATTGTCTCGCGCGGGGGTTCGATCTTGGCCAAGTGGTGCCTGGCGCATCACAAGGAGAACTTCCTCTATACCCACTTCGAAGACATCTGCGAAATCATGAAGGCTTACGACGTAGCCTTCTCACTGGGCGATGGCCTGCGCCCGGGCTGTATTGCCGATGCCAACGACGCGGCGCAGTTCGGCGAGCTGGAAACCTTGGGCGAGCTGACCAAGATCGCGTGGAGGCATGACGTCCAGACCATGATCGAAGGCCCCGGCCACGTGCCGATGCAGTTGATCAAGGAGAACATGGACAAGCAGTTGCGCGAATGCGGCGAGGCGCCGTTCTACACCCTGGGGCCGCTGACCACCGACATCGCGCCGGGCTACGACCACATCACCAGCGCGATTGGCGCGGCGATGATCGGCTGGTACGGGACCGCGATGCTTTGCTATGTGACGCCGAAGGAACATCTCGGCCTGCCCAACCGCCAGGACGTGCGCGACGGCATCATGGCCTACAAGATCGCCGCCCACGCCGCCGACCTGGCCAAGGGCCACCCGGGCGCGCAGGTGCGGGACAACGCCTTGAGCAAGGCGCGCTTCGAATTCCGCTGGGAGGACCAGTTCCATCTTGGCCTGGACCCGGAGAAGGCCAAGGAATTCCACGACGAGACGCTGCCCAAGGATGCACACAAGGTCGCGCATTTCTGCTCGATGTGCGGGCCGCACTTCTGTTCGATGAAGATCACCCAGGACGTGCGCGACTACGCCGCTGAGCACGGCGTGGACGAAGCGCAGGCGCTGGACGCGGGCATGGCAGAGAAGTCGGCCGAGTTCCGCTCGCAGGGCGCCGAGGTCTATCGGCCTTCCTGAGTCGGCGAAGCGGGGCGCCGAAAGGTGCCCCGCTTTAGGTCGTATTCATTTTCGCGGCGTGCCGTGTCCGGCCCACTGTTGCATCCCTTGCATGACAGCGCTGCTGGGTCGCGCGGTGCAGGGCCCGCCAAATCAAGCGTTGCTCGACTCGTCGTGTCACATAGATGAATCGCAGATAAAAAATTCGCGCCAAAGGCGCGAATATTGGAACAATTATGTGAGTTCGTCGGCGAGAGAGAGAGTGCCTGATGCGTGACTTTCCGCCTGGGCGGGAAGCTGCGGGGCCTAGGTTAGAATTCTCGGCCTTCCTTCGCCTGTCTGATTCGGCGCCACCGCTTTGCGGAATGTGGCGAAACATGACCGAACGACACAGTCCGAGTATTCACGACCCCACGCATGTCTTTGTCCACGTCCAAAGCGGCGCAACCTGAGCGGTTGCGGGTAGGCGAGTGCGTCGTGGACATCGCTTCGCGCGAAGTGCTCGCGCCTGGCGCGCGGCGCCCGACCCGCCTGACACCCAAAGCAATGGCGGTGTTGCGCTGCCTGGCCGAACAGTCCGGCCAGGTGGTATCGCGCGAGCAACTGCTGGCCGAAGTGTGGCCGGACACGCTGCCGACCAACGACGTGGTCACCCAGGCGATCACGCAACTGCGCAAGGCCTTGCAGTACGCAGGCGATGATGCCGGGCGGGCCGGTTATATCGAGACCATCGCCAAGACCGGTTATCGGCTGCTGGCACCGGTGCAATGGGAGACCGGCGTGCCGCAGCAGCGGACCAGTGGCGAAGCACCTGCTTTGGCGGACGGGTCCGCTTCCGTTGCGCCCATGCAGCCTGCGCCAGCAACGTCCGCCGCTCACGCGCTGACATCGCTGCCGCGACGGCGGCGTGCCCTGCGTTGGCCGGTGTGGCTGGCGCTGCTGTCGCTGGTGATCGTGGGCGTCATCCTGGTCGTGGGGTGGCATCGCTACAGCCGTTCCTCCCCCGTGGCCGCCATCGATGCCGGCGAGGATCGCGTGGTGGGGGCGCCGCGTCTGCCGTATCGGTTGATCACCTCCGGTGGCGCCTTCGACCTGACCCCGACCCTGTCGCCGGACGGCTCGATGGTGGCCTTCGCGTCGCTGTCGAACCAACGCCCCGGCACCTCCATCCGCATCCAGACCACCAGCAACTCGCCTTCGCGCGAACTGGTGGTGCCCGGTCCCGGAGAATCCGACCGCTTGCCGGCGTGGTCGCCAGATGGGCGCCAGTTGGCGTTTGCGCGCCAGGCCGAGGACGGCAGCTGCCGGGTCATGGTCGCTACCACCAACGGTGCGGCAGGCGAGCACGAGGTCGCGCGCTGTGACCACACCGAGTTGCTCAGCTTCAGCTGGGTGCCAGGCCGCAATGCCTTGCTGTTCGGTTCGATGATGGGCGGCGGTGTCGCCGGCGGAATCCGCGAGCTCGACCTCGATAGCGGCGCCTGGCGCGATCTGCAGTACGGCAGCCGCGCCCGTGACTTCGACTACGCGCCGAAGTACTCGCCCGATGGCAAATGGATTGCTTTCGTGCGCAACCCGCAGCTCGGCAGCATCTGGGTGATGCCCGCCAGCGGCGGCGAGGCCCGGCGCCTGACCCACGAGCGCGCCGAGATCCGCGGTCTGGACTGGTTGCCGGACAGCAGCGGGGTGGTCTTCGGCCGCCGCGTCGATAGCCAGTCGCGCTTGTATCGCCTGGATATGGAGAGCCGCCGCGTCTATGACCTCGGCCTCAGTGACGCCGAGTCGCCGAGCATTTCCCAGGACAACGGCCGCCTTGCCTTTGTGCAGCGGCGGCCGCAGTTCGCGCTGTATCGCCTGCAACGCAGCAGCGCGCGCGGCGCCTACCAGCGCGAGCGGCTGTTCGCCTCCAATAGCCGCGATGCCCAGCCGATGGTGTCGCCAGACGCGCGGCAACTGGCGTTTACTTCCGACCGCTCCGGCGAATACGCGCTGTGGTGGGCCGAATTGTCGCGCCCCGATACGCTGCACCCGGTGCCCGGCCTGGTCCCGGAAACCCGCCAGCCGATCGACTGGGCGCCCGATTCGCGCACCCTGCTGGCGGTCGGCCGCGATGCGGAAGGACGTGCCCAGCTCTACGAAGTGACGCCGGCCGAGAGCCGCGTCAACGCCTTGCCATTGCCGGTGCCGCGGCCGCTGCAAGGCCTGCATGTGGGTGACCCGTCGCGGCTGATGGTGCTGGTGTCCGAGCCGCAGGGCGATGCCACCCTCATCCTGTATGACCGCACCCAGCAGCCGTGGCGAGAGTTGGCGCGCCTCCAGGATGTTTCGCAGGCGCGCTACGACCCCGATAGCCGGCAAGTCTTCTTTACCCGCTTCTCCAGCAGCGGGCTGTGGCGAATCGGCGAGGACCTGGCCCCGGCCAGCCTGGCGAATGTCGATAGCGAGGCGCCAGCGCGCTGGCGCTACCGGACGTGGGCGCTGGCCGACCAGGGTCATGCCTTTTATCTGTCTTCCAGCACCGAGTGTTCGACCCTCGGCAGCTGGCTGGGCCAGGCCGACAGTGCTGGCGCCTGCCTGTCCGCCGACCAGTTCAGCACCACCAATGGTTTCAGCATCAGCCGCCAGGATGGCGCGCTGTATGTGGCCATCGCCACCAGCGATGGCGCCGGCATCGGCTTCATGAGCCTGCCGAAAGCGCCGGCCCCGACCATCGGCGTGCTGACCAAGCTGTTGTATCGACTGGGAAAACCCTCTTCGTAATTTCTTCGTTCTCGGGTTCGTGGCGAATTCGCCGCGATTTCGCCGAAACGTCCTGATTGGCGCCCGATTCGGCAAAACAATCCTCCCCCTTTGGTAAACAGGGGTGTGCGATGAACCCGATGATCACGGCCGACCGCGGCCTGTCCTTGGCACTGGAGCAAGACGGCCATGCCGGTGAGCCGGTCTGCATGGCGGTATCCCGCCTCGGCAGCGTGCGTGCGGCCAGCGGCATGTTCACCGTATGGGTACAGCTGCGGGGGCGTGCCTGGATCGAATCGAAAGAGGGCAAGTTCCGGATGCGCGCTGGCGACTGGATCGCCCTGGACCGCGACTCGCGCCCGACCGTGCAGGCCGACCGCAATGGCCTGTGCATTGGCGTGGGCCTGGACGGCGCCGGCCTGCAGGCGCTGGCCGAGCTGACCGACAGCGTGCTCTACCCCGGCCGCAGCCAGCTGCGTCGCGGCGACTTGCGCACCGCCTTGCATCTGTGGCGTAGCGCCGCGCGCAGTGGCGACGCTGCTGGCGCGCGCCCGATGCTGTTGCACCTGGCGGCGATGCAGGACGAGTTCGCGCAGCAGGAACAGCGTTGCCCCGGCCGCTCGCGCAGCCGCCGGCGCCAAGTCTTCGGCCGCATGCAGCGCGCACGCCTCTACCTGGAAGGCAACAGCGACCGCGTCGTGCGCGTGGCCGAACTGGCGCAGCTGACCAACTTCTCCAGCTGGTACGTGTCCAAGACCTTCCAGAGCCTGTACGAAGAAAGCCCGCAGGCGCTGTCGGCGCGCTTGCGCCTGGAACGTGCCGCCGACTTGCTGCGCGATACCTCGATGATGATCGGCGAGGTCGCCGCGGCCAGCGGTTTCGACAACTGCTGCAGCTTCGCGCGGGCGTTCCGTGCCCGCTTTGGCATGTCCGCATCCCACTATCGCGAGCGTGCGGCCCTGTCGCCAGATTCGGCAAAGTCACGCGGCATGCCGCGCAAAGCGGCTGCCTTCACGCAGTCGTAATTTGCTGGGGGCGTTTAACACGCCACTAACGACCTTTGGAGAGATTGATGAACCTTCGCACTCCCGCCCTGCGGGTGGGCCTGCTGCCCGCCAGCATCGCGATCGCGTTGACGCCGGCCATTGCCAGCGCTCAAGAGCAGTCCGCAGACCAGTCCACCACCACCCTCGACCGCATCGAGATCACCGGTTCGCGCATCCGCTCGGTGGATGTGGAAACCGCCCAGCCGGTCTTCACCGTGTCTTCGGAAGACATCAAGCGCTCGGGCCTGGTCAGCGTCGGCGACATCCTGCAGAACCTGGCCATTTCCGGCACGCAGACCTTCAGCAAGGCGGCGGTTCTGACCTCCAACGCCGAGCAGGGCGGCCAGTACGTCAACCTGTACAACCTCGGCGAGCAGCGCACCCTGGTGCTGGTCAACGGCAAGCGCTGGACCACCAGCCTGTCCGGCGTGAGCGACCTGTCGACCATCCCGACCGCGCTGATCGACCGCATCGAAGTGCTGAAGGACGGCGCCTCGGCGATCTACGGCTCCGACGCCGTCGCCGGCGTGGTCAACATCATCCTCAAGAAGAACTTCGACGGTGGCCAGGCTTCGGCCTACTTCGGCCAGAACAGCCGTGGCGATGGCAGCAAGGAGCAGTACTCCTTCGTCATCGGCAACACCACCGACCGCTCCTCGCTGGTCTTCGGCGTCAACTACACCAAGGAAGATCCGGTGTGGGCCAAGGACCGCGCGCTGACCCGTTACACCTATGGCCCGAACCACCCGGAAGACGGCCTGAGCGCCACCGGTCCGTGGGGCCGCTTCAACTTCGGCGACGACACCTGGGTGCGCAGCCACACTGGTTCGTGGGACGGTTCGGGTTCGGCCATCGGCGCCTCGAACGACCTGGCGAACTACCACAATGGCGTCACCACCGACGACTATTACAACGCCACCCAGCAGATGATGTTGCAGCAGTCGACCGAGACCAAGTCGGTCTTCGCCAACGGCAGCTACAACCTGACCGACAACATCACCTTCAAGGCCACCGCGATGCATTCGGAGCGTGACTCCGAGCGCCAGATCGCGGGTTACCCGCTGAGCGCCACCAGCCAGGCCAACTTCCCGATCGCGATCTCGGCCGACAGCGTCTACAACCCGGTCGGTGAGGACATCACCAGCTGGTACCGCCGCATCGTCGAGCTGCCGCGCGTCACCCGCAACAACGTCAAGACCGACCATTTCGATGCTGCCGTTGAAGGCATGTTCGACGTGCGCGGCCATGGCTGGAACTGGGACGTCGGCTTCAACTACAACCGCTACGACGTCACCCAGGTCAACACCGGCAACATCAACCTGCTGGCGCTGCAGAAGGCGCTGGGCCCGTCGTTCATCAACGGCCAGGGCATCGCCCAGTGCGGCACCGCCGCCAACCCGATCACCCTGGGCACCAACCAGTCGCTGGGCCAGTGCACCCCGTTCGACATCCTCGGCGGCCCGTCGCAGGCTACCCCGGAAGCGCTGGCCTACATCAGCACCCTGGGCCAGGCCACGCAGCGCAACGAGAGCAAGCAGTACACCGCCAACATCACCGGTGGCCTGTTCGACATGCCGCTGGATGCCGGCGAGTTCTCCTTCGCGGCCGGCTTCGAGCACCGCGAAGTCACCGGTTATGACTATCCGGACCAGCTGTCCAGCGCCGGTTACACCACCGACCTGGCTGCCGGCCCGACCAACGGCGGCTACCAGACCAACGAGTTCTACCTGGAATTCCTGATTCCGGTGCTCAAGGACATGCCGTTCGCCAAGGAACTGTCGTTCGACGTCGCCAGCCGCTACTCGAACTACGACCGTTTCGGTAACACCACCAACAACAAGTTCAGCCTGACCTGGAAGCCGATCGACGACCTGCTGGTCCGCGGCACCTACGCCAATGGCTTCCGCGCACCGACGCTGGAAGACACCTTCGGCGGTGGTTCGCAGTCGTTCGACGACTACACCGATCCGTGCGATGCACGCTTCGGCCAGCTGGGCAACGCCGGTGTCGCCGCTCGCTGCGCCGCCGAAGGCCTGGCCCCGACCTTCCGCCAGACCGACTCGGCCGGTGCCCCGATCGCCCAGCGCGACACCCAGAGCAACACCGCGTTCAACGCTGGCGTGGGCAACGCCAACCTGGAGCCGGAATTCAGCCGTACCCGTACGCTGGGCTTCGTCTACAGCCCGCACTTCGTCGACGGCCTCGACTTCTCGCTGGACTGGTACAAGATCTCGATCTCCAACGTCATCACGGCGGTGGACGCGAACTATGTGCTGAACCAGTGCTACGTCGGCGGCTCGGATTCGTTCTGCGACGACTTCACCCGTGATGCCACCACCGGCCAGGTGGTGACGCTGAACCGTGGCAACGCCAACCTCGGCAAGCTGGAAACCGAAGGCTACAACTTCGGCGCCCACTACCGCCTGCCGGAGTTCGGCATTGGCCAGTTCGCCGTCACCCTGGACAGCAACTACCTGACCAGCTACCGCCAGCTGGCTGCGCCGGACGCCCAGTGGGGCGACTACGCGGGCTACTGGAACTACCCGCGCGTGCGCGCCACGCTGGGTGTGAGCTGGGCCCTGGGCAACCTGTCGGCCAACTGGGACATGCGCTACTACGGCGGCTTCCGCGACTACTGCTGGTCGTCCACCGAAGAGTGCTCCGAGCCGAACTACATGACCGAGAACAACCCGGCATGGGGCGGCGGTACCGGCGCCAACAAGAAGGGCTCGATCAACCAGCAGGACCTGTCGCTGACCTGGCAGGCTCCCTGGGATGGCAGCGTGACTGTCGGCGTTCGCAACCTGTGGAACAAGCAGCCGCCGATCACCTACTCGGTGACCAACAACAGCTCGTCGTCGATCGACCCGATGCTGGATTACGACCGCTACTTCTTCATGCAGTACACCCAGAGCTTCTGATCCATCGAAGCGCTGTAGGCAATACCGGAAAGGCGGGCCTCGTGCCCGCCTTTCTTTTTTCGGGTGATTTAAGTGGATGGTTTGTAGGGGGGTTGCGCGGGCTCGGGCGGTTGTGCCCGCACCGCAGGCCGCCGCACCCAACCGCCCAAGCCCGCGCAACTCCCCTACAACCCGCCAAAAAAAAGGCCCGCTTGCGCGGGCCTTCGTCTTGCGTGCAGCTGGCAACCAAGCTTACGCCTCGGCCACCTGGCCGGTGATCGTCTCGGCCTGTTCGCGCCAGGTCGGCAAACGCGAGATCACGCCGACCTTGGTGAGGTATTCCTCGTCCACCGGCGAACCCGACGCCAGCGCCGTGGCCACGTGCACCGCACCGGTGACCCAGAAGCTGCGCGTGCTCGAACGCTGCGGCAGGCGCTGGAACGCCACCGCTTCGATGATCGGCATCGGCAGGCCCCACAGGCCAAGCAGGTAAGCGCCGGCTTCGGTGTGGCCGGGGCGGTCTTCCGAGGCGCTGTCCGGGTCATGCTCGTTGCGCACGCCGGGCAGCAGCAAGCCGATATCCGACAGCAGCGCCGCAGTGGCGCCGAGCTCGGCGCTGGCCTGCGGCAGCAGCTTGGTGGCCAGGCGCGAAGACAGCAGCGCGCGGCGCTGCATGGCGTTGCGCTCGGCAACCGAAAGGCTCGGGATGGAGAACACTTCGCTGGCCAGGACCAGGTCGCGCAGGGTCGACACGCCCAGGCGGGTGACCGCGCCGCGCAGGTCGGTAATGGTGCGCCCGCCGGAGAAGAACGCCGAATTGCACAGCTGCAGCACCTTGGCCGCGATCGCCGGATCGGCGGCGACCAGCTTGGCGATGTCGGCCGCGTCGGTGTCTTCCTCTTCCTCCAGCGCATGCATCAGGCTGAGGTACAGATGCGGCGGCGAAGGCAGCTTTTCGATCCGGCCGATGGCCGAGCGCAGGCGCGGGTTGTCCAGCAGCTCGCGCAGCTCTTCCAGGCTGGTGATGGCTTCGAGCAGCACTTCCGGCGCCAGCGGCAGCGGCAGGAAGCGGTGGGCGACGCCGATGATGCGCGGGGGCGGGGTGCGGTGGCTGTCGTCGGAGGCCAGCAGCGCGATGCGGATGGTCTCCGGCCGCAAGGTGCGGATCTGCCCGAGCAGGGTGGCGGCGGTCAGGTCCGGCAATACCGGGGCGACGATGACTACGTCGATCGGGTACTGCGCAGCGGCGGCAATGGCGGCATTGCCATCGGCCACCTGGTGCACCTGGAACTCATCGCCGAGATCGCTCAGATAATCGACCAGCTCCGGCGGCAAGCTGGCTTCGTCGCCGACAAACAGAATACGCAAGGCACTTCCCCAAAGACGGGGGCCGGTTGCAGACGCGGCCCCGATAGAGCTTGCAATGTACTGCAACGCCGGACCCGGGTCAGTGGGGCGGATCCCTAAAGCGTGACCCGGTTCTCCCTGACACGCACGACCAAAGGCCGCGCGTTCAGCAACTTCAGGCGTTGTCGTCGGCGTAGCGGGCCACGGAGTCGATCAGGATCTGCTTGGCTTCGGCGGCGTTGCCCCAGCCGTCGATCTTGACCCACTTGCCCTTCTCCAGGTCCTTGTAGTGCTCGAAGAAGTGGCCGATGCGCTCCATCCAGTGGCTGGACACCTGGTTGATGTCCTCGATGTGCTCGTAGCCGGAGAAGATCTTGGCTACCGGCACCGCCAGGATTTTCTCGTCGCTGCCGGCCTCGTCGCTCATCTTGAGCACGCCGACCGGGCGGCAGCGAACCACCGAGCCCGGGACCAGCGGCAGCGGCAGCACCACCAGCACGTCGGCCGGATCGCCGTCGCCGCACAAGGTGTTGGGCACATAGCCGTAGTTGCAGGGGTAGCGCATCGGGGTGGAGAGGATCCGGTCGACGAAGATCGCGCCGCTGGCCTTGTCCACTTCGTACTTGACCGGCTCGGAATCCTTGGGGATCTCGATGACGACGTTGATTTCTTCCGGCAGGTTCTTGCCGGCGGTGACCAGTTCCAGGCCCATGCGTGCTCCGAGGCGGTTATGCGGGGGTGTGAGGCCGCAATTCTACGCGCTCGGCTGCTGCGCTGCAGCGTGGCTCGCTTTGTACCCACATGCGAAAGCGGGGCATTCCGGCGTGACGGAGGCTTGCATACCGATGCGTCGGGTCCACTCGACGGGCCACCATGGGCGCATCAATCGCAAGGAGCAGGACGATGTCGAATACAACCGCTGCCATGCCATTGGCTCCGTGCACAGGCCGCACGCCCCCTCCACCGCGCCCTGCCGGCCAGGCCGGCGGGCAACCCATGGCGTTGTCCTGGCAGCGGCGCGCCGTGCTGGCGGGGTGCGCGGGCCTGCTGTGGGTAGGCTGCGCCGGTGTGGCGGGGGCAACCGCCCGCGGTTTCTCGCCACCGGCCTGCGTCGCGCACCTGCCGCAACCTGGGCAGTTGTGGGTGTCGGCCGGCGCGCCGAGTCCGAGCGAGCGCGCCCATGCCAACGCCTGCGCCGGGTCGCCGCGACAATGGGCCGTGCATCGTTCCAGTCTGCGGCGGCTGACGCGTTGGCCCGCCTGCGCCGCGGCCGCTACGTCGAGCGCTTGCGGGCAGCCCCATTGCAGCAAGGCAGAGGGCGCAGCGCCCGCGGCGTGTGCCCGGCAGCGCCCGATGGCTTCGGCATTGGTCGAAGAGCGACCGCTGGTCGGGTTCGAAGCAGAAGCAGACGCGCTGGCCGAGCCTCGCCGGCGGTCGCACTGAGTGGACCCGGGGCCGGCATTGCTGGCCGGCCCCCGGGTCGCCGGTCTTCTTACAGAAGTGGCACCAGCAGCAGCGCGACGATGTTGATGATCTTGATCAAGGGATTGATCGCCGGGCCGGCCGTGTCCTTGTAGGGATCGCCGACGGTATCGCCGGTCACCGCCGCCTTGTGTGCTTCGCTGCCCTTGCCGCCGAAGTGGCCGTCCTCGATGTACTTCTTGGCGTTGTCCCAGGCGCCGCCACCAGTGGTCATCGAAATCGCGACGAAGATGCCGGTGACGATCGTGCCGATCAACAAGCCGCCCAGCGCGCGTGGGCCCAGTACCAGGCCGACGACCACCGGCACGGCCACTGGCAGCAGCGAGGGCAACACCATTTCCTTGATCGCCGAGCGGGTCAGCATGTCCACCGCGCGGTCGTACTGCGGTTTGGCGGTGCCTTGCATGATGCCGGGGATCTCGCGGAACTGACGGCGCACTTCCTCCACGACGGCGCCGGCCGCGCGGCCCACTGCTTCCATGGCCATCGCGCCGAACAGGTAGGGGATCAAGCCGCCGATCAGCAGGCCGATGATGACGTAGTGGTCGGAGAGGTCGAAGGTGAAGACCTCATTGGGATGCGCGGCCTGCAGGTTGTGGGTGTAGTCGGCGAATAGCACCAGCGCGGCCAACGCGGCCGAGCCGATCGCGTAGCCCTTGGTCACCGCCTTGGTGGTATTGCCGACCGCGTCCAGCGGATCGGTCACCGCGCGCACCTCCGGCGGCAGCTCGGCCATCTCGGCGATGCCGCCCGCGTTGTCGGTGATCGGCCCATAGGCGTCCAGTGCGACCACCATCCCGGCCATCGACAACATGGCGGTGGCGGCAATGGCGATGCCGTAGAGCCCGCCAAAGTGGAATGCACCCCAGATCGCCGCGCAGACCGCGATCACCGGCAAGGCGGTGGACTTCATCGACACGCCGAGCCCGGCAATGATGTTGGTGCCGTGGCCCGTGGTACTGGCCTGGGCTACATGCTGCACCGGTTTGTAGTCGGTACCGGTGTAGTACTCGGTGATCCACACGATCAACCCGGTCAACACCAGGCCGATCAGCGCGCACACATAGATCGCATTGGCGCCATGGGTGTTTTCACCCATCAGGGCACGGGTGATCGGCCAGTAGGCGATTGCCGCCAGAACGCCGGAGACGATCAGGCCCTTGTACAACGCGCCCATGATCGAGCCGCCTGCCTTGGCCTTGACGAAAGCCGCACCGATGATCGAAGCGATGATCGAAGCGCCGCCCAGCACCAGCGGATACAGCACTGCATGCGAGCCGGCCTCGGCCGCCATCAGGCTGCCGAGCAGCATGGTGGCGATGACCGTGACCGCATAGGTCTCGAACAGGTCGGCGGCCATGCCGGCGCAGTCGCCGACGTTATCGCCGACGTTATCGGCGATCACCGCCGGGTTGCGCGGGTCGTCCTCGGGAATGCCGGCCTCGACCTTGCCGACCAGGTCGGCGCCGACGTCTGCGCCCTTGGTGAAGATGCCGCCACCCAGGCGGGCGAAGATGGAGATCAGCGAGGAGCCAAACGCCAGGCCCACCAGCGCGTGCAGGTTCTGCTCCAGCGGCAGGCCCATCTGCTGCAGCACCCCGTAGTAGCCCGCCACGCCGAGCAGGCCCATGCCGACGACCAGCATGCCGGTGATTGCACCGCCGCGGAACGCGACATCCAGCGCCTTGCTTACGCCATGGCGCGCGGCTTCGGCGGTGCGCACGTTGGCGCGTACCGATACGTTCATGCCGATATACCCGGCCAGCCCCGAGAGCACCGCGCCGATGGCAAAGCCAATGGCCGTGTACCAACTCAGGAACAGCCCCACGAGCACGAACAAGACCACGCCGGCCACGCCGATGGTGAGGTATTGGCGGTTGAGGTAGGCACGCGCGCCTTCCTGGATCGCCGCGGCGATTTGCTGCATGCGTTCATTGCCCGCCGGCTGTTTCAGGATCCAGCGTGCAGACACGATGCCGTAGACAATCGCCAGCAACGCACAGCCCAACGCCAGCACCAACCCGTATTGTTCCAGCATGACCCCTCCCAAGGATGTGGATATCGCCCGGTACAAGGACGAACAGGGGGAGCGTGGGCGAACGGATGAGCGGAACTACGGGAACGTTGTTTCAGCCGCCTGGCCGCAAGCGTACGCCACGATGTTCGAACTGCCCTGGATGTGGCCCGAGTATGCCCGGCGGGTAGGCGCGCTGCCACTGCCGCGGGATCTCTTCGCAAGCGGGCAGGGCCCGGTACCGGCGTCCATGCGCGGCGGCGCGCGCCCGTGCGCGTCTTGGCGCGATGTTCAGATGATGCGTGACAGGCTGCGCCCACTTGTGATCGAGGAGCTACACCATGGCGGCATCCTCCTGGTACTGCATTGCACTGCTGTTGCTCGGCCCGGCTGCGGCAGCGGCGGAAAGCACGCCGGAACTGCAGCGCCCCACCGGCGCGCCGCAGGCGATCGGCACGGTGCATACGTTGCGACAAATCCCTGAAGCCTGCGCCCGGCTTGAAGGTGTGTTCACCGGCCAGGCGGCCGAGCCCTATCGGTTCTCGGTGGTGCGCAGCAGTCCCAGCTGCCAGCCGCGAGCGCGCTTTGTCGACTACCTGCAGGCCGCGCCCGACGTGGCCAAGGGTTGGAAGCTCAACGATGTGATCCGGGTGCCGAATGCCGGTTGCCCGGCACAGACCGCGGTAGTGCGCGTATGGCGACTGCCGGCCGACAACCAGCCGCCGGAACTCGATGGCCAGGGCCAGGCGCGCATCTACCTGCAGGATGCCAAGCAGCAGGCTGCCAGCGGCAAGATGCCCAAGATCGGCAGCTACACCGCGCAGATGCAACTGGAAGGCAAGTCCTGCCCCTGACACGTCGGCGGCCGCAACGCCGCCGCCACGCCGATGACAGCGCTGGCCTTGTGCTTACTCGGTCCAGGCCGGCAGCTTGCGCGCTACTGCAACGTTCTTCAGCGTGACGTACTTCGGCAAGCCGTCGCGTCCGTAGGGCAGCGGCGCCTCGCCCTGGATCAAGGGCTGCAGGTAGCGCCGCGCGCGTTCGGTGATGCCGAACCCATCCTTGCGGATGAAGCCCGGCGGCATCTTCTTCTCATGGTTGGCGACCTTGGCCAGCGGCGCCGGCTCGATCCGCCAGCGGTACGGCGCATCGCTGGTCCGTACGATCACCGGCATCACCGCGTTGCGGCCTTCCAGTGCGTAGCGCACCGCGGCCTTGCCGACCGCCTGGGCCTGCGCCCAATCGGTATGCGAGGCCAAATGCCGGGCCGAGCGCTGCAGATAGTCGGGCAGGGTCCAGTGCACCTTGTAGCCCAGCGCTTGCTTCACCTGTCCGGCCAGGTAGGAGGCCACGCCCCCCAGCTGGGTGTGGCCGAACGAGTCCTTGCCGCCGCCGGCATCGGCTACGAACTGGCCCTCGGCGTTCTGGATGCCTTCGCTGGCCACCACCACGCACCAGCCCACGCGCTCGACCACCTTGCGCACCTGCGCCAGGAACGCTTCCTCGTCGTAGGCGCGTTCGGGAAGCAGGATGATCTGTGGGGCGTCGTCGGGATTTTGCCCGGCCAACCCGGCCGCCGCGGCCAGCCAGCCGGCATGGCGGCCCATGGCCTCGTAGACGAACACCTTGGTCGAGGTCTCAGCCATCGCCGCCACGTCCAGCGCGGCCTCGCGTACCGACACCGCGGTGTACTTGGCCGCTGAGCCGAAACCGGGGCAGGCGTCGGTCACGGCCAGGTCGTTGTCGATGGTCTTGGGCACGCCGATGCAATGCAGCGGGTAATCGAATGCTTGCGCCAGCTGCGAGACCTTCCAGGCGGTATCGGCCGAGTCGTTGCCGCCGTTGTAGAGGAAGTAGCGCACGTCGTGGGCGCGCAGCACGTCCAGCAGGCGTTCGTACTTGGCGCGGTCGGCCTCGATCGACTTGAGCTTGTAGCGGCACGAACCAAAGGCGCCACCTGGCGTGTGCGCCAGCGCGCGGATCGTCGCCGCGCTTTCCTTGCTGGTATCGATCAAGTCCTCGCACAGGGCGCCGAGGATGCCGTTGCGGGCCGCGAGCACCTTGACCTTGCGTGTGCGGGCCTCGCCGATGACCGCCGCGGCGGTGGCATTGATGACGGCGGTGACACCGCCGGACTGCGCGTAGAGCAGAGTGCCTGGGGCCATGGGGGCCGACTCCTGTAGCGGTTGGACGTTGCGGGGACATTACCCGGATGCGGTAAAGTGCGTGTATTGCGGTGCAGCGCGGCCGCCCGGCACGCCCCTCCCACACCGCCCGTTTTCCTCTGTTTTATCTCTCTGGAGTTACATGATGCGACTGGTTCTGTTGGGACCGCCCGGTTCGGGCAAGGGCACCCAGGCGGCCCGACTCAAGGAAAAGCTGCGCATTCCCCACATTTCCACCGGCGACCTGCTGCGCGCCGAAGTCGCGGCCGGCACCCCGCTGGGCCTGCAGGCCAAGGAAGTCATGGCCCGCGGCGACCTGGTCTCCGACCAGATCCTGCTCGGCATGCTGGAGTCGCGCCTGAGCCACGACGATGTGGCCAACGGTTTCATCCTCGATGGTTATCCGCGCAACCTGGCCCAGGCCTCGGCGCTGGATGGCCTGCTGGCCAAGATCGGGCAGCCGCTGGATGCAGTGATCCAGCTCGACGTGGGCACCGACCTGCTGGTGGAGCGTATCGCCGGCCGGGCCAAGGCCGAAGGCCGCGACGACGACAACCCCGAGTCGGTACGCAAGCGTTTGCAGGTCTACAACGACTCGACCGCCCCGGTGATCGGTTTCTTTGCCGATCGCGGCATCCTGGCCCGGGTCGACGGCGTCGGCTCGCTGGACGAGGTCCTCGAGCGCATCACCGCGGCCCTGCCGCACTGAAGCGCTGGCCCTCCCGCGCTGCGGGAGCGGCCTCTGGCAGCGGCCCGGCGCGCCCAACGAAAAAGCCCCGGCACCGCAATGCGGTACCGGGGTCTGATTTCAAATAAGCGCCAGCGGTCAGGCTTGCTCAGAGCCCCGCAACATGAGCTCCCTGGGGATTGGCCTCTTGGGGAGTAGGACCAGAGTGGGATGCTGCGGCTGGCGTTCAGTATTGTGACTGAGCAGTTCAGTGGTCGATATCGGGAAGTTCCCGACAGCCTCACGGTCATTTCCTGACACCCCTGGGCACGCTGCCGTGCAGCGCCGGCCATGGGCGGCCGCGGCGTGATCGGAGACAATCGGCGGATGAGCAAACTCCACATCCTCGGCATCGCCGGGACTTTCATGGGCGGCGTGGCCGCCCTCGCGCGCGAGCTGGGCCACACGGTCGAAGGCAGTGACCAGGCCATCTACCCGCCGATGTCCACGCAACTGGAAAAATTGGGCATCGCCCTGGCGCAGGGCTATGCGCCGGCGAATCTCTCGGCCGATTGCGACGAAGTCATCATCGGCAACGCGCTGTCGCGCGGCAATGCGGCGGTCGAAGCGGTCCTGGACCAGGGGCTGCGCTACACCTCCGGCGCGCAATGGCTGGCCGAACGCGTGTTGCCGGGCCGCACCACCCTGGCGGTGGCAGGCACCCACGGCAAGACGACCACCACCACCATCCTGACCTGGCTGCTGCAAGCGGCCGGGCGCCAACCCGGCTTCCTGATTGGCGGCGTGGCCGAAGACTTTGGCGTGTCCGCGCGCCTGGGCCAGGGGCGCGAATTCGTGGTCGAGGCCGACGAATACGACACCGCCTTTTTCGACAAGCGCAGCAAGTTCGTCCACTACCGGCCGCACGTGGCCATCCTCAACAACCTCGAGTATGACCACGCCGATATCTTCCCGGACGTGGCCGCGATCCAGCGCCAGTTCCACCACCTGGTGCGCACCGTGCCGGGCAACGGACGGCTGATCGTCAATGGCGAGGACGCGCGCCTGGCCGAGGTGCTGGCGATGGGGTGCTGGACACCGGTCGAGCGCTTCGGCCTGGATCCGGCGCTGGAGTGGAGCGCGCGTTTGCTCACCGCCGACGGCAGCCGCTTCGCCGTGCTGCACCGCGGTGCGGAGATCGGCGTGGTCGAGTGGCCGCTGCTGGGGCGCCACAATGTCCTCAACGGCCTGGCGGCATTGGCCGCGGTGCACGCGGTGGGCGTGGATCCTGCCAGTGTCATCGGCGCCTTGCGCCAGTTCCGCAGCGTCAAGCGCCGGCTGGAATGGCTCGGCGAGCGCGATGGCATCACCGTGTACGACGACTTTGCCCACCACCCCACCGCGATTGCGACCACGCTGGAGGGTCTGCGCGCGCGCGTCGGCCAGGCGCGGATCGTGGTGGCGATGGAGCCGCGCAGCAACTCCATGCGCCTGGGTGCGCATGCCGAAGCGTTGGCGCCTTCGCTCGATGCCGCCGATGCAGTGGTATTCCTGCATCGGCCCGAACTGCAATGGGATGCGGCGCCGATACTGGCTCGCGTGCGCGGCCAGTCGCGCGTTGTCGGCGATGCCGACGCCTTGTTGCAGGCTTTGCGAGAAGTGGCGCAGCCCGGTGACCATGTCGTGTTCATGTCCAACGGCGGCTTCGATGGTGCGCCGCGGCGCTTCCTGCAGGGATCGTCCAGCGCGCCATGACTGCGCCCGAAGACATCGCGCAGTTGCCGTTGTTCCCGCTGCACGCGGTGCTGGTGCCCGGTGCCAGTCTCGCCTTGCGGGTGTTCGAGCGCCGCTACCTGGACCTGGTGCGCGATTGCAGCCACCACGGCGCAGGATTCGGCGTCTGCCTGATCCTCGAAGGGCATGAGGTCGGCGCGCCGGCCACGCCGGCCGCGTTCGGCACCGAAGCGCGGATCGAGGATTTCGACATGGGTGCCGATGGCGTGCTGGTGTTGCGCCTGCGTGGCGCCCGGCGCTTCCATGTCGAACGCACACGCGTGCGCGACAACGGCCTGGTAGTGGGCCAGGTGCACTGGCGCGAGCCCGACAACGACGATGAACTGCGTCCCGAACACGCGCTGCTGGCGATCCTGCTAGAACGGCTGATCGAACAAGCCGGCGCGCAATACGCCGCGAGTTCGCCGGCACAACTCGACCAGGCCGCGTGGGTCGGCTGGCGCCTGGCCGAACTGCTGCCGCTTACCGAGTCCCAGCGCTTGTCGCTGCTGCAACAGGATGATCCGCATGCGCGGCTCGACCTGCTGCTGTCGTGGATTCCGTAGCGCTTTGGCCCTGGTATGGCCAGGGCGGCGCGACTCAGGGCGATGAGGTATCGATCAATACCACTGGCATGCCACTGCGCGGTCGGTGGTCGAGCCGCCAACTGGTGCCTTCGAGCGAGGATTGTAATGCATCCAGCGCTGGATCGACGTCGGGCAGCGGCCGCCACAGGCCGACAAGGCCGAAGTGCCGATCAAAGCGCAAGGTCTGCGTGCTGCCGATCCATAGCGGACGCTCTCCCGGTGCCAGAGTGACCGCTGCCGGCCACAGCCGCAGGACGTGGACCTCATCGGCGCGTGCACCCGGGCGCACCAGCAACAGCGATTCGACCTGCGTATCGAGCGTGGCCGGCAACACCGGCACCTCGTGGGGCGCGGCCTTGCTGTCAAGCAGGGACAAGGCCTGTTGCCACCCGGCCTGCGACTGCGCGTGCCATCCCGCTGCTTCCAGTTTCTGCTGCAAGGGCGCCAGCGGTCCGGCCACCTGCACGTCCAGCGGCCAGCGCTGGGCATCGTCGAATTCGTTGCGGCGTGCAGGCAGTGCCCGCCACTGCCACGTCCACCACGCGCGGCTGTCCAACTGCAGGCGCACCGGGTGCGGTGGCTCGAATTTCACCAGCTTGGCCTCCAGGTGGCGCGGCGCCAGCAATACGGCGGCCAGGGCGAAGGTGCCGTAGAACAGCCAGGCCACCGGCTTGACCCAGAACGAGCGATTGAAGCGGCGGCGATAGGCAATGCCCAGCACCAGCAACCAGAACGTGCCGAACAACATGCCGCCGACCACATCGCTGAGCCAGTGCGCGCCCAGGTACAACCTGGCGAAGCCAATGACCGACACCACCGCACCGCACACCAGGTAGGGCCAGACGCGGCTGCGCCCGGGCAACTCGCGGGCGATCAGTACGGCGAAGAAGCCAAAGCTGATCGTGGCCATGGTGACCGCCACCGAGGGGAAGCCGAAGCCACTGCTCGCGGCGGGTGGCCTGACCACGTGCACGGTGGTACCCAGCAGCTTGGTCAGCGCCAGGCCGAATGCCAGCGCCGCCAGCCAGTGCGCGACCGACATCCAGCGCCGCCGCCACAACAGGTAACCCATCGCCACGGCGATGGCGGGCAGCAGGATCTGCCAGTCGCCAAGCGAGGCCAGGGCCACCATCGGGTAGTCGGCCAGCGGGTTGCGCAAGGCCAGCATCAGGTCGTGCACCGCCAGGTCGACGCCCAGCGGCTCGCCATGCGCCAGCACCACCATCAGCAGTACGAACCAGCCCCAACCCAACAGCAGCAGCATCAGCGCCAGCACCGCCAGCGGCACCGATTCGCGTCGCCGCGGGTCGAATACGTCTACCGACCAGTTGCCCAGCACCGGATGCCGATGCGACCAGTCCAGCGCCCGTGCCAGCAGCGAGTCCAGGTGCGCGGCCGACCAACGATAGCCATACAGCACGAACGCCCACACCAGGCCCAGCACGACCGCCAGCAACGAGGTCACCACGAACAGGCGCCCGGCCACCGCCGCCACCGCGTCGTAGGCGGTCCCCAACACCCAGCCGGGCACCAGGAACAGCAGCGCCCAGGACAGCGCGGCCAGCCCACTGGCAATGAAATAACGGCGCAGCGGCATGTGCGCCATGCCGGCGATGGCCGGCACGAACGGGCGAATCGCGCCGACGTAGCGCGCCACCAGGATGCTCTTGAGGGCGTTGCGGCGGAACATCACCTCGCCACGGTCGAGCAATTGCGGATAGCGCCGGAATGGCCAGAACCCGCGCAACCGGTTACCCCAGCGATGCCCGACCCAATAACTGAGGGCGTCGCCGGCGAAGGCGCCCAGCGCCGCGCACACCACCGCATAGGGACCGGAAATCTGGCCCAGGCCGATCAATACGCCAATGGCGAACAACAAGGGCAGGGCGGGCACGATCGCACCCAGCACGATCACCGCATCGCAAAAGGCGATAGCGAAGATGACGCCGCCCGCCAGTGCGGGGTGGGTGCCGATCCACTCCAGCGTGGCGTCGATCCAGGGAGAGTTCATGCCGCGATTATAGGAGGCGCCACCTGAGCCGATAGCGTGGGTAGCGGCCTACAATGCGCCATGCCCTCCTTGCCCGCCGGCGCCGAAGCGCTCAAGTCCGACAGTTTCGGCCGCATCCTGCTGGTGCGCACGCCGGATCAGGTGTTCGTGCGCCGCGATCTCTCTGCCTCGCCGTGGTGGTTGCGCCTGCCGGCGTGGTACCTGGCGCACCGCGAGGCGCGCGCGTTGCGGCACCTGCAGGGCATCGCCGCTACCCCGCATCTGCTTGGCTGGGACGGAACCTATCTTGACCGCAGCTTCCTCGATGGTGAGGCGATGTACCTGCGACCGCCCCGCGGCGATGTGGCGTACTTCCACGCCGCGCGGCGCCTGTTGCAGCAGCTGCACCGGCACGGCGTGGCGCACAACGACCTGGCCAAGGAGGCCAACTGGCTGGTGCGCGAAGATGGCTCGCCGGCGCTGATCGACTTCCAGCTCGCGCTGTGCGGCAACCCGCGTGCGCGCTGGATGCGCCTGTTGGCACGTGAAGACCTGCGCCACCTGCTCAAGCACAAGCGCATGTACTGCGGCCACGCCCTCACCCCGGTGGAGCGCCGCCTGCTCAAGCGCCACTCCTGGGTGCGCGACCTGTGGTTCCGCACCGGCAAGCCGGTGTATCGCTTTGTAACCCGGCGCCTGTTGCACTGGGAAGACAACGAAGGCCAAGGCCCGAAACCGTGACCAGCCCGGTGAAGTCCTCGCCTCGCGGCTGAAGCCGCTCCTACAATGTGGCTCCCGACTCCACGTGCCGCTGCCATGACCTCACTTGCCGGCAAGACCCTCTTCATCACCGGTGGCTCGCGCGGCATCGGCCTGGCCATTGCGCTGCGTGCCGCGCGCGATGGCGCCAACGTGGCCATTGCCGCCAAGTCCTCGGTGCCCAACCCGAAACTGCCTGGCACCATCCATAGCGCCGCCGAGGCGGTCAACGCGGCCGGCGGCCAGGGCCTGGCGCTGAAGTGCGACATCCGCGAGGAAGACCAGGTCCAGGCCGCGGTTGCCGCGGCGGTCGACACATTCGGCGGCATCGATATCCTGGTCAACAACGCCAGCGCGATCTGGCTGCGCGGCACGCTCGATACGCCGATGAAGCGGTTCGACCTGATGCAGCAGGTCAATGCGCGTGGCAGTTTCCTGTGCGCGCAGGCGTGCCTGCCGCATCTGCTGCAAGCACCGAACCCGCACATCCTCACGCTCGCGCCGCCGCCTTCGCTCGACCCGAAGTGGTGGGCGCCGCATACCGGTTACACCCTGGCAAAGATGGGCATGAGCTTCGTTACGCTGGGGCTGGCGGCCGAGTTCGGTCCGCAGGGTGTAGCAGTCAATGCGCTGTGGCCGCGGACATTGATCGCCACCGATGCGCTGAACATGATTCCCGGTGTCGACCTGCGCAATGCGCGCCGGCCCGAGATCATCGCCGACGCCGCGCATGCGGTGCTCACGCGGCCAGCGCAGGGCTTCAGTGGCCAGTTCCTGATCGACGACGAAGTGCTTGCGCAAGCGGGCGTCAGCGACTTGTCCGGCTATGCGGTGGACCCCGCCGCGCCCTTGCTGCCGGACCTGTTCCTCGACTAGCCCACCGGTGGCAGCGGGTTGAGCACCGCCGGCAGCGCCGCGCCGCAACGGCGGCAGTGAAGCGCATCACGATCATGGCCTTCGAGCCCGCATTCGGGGCAGCCACGGTTGTCGTGGCGGTGTGCATCCTCGGCTTCGCGCAGGCTGCTCGCCAGTTCGGCGGTGTAGATGCCGGTGGGGACCGCGATGATGCTGTAGCCGATCAGGATCAGCACCGAAGTCACGAAGCGCCCGAGCGTGGTCTGCGGCACCACGTCGCCGAAGCCGACCGTGGCCATTGTCACGATCGCCCAGTACATGCTGGTCGGGATGCTGGTGTAGCCGTTGGTGGGGCCTTCGATCACGTACATCAACGCGCCGGCGATCACGGTGACCGTCAGCACGGTGAACAGGAACACCAGCACCTTGCGCCGGCTGCGCCACAGCGACTGCATCAATATCCCGCTTTCTTCGACATAGCGGGTGAGCTTGAGGATGCGGAACAGCCGCAGGATGCGCAGCACGCGCACCACCAGCAGGCTTTGCGCGCCCGGGACGAACAGCGACAGATAAGTGGGCAGGATCGAGGCCAGGTCGATCAAGCCCCACAGGCTGACCGCGTAGCGCAGCGGGCGCTTTACCACGGCCAGGCGCAACACATATTCGGCGGTGAAGGCCAGGGTGAAGGCCCACTCGACGATGTAGAACCATGCTGACCAGCGCAGGTGGATCGACTGCACGCTGTCGATCATCACCACCAGGATGCTGGCCAGGATGGCGTAGATCAGCAGCAGGTCGAAATTGCGTTCGGGCCGGCTGTCGTGGCGGTAGATGATGTCGAACCAACGCCGGCGCCAGCCGCTGTCGGTGGCGGGGTTGAGTTGTGGGTCGGTGAGCGGTCGCATGTGGCCATTGTGCCCGAGTGACCGTAGGTGACTGGTGTTCCCCCGTACCCGGCTCGAATGCGCGAGAATGCGCCATTCTCCCGCCACGCTTTCGCTAGCCGCCGCCATGACCGAGAACACCGACCAGCTGTTGTCCCTGTCCCACTACTACCTGCCGGTGTACCGCCCGCGCCAGGTCGTGCTGGAGCGCGGCCAGGGCGTGCGCCTGTGGGACAGCGAGGGCCGCCAGTACCTCGACCTCGCCGCCGGCATCGCGGTCTGCGGTCTCGGCCACAACGACCCGGATCTGCACGCGGCCTTGGTGGAGCAGGCCGGCAAGCTGTGGCACACCAGCAACGTCTTCTACAGCGAGCCCCCGTTGCGCCTGGCCGAGGAGCTGGTCGAAGCGTCGCGTTTCGCTCAGCGCGTGTTCCTGTGCAATTCCGGCACCGAGGCCAACGAATGCGCGATCAAGCTGGTGCGCAAGTGGGCCAGCAGCCAGGGGCGGCCGCCGCAACAGCGGGTGATCGTCACCTTCCGCGGCAGCTTCCATGGACGCACCCTGGCAGCGGTCACGGCCGGGGCGCAGCCGAAGTACCAGGAGGGCTACGAGCCGCTGCCGGGGGGCTTCCGTTATTGCGATTTCAATGATGAAACCCAGTTGGAAGCGGCGATGGCCGCTGGCGATGTTGCCGCGGTGATGCTGGAGCCGGTGCAGGGCGAGGGCGGGGTGATGCCGGCCAAGCCGGGCTTCCTGCGCCGCGTGCGCGAGTTGTGTGATCACCACGGCGCGTTGATGGTGCTCGACGAGATCCAGGCCGGCATGGGGCGCACCGGGACCTTGTTTGCGTTCTGGCAGGACGAGGCGACGCCGGACATCGTGACGTTGGCCAAGGCGTTGGGCGGTGGGTTCCCGATTGGCGCCTGCCTGGCTGGGCCGAAGGTGGCCGAGACGATGCAGTTTGGTGCGCACGGTACGACCTTCGGCGGCAACCCGCTGGCGGCGGCGGTGGCGCGGGTGGCGTTGCGTAAGTTGGCCTCGGCACAGATTGCGACGAATGTGTCGCGGCAGTCGGCTGCGTTGCGAGCAGGCCTGGAGAAGATCGGCTCGGAGACCGGCGTGTTTTCGCAGGTGCGCGGACGCGGGTTGTTGTTGGGCGCGGTGTTGGCGCCGGCGTATGCGGGGCAGGCGGGCGCGGTGCTGGATGCGGCGGCGGCGGAGGGGTTGCTGGCGTTGCAGGCGGGGCCGGATGTGTTGCGGTTTGTGCCAGCGTTGAACATTACTGATGCGGAAGTCGACGAAGGGTTGGGGTTGATGCGGAAGGCGGTTTTGCGGTTTTTGGCGGGTGACCGGTAAAGGCCTTTGTAGTTTGGTTGTCGGCGCGCGGCGTCCGGGGGCAGGCCCTTTCCGGGACACGCCGTAAATACGTCCTTGTAGGCTCCGTGGCGACATCCATGTCGCCAAGGGTCCCGGAAAGGGCCTGCCCCCGAACGCCCGATGGGCCATCGCTGGGTGTGGGGAGAGAGAAAGGCAAAAGCAAAGTCGCGGCGGCGGCTCAGTCGGCTAGTTTGTAGCGCGTCATTACGCGCTTGAAGCTACGTTCGTCGCGGGCGGTTTCTGCGTGCAGGCCGGCGGTTCTGGCGCCTTGTACGTTGACGAAGAGGTCGTCGATGAAGAGGGTTTGCTGAGGGGCGGCGTCGAGCGCTTCGAGTGCTCGCTGGAATATTTCGCGCTGTGGTTTGCGCCCGCCGAATTGCGCGCTGCAGAAGATGCGTCCTTTGAGGGCGGGTGCCAGTGCCGGTAGGAGCTGCTCGATGGCGCGGGTGATCAGCGGGCCGTTGTTGGTCAGGATCGCGACGGGCATTTTGCGGGCCAGGTGCGCGGCGGTTTCCACGGTGCGGGCAAAGGGGCGGCAGGCGGCGATGCGGGCGGCGATCCAGGTGTCTTCGTCGATGGGGCGACCGATCGCTTGGCCGAGCCGGCCGAGGTAGTCGGCGGTTCCGATCTGGCCAGCGTCATAGGCGGTTTCCAGGCCGGAGACGAACAGGGCCTGGTGGACGTCGGTGGACGAGCAGCCGGCGTGGGCCGCCAGCTGGGCGAGGCGGGCTGGGCGGCTGTAGTGGGCCAGGACGCCGTCGAAGTCGAGCAGCAGGGCGCCAGGCGGTTGCGATGGGGTCATCGCTGGATTATGCGGGGTGGGCAGCCGCCTAAGTTGTTGATCGCGCGGACGATGCGCGGTTCACGGTTGCGCGCCATGACGTTTGCGGCATTGCCAAGCGGCCCCCGCTCGGAGTAGAAATTGGTCCAGCCACTGGACAAGCCCGTCCGGTCGGGAGGATGCAATGCGATTGAAAGGCAAGACGGCGCTGGTCACGGCGGCCGGCCAGGGGATCGGCCGGGCGACGGCGCTGCTGTTCGCGCGCGAGGGTGCGCAGGTGTTGGCGACGGATATCAATGCCGAGGCGCTGGCGACGTTGCAGGCGCAGGCGGGTGGCGCGTTGCGCACCCAGGTGCTGGATGTCACCGATGCCGCGGCGATCCAGGCGCTGGCCGCGGCCCACGCCGGTCCGCAGGCGTTCGATGTGCTGTTCAACTGCGCTGGCTACGTGCACGCCGGCAGCATCATTGACTGCAGCGAGCGCGACTGGGCTTTCGCCTGGGAGCTCAACGTCACCTCGATGTATCGCCTGATCAAGGCGCTGCTGCCCGGCATGCTGGCCCGGGGTGGCGGTTCGATCATCAATATGTCCTCGGCGGCGTCGAGCGTGAAGGGGGTGCCCAATCGCTTCGCCTACAGCACCACCAAGGCGGCGGTCATCGGCATGAGCAAGGCGATCGCCGCCGATTTCGTTGGCCAGGGCATTCGCTGCAACGCCATCTGCCCGGGCACGGTGGAGTCGCCATCGCTGGAGCAGCGCATCGCCGCGCAGGCGGCCGAGCAGAACGTGCCGATTGAGCAGGTGCGCGCGGCGTTCGTCGCGCGCCAGCCGATGGGCCGGGTCGGTCGCGCCGAGGAAATCGCGCTGCTGGCCACGTATCTGGCCAGCGATGAGTCGGCCTTCACCACTGGCACCACCCAATTGATCGACGGTGGCTGGTCGAACTGACTGGCTGTCTTCCCCCACAGGAGTCTCCTGATGAAGCTGCTGCGTTACGGCCCCAAGGGCCAGGAAAAGCCCGCCCTGCTCGATGCGCAGGGCCAATTGCGCGATCTGTCCGCGCATGTGCCCGATATCGCGGGTGATGCACTGCTGCCGGAAACCCTCGCCCGGCTGGCCGCGCTCGACCCGAGCCGCCTGCCAAAAGTGGAAGGCACGCCGCGCGTGGGTGCGTGCGTGGGCAAGATCGGCAAGTTCGTCTGCATCGGCTTGAATTATTCCGACCACGCCGCCGAAACCGGTGCCACGGTGCCGCCGGAGCCGGTGGTGTTCAACAAGTGGACCAGTGCGGTGATCGGGCCGAACGACGAAGTCGAGATCCCGCGCGGCTCCAGCAAGACCGATTGGGAAGTGGAGCTGGGCGTAGTCATCGGCAAGGGCGGCCGCTACATCGACGAGGCCGATGCATTGGCCCACGTTGCCGGCTACTGCGTCATCAACGATGTGTCCGAACGTGAGTTCCAGCTCGAACGCTCCGGCACCTGGGACAAGGGCAAGGGCTGCGACACTTTCGGCCCGACTGGCCCGTGGCTGGTCACCGCCGATGAGGTGCCTGATCCGCATGCGCTGAAGATGTGGCTGGAAGTGGACGGCCATCGCTACCAGGATGGCTCCAGCGCGACCATGGTCTACCAGATCCCCTTCCTGATCTCCTACCTCAGCCGTTTCATGAGCCTGCAGCCGGGCGATGTGATTTCCACCGGCACGCCGCCGGGCGTGGGCATGGGCCAGAAGCCGCCGGTGTATCTGCGCGCGGGCCAGGTCATCCGCCTGGGCATCGAAGGCCTCGGTGAACAGCGCCAGCAGGTCGTCCAGGCATGAGCATTGTCGGCACCACGATCATCGGCATGCGCGTGCTCGACGTGCGCTTCCCGACCTCGCAACAGTTGGACGGTTCGGATGCGATGAATCCGGACCCGGACTATTCCGCCGCCTACGTCATCCTCGATACCGACAATCCGGCACTGAAAGGGCATGGCCTGACCTTCACCATCGGCCGGGGCAACGAGATCTGCTGTGCGGCGATCAAGGCGATGGAACACCTGGTGGTCGGACTGCGGTTGGAGGACATCGCCGCGGACATGGGCAAGTTCTGGCGCCATGTCACCGCCGACAGCCAATTGCGCTGGATCGGGCCGGACAAGGGCGCGATCCACCTGGCCACCGGCGCCGTGGTCAACGCGGTATGGGACCTGTGGGCCAAGGCCGCGGGCAAACCCGTGTGGCAACTGGTCGCGGACATGAGCCCGGAAGCGTTTGTCCGCTGCATCGACTTCCGCTACCTCACCGACTGCATCACGCCGGACGAAGCGCTGGAACTGCTGCGCGCGCAGTTGCCCGGCAAGGCCGAGCGCCTGGCGCGCCTGCGCGAGCGCGGCTATCCGTGCTACACCACGTCGGCCGGCTGGCTCGGCTACAGCGACGACAAGCTGCGCCGCCTGTGCCAGGAAGCGGTCGATGAAGGCTACAACCACATCAAGCTCAAGGTCGGCGCCAACCTGGAGGACGACATCCGCCGCGTCGGCATTGCCCGCGAGGTGATTGGTTGGGACCGCCAGCTGATGATCGACGCCAACCAGGTATGGGAGACGAGCACCGCCATCGATTGGGTCAAGGCGCTGGCCTTCGCCAAGCCGTGGTTCATCGAAGAGCCGACCAGCCCCGACGATATCGAGGCGCATCGCGCGATCCGCCAGGCGATCGCGCCGATCCAGGTCGCCACCGGCGAAATGTGCCAGAACCGTATCCTGTTCAAGCAGTTCATCACCCGCGATGCGATCGACGTGGTGCAGATCGACGCCTGCCGCCTGGGCGGCGTCAACGAGATCCTCGCGGTGCTGCTGATGGCGGCCAAGTACGGCAAGGTCGTGTGCCCGCACGCCGGTGGCGTGGGGTTGTGCGAGTACGTGCAGCATCTGGCGATGATCGATTACCTGTGCGTGGCCGGCAGTGTCGAAGGCCGGGTCACCGAATACGTCGACCACCTGCACGAGCATTTCCTCGATCCGTGCGTGGTTCGCGACGCCGCCTACCAGGTGCCGAACGCACCGGGCTTCTCCATCGAGATGAAGCCCGAGTCGCTGGATACCTACCTGTTCCGCGGGTGAGGAAACCATGCTGATCGATGCCCACCAGCACTTCTGGCGCTACGACCCGCTCGGCTACGGCTGGATCGGGCCGGACATGCAGGTGTTGGCGCGCGATTGGCTGCCGGCCGGCTATGCCGAGCTGCGCGAGCGCCACGGCGTGCAGGCCACGCTCGCGGTGCAAGCGCGCGGCGACGAGGCCGACACCGCGTGGTTGCTGCAACAGGCGCGCGAGCACCCGTGGATCGCCGGCGTGGTGGGCTGGGTCGAGCTGCGCGATCCCGAGGTGGCGGCGCGCTTGGCGCACTGGCAGGCGCAGGGCCCGCTGGTGGGCATCCGCCACCAGGTCCAGGACGAGCCAGACCCGGTCGCGTTCCTTGCCGATGCCGCCTTCAACCGCGGCGTGGCGGCCGTGCAACAGGCCGGCCTGGTCTACGAAGTGCTGCTGCGGCATGAGCAATTGCACGCGGCAGTCGCGTTCTGCGCACGCCATGGCGCAGCGCCACTGGTGCTCGACCACCTTGGCAAGCCCGACATCTCCGGCGACATCGCCGCCTTCGCGCGCTGGGAAACCGAGATGCGCGCACTGGCCGCGCTGCCGCACGTGAGCGTGAAGTTGTCCGGACTGGTCACCGAGGCCGGTCACGACGCGCAAGGCGCACTGGACGTCGCCGGGATCCGCCGTCACCTCGATACGGTGTTCGCACTGTTCGGTGCCGACCGCCTGCTGTTCGGTTCGGACTGGCCGGTGTGCCAGCTGGCTGCCTCGTTCGAGCAGGTGCTGGCGCTGGCCCAGGACTGGGCCGCACCGCTGTCGGCCGATAGCCGCGCGGCGATCTTCGGCGGCAACGCCCACACCATCTATCTCGCCGCGCCCGGCGCGCGCTGAGACGTTTCCGCCGGAGGGCACACATGGATCTGCAATTGCGCGACAAGGTGGTGATCGTCACCGGTGGCGCTTCGGGTATTGGCGCGGCCATCAGCCGCCGCCTGGCCGAAGAGGGCGCCATCCCGGTGGCGGTGGGCCACCATGACGATGGCGGCTTCGTCGCCGGGCTGCATCCGTTGCAGCCGCAAGCGCTGTTCCTGCGCGCCGAGCTGGCCGACGAGGCCGCGTGCCGCGGCGTGGTCGAGCAGGTCGCAGCGCGCTTCGGCCGCATCGACGGCCTGGTCAACAATGCCGGCGCCAACGACAACATCGGCCTGGATGCCGGGCGCGATGCCTTCGTCGCGTCGCTCGAACGCAACCTCATCCACTACTACGTGATGGCGCACTACTGCGAGCCGCACCTGCGAGCGACGCGCGGGGCCATCGTCAACATTTCTTCCAAGACCGCGGTTACCGGACAGGGCCGTACCAGCGGCTACACCGCGGCCAAGGGCGCGCAGCTGTCGCTTACCCGGCGAATGGGCACTGGCCCTGGCCGACAGCGGCGTACGGGTGAACGCGGTGGTGCCGGCCGAGGTGATGACGCCGCTGTACGCGCGCTGGATCCAGAGCTTCGACGATCCGCCGGCGCAGCTGCAGAAGATCGAAGGGCGCATCCCGCTCGGCCATCGCATGACCACGGCCGAGGAAATTGCCGACAGCGTGGTCTTCCTGTTGTCCCCGCGCGCTTCGCACACCACCGGGCAGTGGGTGTTCGTCGATGGCGGCTATACCCACCTCGACCGCGCCGCGACCTGAGCGCATTTCTATCGCATCACCTCGCGCCGAGCGTGCGGGATTTCCTGGGAGGGAAACAACAATGCAAATGATGTCCGGACAAGCCGTGGCAGGGCCGCAGGGAGGCCGCAGTGCCTACACCCTGGCGCTGGCCCTGGTAACCAGCCTGTTCTTCATGTGGGGTCTGTCCTATGGCTTGCTGGACGTGCTCAACAAGCACTTCCAGGAAACCCTGCACGTCTCGCACGCGCAGTCGGGCCTGCTGCAGGCGGCCTACTTCGGCGCCTATTTTCTGTGGGCGCTGCCGGCGGCCGCGCTGATGGAGCGCTTCGGCTACAAGACCGGCATCCTGCTTGGCCTCGGGCTGTATGCAACCGGCGCGCTGCTGTTCGTGCCGGCCACTGCGGCGGCAAGCTACCCGATGTTCCTGTTCGCCCTGTTCGTGATTGCCAGCGGCCTGGGCTGCCTGGAGACCGCCGCCAATCCGTATGTCACCGTGCTCGGTTCGCCGGCCACCGCGGCGCGCCGCCTGAACCTCTCGCAATCCTTCAATGGCCTGGGCCAGTTCGTCGGGCCGCTGCTCGGCGGCTTGCTGTTCTTCCGCGGCAGCGCACCGGCTGAAAACGCCGGCACCGATCCGGTACGCGCGGTATATGTCGCCATCGCCGTGGTGGTGGTAGGCGTAGCGGTACTGTTCTGGCGCACCAGGCTGCCGGACATCCGCGAGAAGCAGGAAGGTGACGGCATCGCGGCGCCGGTGCCGCTGCTGCGCCAGCGTCATTTCGTGTTCGCGGTGGTGGCCCAGTTCTTCTACGTCGCCGCGCAGGTCGGGGTTGGCGCGTTCTTCATCAACTTCGTCACCCGTGCTGGCGCGATCGGCTCGCAGCAGGCGGCCTACCTGTTGTCGGTGGCGATGGTGATGCTGCTGACCGGGCGCTTCCTGGGCACGGCGCTGATGTCGGTGGTCGCGCCGGGCAAGCTGCTCGGCGGCTATGGTGCGGCCAACGTCGCGCTGGTGCTGCTGGCGATGTCCAGTGACAACCCCTACGTCTATATCCCCGCGCTGCTCGGCGTGTTCTTCTTCATGTCGATCATGTTCCCGACCATCTTTGCGCTGGGTGTGCGTGATCTGGGCGCCAGCACCAAGCGCGGCGCTTCGCTGTTGATCATGTCGATCGTGGGCGGCGCCATTGCGCCCTACGTCATGGGGGCCATCTCCGATGCGCGCGGCATCACCGCCGCCTTCGCGATTCCGGCCGCCTGCTTTGCGGTGGTCTGCTGGTATGGCTTTGCCGGTAGCCGCGCGCTGGCGCGCTAGAATCGCGCCCCCTTTCCCGTCCCGTTCCCGGTCCCCTCGCGCATGCCGATCCAGGCCATCCAGAATCGACGCCTCTACCTGCAGATTGCCGAGCAGCTGCGCGCGGCGATCGAGGCGGGCGAGTATCCGCCGGGTAGCCATCTGCCGCCGGAGCGTGAGCTGTCCAAGCTTCTGGGCGTCAGCCGGACCTCGGTGCGCGAAGCGCTGATCGCGCTGGAGATCGGCGGGCGCGTGCGGGTGCGCGTGGGCAGCGGCGTGGAAGTGCTGGCGCTTGCCGATCGCGATCCCGAGGCCACGGCCGAGCGAGCGGTCGAGCCGTGGCAGACCGACCCGGAACTGGCTGCCGAACTGGATCTCGGCCAGGACCTGGAGCGCGAGGTGCCGCCATTCGCCTTGCTGGAGGCGCGCCGGTTGGTCGAGCCGGAAGCGGCCGCGCTGGCAGCGCTCAATGCGTCGGACGAACAACTGGCCGGGATCGCCGAAGCCTACGAGCGCAACGTGCGCGACAACCTGGAAGGCTCGCGCACGCACCCCGGCGATCGCCTGTTCCATATCCGTATCGCCGAGGCCAGCGGCAACCCGGCCTATGCCTTGCTGCTGCGCCACTTGCTGGGTCATCGCTATGGCACGTTGTTCCAGCGCCTGCAGACCCTGTACACGCCCGCGGACATGCCGCGACGCTCGGAAACCGAGCACCGCGTATTACTGGACGCGCTGATGCAGCGCGACGCAGCGGCCGCACGGCAGGCGATGGCCGCGCACCTGGACGCGGTAATCGCGATCTTCTCGCGCACCTGAGCACACGCTGCGACATACGGTCGCGTTGGCCGGGCCGCTGTGCTGCCTAGAATGGCGCCAGGTTCGCGAGAGTGTTCGCATGAAATCGGTCCTGGCCCTGCTGTTGCTGTTGATCGGCGCGAGCGCTGCGCCCGAGGGATTGGCGCGTACCTGCACCTTCAACGTCACCAGCAATGACCAGATGCGCTTTGACACCACCGCGCTCAAGGTCGGCGCCGATTGCGCCGAAGTGGTGGTGACCTTGCGCCACACTGGCACTTTGTCGGCCAGGGCCATGGGCCACAACTGGGTGCTTGCACGCAGCGCCGATGTGCAGGCCCTGGCAACAGATGGGATGCGCGCGCGCTTCGAGGACGGTTACCTGCCACCGGGCGACGCCCGAGTCATCGCCCATACCCCACTGATCGGCGGCGGCCAGAGCACGCGCGTGCGCTTTCCAGCCACGCGCCTGCGCAAAGGCGTCGCCTACAGCTTCTTCTGTTCCTTTCCCGGCCACGCCGGCCTGATGCGCGGCACCCTCAGCTTCGGCTGAGCGCTCAGCCCGCCGCGACCACCGCGAAAGCTTCGCGCGCCGCCTTCAGTGTGTCCTCTATCACCGTCGCGTCATGCGCGCTGGAGACAAAGCCGGCCTCGTAGGCCGACGGCGCCAGGAACACGCCGCGCTCAAGCATGGCGTGGAAGAAGCGGTTGAAGGCCGGGATGTCGCAGGCGGTGGCCTGGGCGTAGGTACTGACCTTCTCTTTGCTGAAGAACAGGCCGAACATCGCCCCGACCTGGTTCGTGGTGACCGCCACTCCGGCCTCGCCGGCGGCGGCCTCCAGGCCTTCGCATAGCTGTGCGGTGGATAGGGCCAGGTCGCGATGGAAGTCCGGCGCCTGCACCAGCTGCAGCATCGCCAGGCCCGCGGCCATGGCCACCGGATTGCCGCTCAACGTGCCTGCCTGGTAGATCGGCCCGGCCGGGGCAATCTGCGACATCAGCTCGCGCCGGCCGCCATACGCGCCTACCGGCATGCCGCCACCGATGATCTTGCCGAAGGTGGTCAGGTCCGGAGTGACACCGTAATGCGCCTGCGCCCCGCCGAGCGCGACCCGGAAGCCGGTCATCACCTCGTCGAAGATCAGCACTGCGCCGTGGCGGGTGCATAGCTCGCGCAGGTGCTGCAGGTAGCCGGGCAGCGGCGGGATGCAGTTGGCGTTGCCGACGACCGGTTCGATGATCACCGCGGCGATCTCGCCGCCGATCTCGTCGAACAGTGCGGTGGCGCCGGCGAAGTCGTTGTAGCTCAGGGTGGCGGTGAGTTCGCTCAGCCCGGCCGGCACACCCGGCGAGGTTGGCACACCAAGCGTGAGCATGCCGCTGCCGGCCTTGACCAGGAACGAGTCGCCGTGGCCGTGGTAGCAGCCTTCGAACTTGACGATGCGGCTGCGGCCGGTGGCGCCGCGCGCCAGGCGCACCGCCGACAGCGTCGCCTCGGTGCCGGAATTGACCATGCGCACCATCTCGCACGAGGGAACCAGGCGGGTGAGGGTCTCGGCCATGGTCACTTCGGCTGCGCACGGGGCGCCGAAGGAGAGGCCGTCGCGCACCGCGCGCTCGACCGCCTCGCGTACCGCCGGGTGGTTGTGGCCGACGATCATCGGGCCCCACGAACCGACATAGTCGATGTAGCGGTTGCCATCGACATCGAACAAATAGGCGCCGTCCGCACGCGCCACGAAGAACGGCTCACCGCCGACCGAGCGGAACGCGCGCACCGGCGAGTTCACGCCGCCGGGAATGCGCTGCTGGGCGCGGGAGAACAGGGCGTGCGAGCGGTCGTGGTTCATGGCGATTCCGTGGAAAGAGCGGGTGGAGCGTCAGCGGAAGCAGGCGCGATAGGCCTGGACCGCGGTGAGCGGGTCGGGCGCGGCATAGACGCCGCTGATGACGGCGAGCAGATCGGCGCCGGCATCGACCAGCGCTGCACCATTGTCCGGGGTGATGCCGCCGATCGCCACCCGCGGCACGCCCAACGTGGCCGAAGCGGTCAGCAGCGACGGATCGGCCTGGCGGGTGGTGTGCTTGCTGATGCTGGGGAAGAAAGCGCCGAAGGCCACGTAACTGGCCCCAGCTGCCACCGCGCGCTGCGCCAGCGCCAGTTGGTCGTAGCAGGAAGCACCGACGATGGCCTGCGGCCCGAGCAGCGCCCGCGCCGCGGCGATATCGCCATCGTCTTCACCCAGATGGACGCCATCGGCCGCAATGGCGTGAGCCAGCGCCACGTCATCGTTGACGATCAGCGGCACCGCGTTTTCCTGGCATAACTTCAGCAGTGCCGTGGCTTGGGCCTTGCGGGTAGCGTGGTCGACGCGCTTGTTGCGGTACTGCAACCAGGCGATGCCGGGCAGCAGTGGCGCGGTGCGCGCCAGCAGGCTGGCGGTGTCGGTCTCGTCGGGGGTGATCAGGTACAGGCCGCGGCGGGCCAGGGACGGATTCATCAGGCGGCTTCCGAAGCAGCGGACGGGATGGGACAATGGCGTCCCGCCCCACAGTAGCCGCGATTATCCAATGAGTGATGCAACCGCGACCATCTACCGTTCCTGGATGTGCGTCGTGTGCGGTTTCATTTATCACGAACGCGATGGGCTGCCTGAAGAGGGCATCGCCCCGGGCACGCGCTGGGAAGACATTCCCGATACCTGGACCTGCCCGGACTGCGGCGTGACCAAGGACGACTTCGAGATGGTCGAGCTGGACTGAGGCGAGGGCGACCTAGCACAGGCCCTTGTAGGAGCGGCTTCAGCCGCGACCGAGGCGCCGCGAGCGCTGACGGAGGTCGCGGCTGAAGCCGCTCCTACAAGGGCGCTCTGCGTGTCAATGGCTGCGGCTGCGGCCCTGGTTCAATTCGACCAGATGCTCGCGCATCGCCGCGGCATCGCGGGCCTGCGGGTTGAGCTGCAGGTAGCGCGACAGGTCGTGGCGCGCGCCTAGCTTATGTTCCAGCTGCAGGTAGGCCAGGCCGCGGTCACGCAAGGCCTCGGGCTGGTCCGGCATCAACTTGAGGATGCGGTCGGCGCTGCGCGCGGCACGGTCCCATTGCGCGTCGTCGGCATAGACGCCGTGCAGGTTGCGCAGCATGCGTACCAGGATCGCCCGGTGCGGGGCCGGGTCCAGGATCTGCAGCAAGGCGCGGTCGTCGGGCAGTTCGCCACCCAGGTGCGGGCGCGCGCGCTCGCGCAGCTCGTCCACCCCCAGCGGGCGGCCGCCATTGAACGGGTCCATCACCAGCAGGCCGTCATCGACCGGCAGGCGCACCAGGAAATGGCCGGGAAAAGAGACCCCGTCCAGGGGAATGCCGAGCCGGCGCGCGACCTCCATCTGCACCATCGCCAGTGAAATCGGGTTGCCGAGGCGGCGCTCGAACACCTCGTTCAGATAGCTGTTGCGCGGGTCGTAGTACTCGTCGTGGTTGCCGGCGTAGCCGAGCTCATCGAACAAGTGCCGGTTGACCGCCGCCATTTTCAGCGGCCACAGGTCGATCGCACCGACCTCGGTGCGTAAATGCTCGACGTGGCCCTGCACCAACGTGTCGTAGAGGTTCGCATCCAGGCCCGGATACTCGTCGCGCGCGATCAGCAGCGCGGTGGACAGCAACGGCAAGGCGTCGTCGTCCAGGTTCGCGAGCGTGGTCCAGCCGGGCAATGTCAGGCGATCCCCCATGTGGCAAGACTGGCGTCAAAATCGCGGGGGTTCAAGTCCGGGCAGCCCCGACAGACTTGTCGGGCGAGCGCGCGATTCAGCGCGGGGTCGGGATGCCCGGGCCGAACTTCAACTCGGCACCGTCACGCAGCTGCAGGCGATTGGCCTGGCCGGCGTTGAGCTCCAGCACGTAGCGCGCCGGCGCGGTGCTCGGATACGGCGGGCAGCCATCGCCGAGCGTGCACGGCGGCACGTCGCGCTGTTGCGACACCAGGCGGCGCTGGTTGTCGAAATACAGAATATCCAGCGCGATCTTGGTGTTCTTCATCCAGTACGCCTGCGGCTCTTCACGCTCATGGATGAACAACATGCCGTGGTCGGCGGCCATCTCGTCGCGGAACATCAGCCCGCGGGCGCGGGTGGCGTCGTCCTGGGCCAGTTCGACCTGGTAGCGCTGGCCGCCCAGCTCCACCCAGTGTCCACCTGCGCTGGCGCAGCCCCCCAGGGCAAACGCGGAAACGAGCACGAGCAGGCGGAGCAGGTTCATGGGCGGCGGCGTCGAAGGAAGGACGGCGCACCTTCGGATAACCGCGCCACGCCGTCAAGCGCTGGGATCATGGCTTCGTTCGTCGGGCTGAAGCCTCTCCCACAGGTATATGCAGGTGGCTCGATTGTAGGAGGGGCTTCAGCCCCGACCGTGACCCCACAGGTCGCTCGTTGCCGTCAAAGCACTACCGGCGGCTCGCCGCCCACGATCACCACATCCGCCCGCCGCCGCGCGAATAGCCCCACGCAGACCACGCCAGGAATCTGGTTGAGCTCGCGCTCCAGCGCCACCGGGTCGGTGATGTGCAAATGGTGGATGTCCAGCACCACGTTGCCGTTGTCGGTCACCACCCCCTCTCGCCATGCCGGCTGGCCGCCGGTGCGCGCCAGGATCTGTCGCGCCACCAGGCTGCGCGCCATCGGGATCACCTCGATCGGCAGCGGAAACTTGCCCAGCACCGGCACCTGCTTGCTCGGATCGACAATGCAGATGAAGCGTTCGCTGGCCTCGGCGATGATCTTCTCGCGCGTCAACGCCGCCCCGCCGCCCTTGATCAGGCATTTGCCCGGATCGCACTCGTCGGCGCCATCCACGTACAGCGAAAGATTGCCGGTGTGGTTGAGGTCAAGCACCTCGATGCCATGGCCGCGCAGGCGCTCGGTGCTCTGTTCCGAACTGGACACCGCGCCCTTGATGCGATGGCCGATGCGGCCGAGCGCATCAATGAAGTAAGCCACCGTCGAGCCGGTGCCGACGCCGACGATCATGCCATCCTGGACGTATTCGATGGCCTTTTCGGCGGCCAGCCGTTTCGCTTCGGACATGGTTTCGGGCTCGGTGGTGCTTGGGGAGTCGTTCGATTATTCCAGCGACAACAGCAGCTTCCACTGCGCCGCGGTGACCGGCAGGATCGACAGCCGGTTGCCACGCGCGGTCAGCGCAAAGCCTTCGCCGAGCGCGTCGGCATGCTGCTTGATCTCCTCCAGCGGGATCGTGCGCTTGAGCTTGCGCTCGAAGGCCACGTCCACCAGCGACCAGCGCGGGTTTTCGCGCGTGGCCTTGGGGTCGTAGTAGTCGGACTTGGGATCGAACTGGGTCGGGTCGGGGTAGGCGGCACTGGCCACGGTGGCCAGTCCGGCGATGCCCGGCACCTGGGTGTTGGAGTGGTAGAACAGCACACCGTCGCCGACCTTCATGCCGTCGCGCATGAAGTTGCGCGCCTGGTAGTTGCGCACGCCGTTCCAGGGTTCGGTGCCGACCCGCTGCAGGTCGTCGATGGAGAACGTGTCCGGCTCGGATTTCATCAGCCAATAGCGTTTGCGCGCGGTCATGCGGGAGCGTTCGTGCAGAGGTGGGTGGTGGATTCAGAGCAGATCGCGTCGAGCGGGACATCCCACACCTCGGCGTCCAGCAGCGGCACGCGCTGCACCTCGAAGCCGACACCGACCAGCCACGGCGGCGGTGCCTGCGAGATGCGAAATGCGAAGCTGCGATCATACCAGCCGCCCCCCATGCCCAGCCGGCGGCCACCGGCGTCGAAACCGACCAGCGGAGCGACCACCAGTTGCATCGCTTCGGCCGGCAGCGCGGCCGCCGGATCGATGACCGGCTCGGGAATGCCGTAGCGGTTGGCCTGCAGGGGTTCGCCCGGGCGCCAGGGCGCAAAGCGCAGCAGCTTGCCATGCAGGACCGGCAGGCAATAACGCACCCCGGGCGGTAGCGACAACTGCCAGCGGTGCAGGCCGATCTCCCCGTCCAGAGCCCAGTAGCCGGCGACGTCGCCGGCGGTCGGCGCGAATGGCAGCGCCAGCAGGCGGCTGGCCAGCGCATCGGCGGCGGCAATACGGGTCGCGGCGGGCAGGGCACGGCGACGCTCGCGCAAGGTTTGCCGCAGCGTGTCGCGATCGGCCGTCATGCGCTTGCCGCCGAACGCGGCAGGGAGGTCGGGATCATCGGATTTCCCCGGAACGCCGAAAAAACAAACGCGACGCCCTTGTGGGGCGCCGCGCTTGCGGAATATTGCATTCTCCGCGGTGACGATGCGTGCGAAACGACCTTGAACCCGGGGTTCAAGTGGGGACGCTGGGAAACCATCGGGCTTTCCGCTACGAGGCGGACTTGCACACCCGGCGTCGTCGCGCCCCCGGTGTCGTTATTAAGGGACAAGGCGAATGTTTGCACACGCCGTCGTTCACAGCAGAGAACGCGTGGCCATTATAGCCAGACCGGTCGCGCCCGCCAGTGCATGGATCACTTCCGCATTCCCAGGGAATTCATTTTTATGATCGAAATGCGTATTGGGCTTCAACGCGGTGTATCGCTGGCGCTGTCCAGGCGTCGGTTGAGCTCGCCCAGGGTGCGGGCCAGCTCGCGCTGCTGCCGGCCCTGTTCCTCGCGCAGTTGCTGCAGCTCATGGGCCAGGTTGAGCGCGGCCAGCACCGAGAGCCGGTCCAGCGCGACCATGCGGTTGCTGCCACGAATCTCACGCATGCGCGCGTCCAGCAGGCGGGCGGCGGCCAGCAGGCTGTCGCGCTCCTCTGCGGTCACGCCCACGGTGTATTCGCGGTCCAGGATGTGGACGCTGACCGGTTCGCTGCCTTGGCTCACGTGTGCTGCTCCAGCGACTTGAGACGGGCGATCATCGCCTCCACCCGCGAGCGCGCCTGTTCGTTCTTGGTCAGCAGCTGCGCGCGCTCACTGATCAATTGTTCCTGCTGGTGGCGCAGGCTGCGGTTTTCATCGGCCAGGCGCTGGCTGCGCTCGACCAAGGCCTCGACGCGGGCGGCAAGGGCACGCAACTCAGCGAGGGGATCGGTCGGCTCCATCCGGCAAGACTAGGCGGCGCGTTGGCGGGCGGTCAAGGTACGACCAGGGTCAGCGCCCGGGTGTCGGCCTGCGGCTGCAGCAGGGCGCGGCAGGCACCGGCATCGCGCCCCGGGGCGACCAGGAAACCCTGGATCTCGTCGCAGCCATGGGCGAGCAGGAAATCGCGCTGGCGGCTGTACTCCACCCCCTCGGCCACCACCGTCAGGCCGAGCGCATGGCCCATGTCGATGATCGCCGCCACGATCGGCCCGCTGCCCTGGGCCAGGTCGGCGACGAACGGCTGGCCGATCTTGAGCGTGGTCACCGGCAGTTGGCGCAGGTAGGCCAGCGAGGAATAGCCGGTGCCGAAGTCGTCCACCGCCACGCCCACGCCCAGTGCGCGCAGTTCGCGCAACAAGGCAATGCCGCGTTCGCCCTCGGCCAGCATCGCGCTTTCTGTCAGCTCCAGTTCCAGGGTGTCCGCCGGCAGCCGGTGCTCGGCCAGCAGCGCGGCGACCTGTTGCGCGAAGTCGGCCTGCCGCAGCTGCCAGGCCGATACGTTGACCGACATGCGCAGGTCGACGATGCCCTCGCGCCGCCATTGCGCCAACGTGGCGCACGCCTTGCGCAGCACCCAGGCGCCGATCTCCGGCATCACCCCGATCTGCTCGGCGACCGGAATGAACTCCTCCGGCGAAACATTGCCGAAGGCGTCGTCGTGCCAGCGCAGCAGCGCTTCCACGGCGGCCATGCGGCCGTTGGCGAGCGCCAGCCGCGGCTGGTAGACCAGGTGGAAGCTGCGGTCCATCTCCGCCGCGCGCAGTGCGTTGGCGATGCGCGCACGGCGATGGCTGGCGCGGTCGAGCATCGCCGAATACGTCCGCCAGGTGCGGCGGCCGGCGGCCTTGGCTCGACGCGTCGCGCTCTCGGCATGGGCCAGCAATTCGCTGGGCAGGCGGCCGTGCGCCGGCGCCTCGGCGATGCCGAGCGAGAGCGAGACGATGGTGGTGTGGTCGTTGCCGAGCAACAGCGGTTCGGCGAAGGCGGCCAGGATGTCCTTGGCCAGCTGCTCGGCCTGGCGGGTGGCGTCGGAAGCTGCGACGACCACGGCGAATTCATCGCCACCCAGGCGCGCCAGGAGGCCGCGCTGGCCGATCGTCGCGGCCAGGCGCTCGGCGGTCGCGCGCAGCGCCTGGTCACCGGCCCGATGGCCGAGCCAGTCGTTGATGTGGCCGAGGTGGTCCAGGTCCATCGCCAGCAGCGCCACGGTCTGGCCTTCGCGGCGAGCATCGACCAGCGCATGCGCCAGGTGCTCGGCCAGGCGTGCCCGCAGCGGCAGGCCGGTGAGGGTGTCGTAGTTGGCCAGGTAACGCAGCTCGCGTTCGGCCCGCCGCGACTCGCCGATATCGCGCAGGCATACCAGCGTGCGCGCCGGTCCCGGGCCAGGCAGCACCTGCGAGGTGACCCGGCACAGCACCAGGCGATCGTCGGCGCGACGCATCCACAGTTCATCGCTGCCGGCCGGTTCGGGCATGGCCTCGGCAGCGGCTTGCAGCGCGGCGAACGGGCGCAGGCGCAGCGAGTGCTCGCCCCAGCCGCCGAGGCGATGGAACGCGGCATTGGCGTCCAGCACGCGCGCTTGCGCGTCGAGCAATACGACTGCCTCGTCGATCAGTTGCAGCGCTTGCGCCGCCGCCTGGTCCAGGTCGCCCTTGTTGCCCAACCCGCGGCCGCGCCACAGCAGCGCGGTGGCAAGGGCAGAGGCCACGCCGGCGGCCAAGGTGGCCAGGGGGCGATGCAGCAAGGGGACAGCACTGGCGAAGGGCATGGAACGGCTGCGGGTCGGACGATGCGTGAGTGTCACCTGCGCGAGCGAAAGCGACAAGAACCCCGCAAGCAGGTGGCGGCGGATTGCTACACTTGCGGCCTGGCCTCGCTGCGCGCGGGCGCCATGACCCACGTAGCGGAAAACGATGCAGATGAGCGAATTGCCGGAAGTCCTGGCGGTCCAGGAAGAGAGTCGCCAACTGGGCCTGGCGGCCAGCGTCGCCGAGTTGCATGGCGGCCTGTGCGGCTGGCTGGCGGCCGGCGGCGAGGATACGCCGGCGTGGACGGCGCGCGTGCTGGCCGACGACAGCCTGCCGGCGCCCGCGCCAGGCGGTGCGCTGGACCGGCTGCGCCAGGTCAGCGTGGCGCAACTGGCCGACCGCGACTTCGCCTTTGAGCTGATGTTGGCCGAGGATGGCGCCGCTTTGGCGGTGCGTGCCGACGCGCTGTTTGAATGGTGCCGGGCGTTCCTCGGCGGCTTCGGCCTGGCCGCGCGCGGCCGCCCGCAGCTCTCCGAAGAAGGAGAAGAGGCGTTGCAGGACCTGGCGCGCCTGGCCCAGGCCTCCAGCGACGATTTCGACCGTGCCGACGAAGACGACGTGGCGTTGGCCGAGATCGAAGAGTTCGTGCGCGTGGCCGCGCTGTTGCTGCACGGCGATTGCGTGTTGGGCCCGCGTTACCGCCAACGCCTGAATTGAGGCGGCGGTGAAGCGCCTGACCGGAATCAGCGCGGCCGAGTTCGTCCGCCGCCGCCGGCAGCTGATGCGGATGGCCGGCGACGACGCCATCCTGGTACTGCCGGCCGCGCCGGAGCGCGTGCGCAGCCACGATACCCACTACCCCTACCGCCAGGATTCGGACTTCTGGTACCTGAGCGGCTTTCCCGAGCCTGAGGCGGTGCTGGTGTTGATCCCCGGCCGCCGCCATGGCGAGGTGATCCTGTTCTGCCGCGAGCGCGATGCCGAGCGCGAAGCCTGGGACGGGCCGCGTGCCGGCCAGGAAGGCGCGGTCGACGATTACGGCATGGATGATGCCTACCCGATCGAGGACCTGGACGAGATCCTGCCGGGCCTGCTTGAAGGTCGCTCGCGGGTGTACTACCACTTCGGCCGCGACGCCGATTTCGACCTCAAGCTGATCGGCTGGGTCAAACGTGTGCGCGCCGAGGTACGCCACGGCGCGCAACCGCCGCATGAGTTCCTCGAACTCGGCCACCTGTTGCACGAGCAGCGGTTGTTCAAATCGCGCGATGAGGTCGCGCTGATGCAGCAGGCCGCCGACATCAGCGTGCGCGCACACCGCGCCGCGATGCGCGCTGCGCGCCCGGGTATCCACGAATACGAACTGCAGGCCGATGTCGAGCGCGAGTTCCGCGCCAGCGACGCGTGGCCGGCCTATGGCAGCATCGTCGGCGCCGGCAGCAACGCCTGCGTGCTGCATTACCGCGACAACAACGGCCGCAGCCGCGACGGCGACCTGGTGTTGATCGATGCCGGTGCCGAATACCGTGGTTATGCCAGCGATATCACCCGCACCTTCCCGGTGAATGGCCGTTTCAGTCCGGCGCAGCGCGCGCTGCATGCGCTGGTGGAACAGGCGCAAGCCGCTGCGCTGGCACAGGCGCGGCCTGGCGTGGCCTACGAGGCCGGCCACCTGGCCGCGGTGGAAGTGTTGACCGAAGGCCTGCTGCAGCTTGGCCTGCTCAAGGGCCGGCTGGAGAAGAACATCGAAGAAGGCCATTACCGCCGCTTCTATCGCCACAAGACCGGCCACTGGCTCGGCCTCGACGTGCATGACGTGGGCGAATACCGGCTCGCCGGCGAATCGCGCCTGCTCGAACCGGGCATGGTGTTCACCATCGAGCCCGGGCTCTACGTGGCGCCCAACGATGAGGCGGTAGACGCCAAGTGGCGCGGCATCGGCATCCGCATCGAAGACGATGTGCTGATCACCACCGACGGCCACCGGGTACTGACCGCCGAGTTGGAGCGTAGTGCGGACGAGATCGAGGCGTTGATGGACAGCGCGCGCGCTTCGAATTAGCGCCAACGCAGCTGCCGTGACCCGCCTGGAAAGCGTGCTCAGGGAACCCCCTTTGTTAAGGGGGTGCGGCGACAGCCGCGGGGATAGGCAAGGCAGAGGTCGGGGCCCGAAGTTGCGAAGCAATTTCGGGGGCGCTTCCCAAAGGGCGCGCCGCACCCGCGCATTCGCTGCAGCCGTGACCCACCTGGAAAGCGTGCTCAGGGAACCCCCTTTGTTAAGGGGGTGCGGCGAAAGCCGCGGGGATAGGCAAGGCAGAGGTCGGGGCCCGAAGTTGCGAAGCAATTTCGGGGGCGCGTCCCAAAGGGCGCGCCGCACCCGCGCATTAGCCCGCCAGCGGCGGGCTAATGCGCGACGAATTTCAAGTCGTTTGCTTCTTCTTCCGCCGCTGCGAACGCCGGCCGCGTCAGGTTTTCCGATTCGCCCTCGGTGCACACCACCTCGTCTTCGATGCGGATGCCGCCGTAGGGCTTGAAGTGGGCCACGCGCGCCCAGTCCACGCTATCGGCGTGGCCGTTCTTCCTGACCTCGTCCAGCAGCATGTCGATGAAGTAAACGCCCGGCTCGATGGTCACCACCATGCCCGGTTCGAGCACGCGGGTCATGCGCAGATAAGGATGGCCGGCCGGTCGCTCGATGCGGCCGCCGCGGTCGCTGGCGGCGAAGCCGGCGACGTCATGCACCTGCAGGCCGATCAGGTGGCCCAGGCCATGCGGGAAGAACGCCGCACTGACGCCGCTGGCCAGCGCCGCTTCCGGCGACACCTTGAGGACGCCGAAGTCCTTCAGGATCGCCATCAGCGACAGATGCGCCTGCACGTGCAGCTGCTTGTAGTCCACCCCGGCGCGTACGCCCTGGCCCATGGCGACCTGGGCCAGGTCCACTGCGTCGATCAGCGCCTGGAACTCGCTGTCGCTCTCGGCTGCGTAGCTGCGGGTGATGTCGCTGGCGTAGCCGGCCGCCGAGGCGCCTGCATCGATCAGGAAGCTGCGCGGCGGCGAGGCGGGCGTGCGGTCGAGCTGGGTGTAGTGCAGCACCGCGCCATGTTCATTGAGCGCGACGATGTTGCCGTAGGGCAAGTCGTTGGCGTCCTGGCCGACTGCGCTGCAGTAGGCCATGTGGATGGCGAACTCGTCGCGGCCGTCGCGGAAGGCGGCTTCGGCGGCGCGGTGGCCGCGCACCGCCAGGTGCTGGGCGCGACGCATCAGCGCCAGCTCGTAGGGGGTCTTGAAGGCGCGGTGGTATTCCAGGTAATCGACGACCGCGGCCGGGTTGTTGGGTACGTAGTCGCCCAGCGCGCTCTGCGCTTCACCGAGGACGGCGCAGCGCGGCGCGTTCCTGGGCAGCAACGCCAGCGCTTGCTCCGGGTTGCGGGTGATATGGATATCGAAGTGTTCGACCCACCAGCCGCTGGGCGCGGCGGGGACCACGTGCCAATAGTCGAAGGGTTGGTGGAAGATCACCTGCGGGCGCTGGCCGGGGCTGTAGACCAGCCAGCTGTTGGGGACCTGGGTCAGTGGCAGCCAGGCCTTGAACTGCGGGTTGACGGCGTACGGATAGTCGCGATCGTCGAACAGCTGGTAGTGCAGCGTGCCACTCGGGACCACCAGGTGATCGAAGCCGCCGCGTGCCAGCGCTTCGTCGGCGCGTTGCTTGAGGACGGCGAGGTGGGCGGCGTAGAGGGTTCCGGGGTCCGGCTGGTTCATGGCGAGCGCTTGATCGGCAATGCGGAGTGCAGGCGCCGATTTTGCCGGAAATTGCGTTATCGCGCGGGGCTCAGGCGACCATGTGCGCTTCGGCGATCCAGTCCTTCAAACGCTCGCGGTGTTCATCGCTGATGGTCAGGAAGCGGAAGCCCGCCCAGCGTTGGCCGGGTGCGTGCGCATCTTCGGCCCAGAGCAGATGCACGCCGACGGCCAGGTGCTGCTCGCGGCCGTGGCGGTCGGGCAGGGCGAAGCTGAGCTGGTACAGCGCGTCTTCCACCAGCGGCGCCGAGGCCAGCAGCAGCATGCCGGTTTCGGAGACGTTGCCGAGGCGGCCGATCGTGGTTTCGGCCATGAAGTCGGTCACCGGGATGCTGGCGGCCGGCTGCCGGCGGGGACTGCGGCGCGCTTCGTGGATCATGCCGGCTGCTCCTGCGGTTCACGGTTGCCGCCACCGGCCAGGGAGCGCAGGACGCGCACGGTGGCATGCCAGGCGCGGTCGATCAGGCGCGCCTTTTCTTCGGTAACGATGCGGGCCTGGCCGCTGGCCATCAGCCGTGCCAGCGAGTCCAGCGATTGCTCACCGATCTTCTGCCCGCGGGGATTGACGAACAAGGCGTTGTCCGTGATCAGGCTGTACCAGGACAGGCGCTGGCGGCGCACATCGCCTTGCTGGTTGGTGATGAATTCGAACCAGGTGCCAAACGGCAGCGTGCGCAGGCTGCGGTAGTAGCTTTCCTCGTCCGGCGAGCGCGAGGGTGGGGCCGGCCTGCGTGGGCTGGGCTCGGCTTCGCCGCCTTCGCCCAGGCGGCTGCGGGCCTTGAGCTTGGCCGTGAGTTCGGTGCGCGAGGTGACATCGTCCTCGCCCCCCGGCGTGGAGAGGCGGCGGGCAATCGCGCCGGCCTCGTCACGGTGATAACCCACCTGCAACAGCGCGCCTTCCACTTCGCTGCCCAGCGCGATGTCCGGCGGCCCGCCTGCCGGCAGGCAGGTGACCTCGGCGATCCGGTCGGTGGCCTGCTGGCGCTCGGCCCACTCTTCGGACTGCTCGCCCTGGCGCAGCAAGGTCAGGGTGAGCACATCGCTCCACGCCTGCTTGAGCAGGGTCTGCACGAACTTCGGCGGGGCATGCTCGGTGCAGATGTATTCGATGCTGTCGCCGGCCAGGCGCTTGGCCATTTCCAGCCGTTCCTTGCCGCGCGCGGCCTCGACGTGGCGCCGTTCGGCGACCTCCGCCTTGCGCGCCTGGCTGCGGTAGTGCGCCTGGATCTCGTGGTTGGCCGCTTCGAAGACCGCCTCGTCGCCCTGGTAATCGGTGACGACCTTGTCCACCGCGCTGCCGAGTTTCTGCAGCAGCTGCGGGTCGGCGTCTTCCTCGGCCAGCCAGGTCGCCCCGGATTCGGCCACGGCATTGAGCAGTTCGCGCGCCGGGTGCTGGTCGCGCACGAAGAACGCCTTGTCCTGCAACGCGGCGCGCACCACCGGTACCTGCAGCCGCACCAGCAGCTCGGCTGCCGAGGTGCCGCCACGGACCTCGCGGTCGATCTCGTTGTAGAGCAGGCCGAGCAGGTCGAACGTATCGGTGTCCTGCGGCGAGAGCCCGGCCTGCGGCCCGTGTTCGGCGCGCAACAGGTTGATCAACTCCTGCTGGACGTCGGCGACGCTGCGGCGGCCGTGCGAGGCGCTCTCGCCCACGGCGGTGCGCGATTGCAGCGTGCCCAGCGCGCCATGCAGGATCGCCGGCTGCACCGGGTTGCCCGCCGCGATCGGCACGTCGCCGACACGGCGGCCGCCGGCCGGGCCGAAGCCTGGCTGCTGCCGCGCCGCGCCGAGCATTTGCTGGAGCGAGTTCAGCGCCGGGGCGAAGCGGTCATCGTTGGCGCTGATGGCCGCCGATTCGCCTGGCTGGCTCTCGCCGCCCGAAGCGCCTGTTTGGCCCAGTGCCGGGGCGGTG
>DATLJF010000122.1:0-7425 GCA_035539015.1 Stenotrophomonas sp. | reverse complement strand
GAACAGGTCGACCTTGACGTTGTCGAGGAACTCCAGCGAAGAGCCCGCCGCCCGCTGCGACTCGATCAGGTCGACGATCCACGCATGGGCGCGGCTCTGCGCGCTATTGGGCGACTCACTGCCGAACTTGTAGGTCCAGTGCGCGGCCACGCCGCGCTCGGCGATCAGGTCCATTTCCTCGGTGCGGATCTGCACTTCGATCGGCGAGCCGTAGGGTCCGAACAGCACCGTGTGCAACGACTGGTAGCCGTTGGCCTTGGGAATGGCGATGAAGTCGCGGAAACGCCCATCGAGCGGCTTGAACGTGGCATGCACTGCGCCAAGCGCGTGATAGCACTCCGGCACCGCGCGCACGACCAGCCGGAAGCCGAACACGTCCATCACCTGGTCGAAGGATTTGTTCTCGTCGCGCATCTTGTTGTAGATGCTCCACGGGGTCTTGATCCGGCTGACCAGGCGGTGTTCAAGGCCTTCCTTCGCCAATCGCTGCGACAGTTGCACTTCCACCTGCGCCAACGATTCACGCCGCACCACTGGCTGGCTGCGGATGTGTTTTTCGATGATCGCGTGGCGCCAGGGATACAGCGCCTTGAAGCCCAGATTCTGCAACTCGGACTTGATCAGGCTCATGCCCAGGCGCTGGGCGATCGGCGCGTAGATCTCCAGAGTTTCGCGAGCAATACGGCCACGCGCTTCGCTGCTCTGCGCGCCGAGGGTGCGCATGTTGTGCAGGCGATCGGCGAGCTTGATCATGATCACGCGCAGGTCCCGCGACATCGCCAGCAGCATCTTGCGGAAGCTTTCGGCCGCCGCTTCCTGGCGGTCGCGGAACTTGAGCTTGTCCAGCTTGGTCACGCCATCGACCAGCTCGGCCACCGCTTCGCCGAATTCGGCCGAGAGCTCTTCGCGCGTCAGCGGCGTGTCTTCGATGGTGTCGTGCAGGATCGCCGCGATCAGCGATTCCACATCCATGCCCAGCTCGGCGAGCACGCCGGCCACGGCCACCGGATGGGTGATGTAGGGCTCGCCGGACTTGCGCGTCTGCCCGGCGTGGGCGGCGGCGCCCACTTCCCAGGCGCGGCGCAACAGCGGCAATTGTTCGCGCGGCAAATAGCTGGCGGCGCGCTCAAGCTCCCGGACATAGTCGGGGACATCGCCGGTCGTCGGCGACGCAAGGGCAGCCTGGGCGTTAGGGCCTGGGTTCATGCGGGAAGACTATGCCAGCGCAACGGGGACGGCAATTGCCGGGCGATGGCAGGCGAAAACAAAACAGCCCGCCGAGGCGGGCTGTTCGCGCATCCGGGCCGCGCTGTCATGCGGCCGGATCAAAACGATGCAGCGGATCAGTCGTCGTTCTTCGACATGTCTTCGTCGGCAACCACTTCGGCGGCCGCCCATTCCAGGGCTTCACGCTCGGCGCGCTCGCGCTCGGACTTCTCCACTTCTTCGATCAGTGCGTTGTCGATCTTGCGCGCGGCGATCTCGCGCAGCGCCAGGACGGTCGGCTTGTCGGCCGATTCGGTGTTGTCCAGGGTGGGCTGCACGCCATTGGCGAGCTGGCGGGCGCGCTTGGAGGCCATCATGACCAGCTCGAAACGGTTGTCCACGACTTCCAGGCAATCTTCTACGGTAATGCGGGCCATGCGGGCTCCCGGCGACCGCGAGGTCGCGCATTCGAATGAGGGAAAGGGGGGCGATTGTAGGCACCCGAACCGGCCGGCGCAAGCCAAGCCCATTCAGTTTCCTTTTAAATCAGTCAGTTGCACCGGCGTCTTCGACCAACAAGGTGTCCAGCAGGCCGGCATGGCGCTGCCGTTGCGCCGCCGTGCGCATGCGGCTGGCGGTAAAGATGGCGCACATCTCGCCGACCGCGGTGTCGAAATCCTCGTTGATGATCAGGTAGTCGAACTCGTCGTAGTGGGACATCTCCTCACGCGCGGCGGCCAGCCGGCGGGCGATGACTTCTTCAGTGTCCTGGCCGCGCTTGCGCATGCGCTCTTCCAGGGCCAGGCGCGAGGGCGGCAGGATGAAGACGCTGACCGCATCGGGCACCTTCTCGCGCACCTGGCGCGCACCTTGCCAGTCGATCTCCAGCAGCACGTCGCGCCCGGCGGCCAGCTGCGGCTCCACCGACTGGCGCGCAGTGCCCTTCCAGTCGCCATGCACGCTGGCGTACTCGAAGAAATCGCCGGCGGCGATCATCGACTGGAAATGCTCGACCGACACGAAGTGGTAGTGCTCGGCATGCCGCTCGCCCGGACGCGGCGCGCGCGAGGTGAACGAGATCGACAGGGCGACCTGCGGATCGCGCGCCAGCGTCGCGTTGACGATGCTGCTCTTGCCGGCGCCCGAGGGGGCCGCAACGATATAGAGGGTGCCGCGCATGGGGGTGGGGATCGGCATTCTGGGAGGGGGAGGCAAGCCGCCCCGGTGTTGGCGGGCGGCCATCTTACAGGTCGGGGGCCGGGCAGCGCGCCGCGGCCCCGCACTGCCCTGCGGCTATTCGATGTTCTGCACCTGCTCGCGGATCTGGTCGATCAGCACCTTCAGGTCCACCGCGGCGTTGGAGGTACGGCTGTCCACCGACTTCGAACCCAGGGTATTGGCCTCGCGGTTGAACTCCTGCAGCAGGAAGTCCAGGCGCCGGCCCACCGGCTCGCGCTGCTTGAGCACCCGGCGGATCTCGCCGATGTGGCTGGCCAGGCGGTCCAGTTCTTCGTCCACGTCGAGTTTCTGCAGCCACAACACCAGCTCCTGCTCGGCGCGGCCGGGGTCCACCGGGTGCGGCAGGTCGGCCAGGCGCGCGGCCAGCTTGGTGCGCTGGCCTTCGCGAATGGCCGGGATCAGCGTGCGCACTTCGGCGGCGATGCGCTCGATGGCGTCGACCCGCTCGCTGATCGCCAGCGACAGCTTGGCGCCCTCGCGTTCGCGCGCGGCAACGAACTCTTCGATGACCTCGTCCAGCAGGCTCAGCGCCCGCTCCTGCAGGGCCGCCGGGTCTGCCGCCTCGGCCTTGAGCACGCCCGGCAGTTGCAGCAGGTCGGAGAACTCCACCCGCAGGTTCGGGAACTGGCCGTGCAGCTGCTGCGCCAGCGCGCTGAGCTGGGCCACCATCGGCTCGTTCACCGCCAAGGCGCCCACCCCCTCGGGCGAGCGCAGGCGCAGGACCAGGTCCAGCTTGCCGCGGCTGATACGCGCGGCCACCCGCTCGCGCACTACCGGCTCGAGGTTGCGCAGCTCTTCGGGCAGGCGCACGCCGATTTCCAGGAAACGGTGGTTCACCGAGCGCAATTCACCGCCCAGCGTGCCCCAAGGGGTGATGTGCTCGCCACCGGCGAAGGCGGTCATGCTTCGGATCATGGAGAGGGCTGTCCGGCAAAGCGCGAATGGTACCCTAGCCCACCGCGCGCACCGCTGAAGAAGCCGGCCGCGCGGCCGACTTCGACTTGCGGAACCTCCATGACCTTCTCCCGTCCCAGCGGCCGTCCGGCCGAGCAGTTGCGCCCGGTGCGCATCGAACGCGCCTTTACCCGCCACGCCGAAGGTTCGGTGCTGGTGAGCTTTGGCGACACGCGCGTACTGTGCACCGCCAGCGTCGACAACCGGGTGCCGCCGTTCCTGCGCGGCAAGGGCGAAGGCTGGGTCACCGCCGAATACGGCATGCTGCCGCGCTCCACCCATACGCGCTCCGACCGCGAGGCCGCGCGCGGCAAGCAGGGCGGGCGTACGCTGGAAATCCAGCGCCTGATCGGCCGCGCCTTGCGCGCCTGCGTGGACCGCAATGCGCTGGGCGAGCGCACCATCACCCTGGATTGCGATGTCCTGCAAGCCGATGGCGGCACCCGCACCGCGGCGATCACCGGCGCCTATGTGGCCCTGGCCGATGCAGTGAAGTGGCTGCAGCAGCGCGGCGAGATCAAGCGCCACCCGCTGGTCGGCGCAGTGGCGGCGGTGTCGGTCGGCGTGTACCGCGGCGTGCCGGTGCTGGACCTGGACTACGCCGAAGACAGCGACTGCGATACCGACATGAACGTCGTCATGAACGATGGCGGCGGCTTTATCGAGCTGCAAGGCACGGCCGAGGGCCACGCCTTCCGCCGCGACGAACTCGACTCCCTGCTGGCACTGGCCGAAAAGGGCATCGGTGAATTGCTCGCGCTGCAGCGCGAGGCGCTGGGCCAATGAGCCAACGCCTGGCACTGACCACCCTGGTGGTGCGCGACTACGACGAGGCCCTGGCCTGGTACCGCGACGTGCTGGGCTTCCGCGTACTGACCGATACCGCGCTGGCCGACGGCAAGCGCTGGGTCGTGGTGGCGCCGCGTAGCGAAGACCCGGCCGGCCTGTTGCTGGCCCGTGCCAGCGACGCGCGCCAGCAATCGCGCATCGGCGACCAGACCGGCGGGCGGGTCGGCTTCTTCCTGCACACAGACGACTTCTGGTACGACTACAAAGCCATGCGCGAGCGCGGCGTCGAGTTCCTGGAATCGCCGCGCGAAGAACCCTATGCCACCGTCGCCGTGTTCCGCGACTTGTACGGCAACACCTGGGATTTGCTGCAACCCAAGCCATGAGACTTCGTTCATGAGTACCGCCAACACCCTGGTCCTGGCCAGCAGCAATGCCGGCAAGCTGGAGGAACTGCGCGCCATGCTCGCCGGCCTGCCGCTGCGCATCGTGGCGCAGGGTGAGCTGGGCGTGGAGGACGTGCCGGAAACCGGCCTGACCTTCGTCGAGAACGCGTTGATCAAGGCCCGCCATGCCAGCCACGTCACCGGCCTGCCGGCGCTGGCGGACGATTCGGGCCTGATCGTCGATGCACTGGGCGGCGCGCCCGGCCTGTACAGCGCGCGCTATGCCGGCACGCCGACGAATGCCGCGGCCAACAACGCCAAGCTGCTCGACGCCATGCGCCAGATCCCGGCCGGGCAGCGCAGCGCGCGCTTCTACGCGGTGATCGTGCTGCTGCGCCACCGTGAAGATCCGCAGCCGCTGATCGCCGAAGGCAGCTGGGAGGGCGAGATCACCTTCGCTCCGCGCGGCGACGGTGGCTTTGGCTACAACCCGGTGTTCTTCGATCCGCTGCAGGGCCAGACCGCTGCGGAAATGGATGCTGCCACCAAGAACCGCCTGAGTCATCGCGCCCGCGCACTGGAAACCCTGCGCAGCCAGCTGCAGTCATTCAAGCCCTGAGCACCGCCGCGCTGGAAGTCGTCGCCCCCATGCTGATCCCGCCGCCGCTGTCGCTGTACGTGCACCTGCCCTGGTGCGTGCGCAAATGCCCGTATTGCGACTTCAATTCGCATGCGGCCAAGGGCGCATTGCCGTTCGAGGAGTACGTCGATGCGCTGATCCGCGACCTCGACCACGACCTGCCGCTGGTCTGGGGGCGGGTGGTCAATTCAGTGTTCTTCGGCGGCGGTACGCCGAGCCTGTTCCCGCCCGAGGCGATCGATCGCTTCCTGCAGGCCGCCAGCGCCCGCCTGCGCTTCGCGCCAGGGCTGGAGATCACCCTGGAGACCAACCCGGGCACCGCTGAACACGGCCGCTTCGATCGCTATCTCGCCGCCGGCGTGAACCGCCTGAGCTTCGGCATCCAGAGCTTCGACGACGCCGCGCTGCAGCGGCTCGGCCGCATCCACGACAGCGCCGAGGCCGAGCGCGCGGTGAAGCTGGCGCAGGATGCCGGCTACGACAACCTCAACCTCGACCTGATGTACGCCCTGCCCGAGCAGACGCTGGCCCAGGCCGAGGCCGACCTGCTGCGCGCCTTTGCGCTGCAGCCGACCCACGTCAGCCATTACCAGCTCACCCTGGAACCGAACACGGTGTTCTTTGCGCGCCCGCCGCGCGGCATTCCCGATGACGATGCTGCCTGGGACATGCAGGAGCACTGCCAGCAACTGCTCGCCACCGCCGGCTATGCGCAGTACGAGGTCAGCGCTTATGCCCGCGAGGGTCGGCAGTGCGCGCACAACCTCAATTACTGGCGTTTCGGCGACTATCTGGGCATCGGCGCCGGCGCCCACGGCAAGATCAGTTCCGGCGCCGAGCAGCACGTGCTGCGGCGCTGGAAGCACAAGCATCCGCAAACCTATCTGGCGCACGCGGGCAGCGCGGCGGCGATCGGCGGCGACGACATCGTGCCGGCCGCGCGCCTGCCGTTCGAGTACATGCTCAACCTGTTGCGCCTGCACGAAGGCTTTGCCGAGGCCGATTTCGCCGCCTCCACCGGGCTCGACCCCGGCGTGCTCGCTGCGCCGCTGGCGCAGGCACAGGCCCGCGGCTGGCTGGTGCCGATCGGCGGCCGCTGGGTCCCGACCGAACTGGGTCGGCGCTTCACCAACGATGTGATCGAGTTGTTCCTCGACTGAGGCGGCCATCGGCCATCGCCGACATGCACCGTCTGTCGGCGACCGGCGGCGCTAGCATGGCTGGAGCGGCCAAAACGTGATACATAGCGCGTTCTCAGGGGGAGAGTGGTTTCGCAAGGGATGGTCACGTCCGCGTCTTCGTCGTCCATGCATTCACCCGGTCCGTTGGCAGCGGCACCGGTGTCCGCGCGCGCGCGCCGGTTGCTTGAGGCGCTGTATGCCCAATACGCGCAAGGTCTGGCCGATCCGCTGAAGTTGACCCTGGTCAGCCTTGAGCGCGAACTGTTCGGCCACGCCGAGCGTGCCCGCAACAGCCAGGTCCAGGCTGACCTCTACGCCGAGATGCAGCGGCTGCGCGAACGCGGTGAGCGCTTCGCGCCGCGCTTCCTCGAAGCGCTGGCGCAGGAGCTCGGCAGCCTGTGCGAGCCGCGCCACATCCCGGCGGTGGGCGAGACGGGCAACAACCAGGCCTTCCATGCGCTCACCCTGGTCGAAGACACCGAAATCGACCGCGACATCGTGCTCAACGAGATCGCCCGGCGCGAAGCCTCGCGCTGCAATACCGCGCTGCAACTGCTGGGCCAGCGCTTCGGCGTGCTCGCGGCGGCGCCAGCGTTCGAACCCGAGCACGTGCCGCTGGGGCCGTACGCGGCGTGCCGGGTGCTGCGCGAAGCCGGCGATGTGCTTGGCCTGGCGCTGGATACCCAGCTGATGCTCTACCGCGTGTTCGAGCGCCAGGCGCTGGACCGCTACCTGGAATTGATCGAGCGGGCCAACATCCTGCTGGCCCACGAAGGCGTGTTGCCGGGCCTGGTGTACCTGCCCTACCTCGGTCGCAGTACCAGCCCGCGCCGCGGCACCCGCCCGCCGGCGCAGGAACGTGCAGCAGAGACCGCCGACAGCGGCGAGTCCTCGTGGCCCAGCCACGGCAGCAGCCCGAGCCAGCCTTCGCACGGCACCCCGTCCTTGGGTCATCGGCCCCTCACCAGTTGGACCGGCCAGGCGCCGCAAGCAGCCTGGGGCGCGGCAATGGCCGCTGCGGGCCCCCCTG
>DATLJF010000121.1:0-4254 GCA_035539015.1 Stenotrophomonas sp. | reverse complement strand
CGAGTTGTTCTTCGATGCATTGGCGCTGGACCCGCACCAGGCCTCGCTGGAACAGCTGCAGGCGCCGTTGGCCGAGGTGCGGATCGACGGCGAGGGTTTGAACCGAGACGATTGGCTCGACCTGCTGATGACCCATCGCCTGCAGCCGACGTTCCCGCGTGACCGCATCACCGTGGTCCATGACTGGCCGGCGAGCCAGTGCGCGCTGGCGCGCATTCGCCCCGGCATGCCGCCCGTGGCCGAGCGCTTCGAGCTGTACCTGGGCAGCTACGAGCTGGCCAACGGCTATCACGAACTGAACGATGCCGGCGAACAACGCAGCCGCTTCGAGCGCGACAATCGCGTGCGTGCCGACCGTGGTCTGCCGCAGCCGCCACTGGACGAAGCCTTGCTGCAGGCGCTGCCGGATTTGCCGGACTGCGCCGGCGTGGCGGTGGGCGTGGATCGCCTGTTGATGGCGATGGCCGACACCGCGCGCATCGCCGACGTGCTGGCCTTCGCGTTCGCGCGCGCCTGAGCCGGTCAGCCTCCAGCCTGGACCGTATTGCTTTCTTCACGCGCGGAATGCTCTGATCGCGCCGCCGGAACACCGCACACGCGGTTTCCTCCAAATGGGGTGGTCGTGCGATGAGGCGGGCGGTCGGCCGAGGGAACAGGCGAGTGCGGGCGTTGGCCGGCGGGATGGCCTTGCCCATCGCGTTGGCGCTGTTCGTGTGCGCCCCCGGCGCAGCGCAGCCGGTCGCCAGCGACGCGGTAGTGCGCTGCGAGTCGCGCGACATGGAGCGCGTGCATTGCGCCATGGACACCCGCAACGGCGTCGAACTGGTGCGGCAACTGTCCAACAACAGCTGCATCCGCGGCAGCGAATGGGAGATCGAACGCGATGGCATCTGGGTGTCGCTCGGCTGCCGCGCCGAGTTTCGTCCCTTGCGGCCGAGTGGCGGCGCCAGCGTGCTGATGCGGCGGGTGGTGCGCTGCGAGTCGGACGGGCGCCAGAACAGCTGCCCGGTGATGCTGCGCGGCGCGCCGGTGCGGCTGCTGCGGCAGATGTCGGCGTGGCCCTGCAAGGAGGGCCGCAGCTGGGGTGTGCGGCGCAATGAAATCTGGGTCTCGCGCGGCTGCGATGGTGAGTTCGAGGTCGGCGCCGAGGACGGCTCGGGTTTCGTCGATGTGCCGCGACCGCTGGTGTGCGAGTCGAAGAGCAAGACGCGGCGGATGTGCGGCATCACCATCGAACATGGCGCGCGCCTGCAGCGGCAACTGTCCAATACTGCCTGTGTCGAGGGCCACACCTGGGGCTGGAGTCGCGATGGGGTCTGGGTCGACGACGGCTGTCGCGCTGAATTCGTGGTCGACTGATCCCGGCGCGCGCCGTGCTTACAATGGCGGCATGAACGACGCCGCCATCGATTACGCCCGCTACGACCATATCCGCCCGATCCTGTGGACCGGCGACACGCTGGAACTGCTCGACCAGCGCAAGCTGCCTTTCGTGGTCGAACATGTGCATTGCCACGAGAGCGACGAGGTCGCCCAGGCGATACATACCCTGGCCGTGCGCGGCGCCCCCGCCATCGGGATTGCCGCTGCCTGGGGCGTGGTGCTGGCGGCACGCGCGATCGAGGCCGAGGAAGGCCAGGATGCGGCGCGCAAGCTTGAACCTGCGCTGCAACGGCTCAATGCAGCGCGGCCCACCGCGGTCAACCTGGCCTGGGCCCTGGCACGGATGCGGCGCGCGCTGGAAGGCGCCGGCAGCGACTGGCGCCAGGTGCTGGAACGGCAGGCGCAGGCCATCGCCGATGAGGACCTCGCCGCAAACCGCCATATGGGCGCACTGGGCGCCGGGCTGATCGCTGCCGGCAGCGGCGTGCTGACCCATTGCAACACCGGCTCGCTGGCCACCGCCGGCTTCGGCACTGCGCTGGGCGTGATTCGCGCCGGCATGGCGCAGGGCCGCATCGGCCGCGTTTTTGCCGGCGAAACCCGGCCCTGGCTGCAGGGTGCGCGGTTGACGGTATGGGAGCTGCAGCAGGACGGGATCGACGCCACCCTGATCGCCGATTCAGCCGCTTCGCACCTGATGAAGACTGGGGCGGTGCAGTGGGTGGTGGTCGGCGCCGACCGCATCTGCGCCAACGGCGACACCGCCAACAAGATCGGCACCTACCAACTGGCGATCGCCGCGCGCCACCATGGGGTCAAGTTCATGGTGGTGGCGCCGTCCTCGACGGTGGACATGGACACCGCCGATGGCGCGCAGATCGAGATCGAACAGCGCGATCCGGGCGAGTTGTTCGGCATCGGCGGCACCCGCACCGTGGCCGAGGGCATTGCCGCCTGGAACCCGGTATTCGACGTCACCCCGGGCAGCCTGATCGATGCCATCGTCACCGAGCGCGGGGTGATCGAGCAGCCGACCCTGGAGAAGATGCGCGCGGCCTTCGGCTGAGGCGGGCGTTCGCGGGGCTGGAGATCCTCTGCACAGGGCCCCGATGCGCACTGTAGGAGCGGCTTCAGCCGCGACCGGGGCCGGTCGGTTCGCAGCGCCGCGGGCCAGGTCCCAAGCCCCTCCCGCGAGGGCCTTGGATACCGCCCAAGTACTTGTCCGGACAGGGCCGGAGCGGCCCTTCGTGGTACAATCGTTCAGTTGAAGGATCGCCCCCGCGCAGGCTGCGCGCCATGGGCTTTCCGGCCTACAAACTGAACAAGAAACGGGCAGCGAATGGCAGAATCCGCCAAGGAAATCATCCAGGTCAACCTGGAAGACGAAATGCGCAAGAGCTACCTCGATTACGCCATGAGCGTGATCGTGGGGCGCGCGCTCCCGGATGCCCGCGACGGCCTCAAGCCGGTGCATCGGCGCGTGCTCTTCGCCATGAACGAACTTGGCGCGCACAGCAACAAGCCGTACTACAAGTCGGCGCGTATCGTCGGCGACGTCATCGGTAAGTACCACCCGCACGGCGACCAGTCGGTCTACGACACGTTGGTGCGCATGGCCCAGCCGTTCTCGCTGCGCTACCTGCTGGTGGACGGGCAGGGCAACTTCGGCTCGGTCGACGGCGATTCGGCCGCGGCGATGCGTTACACCGAGGCGCGGATGTCGCGCCTGACGCACGAGCTGATCGCCGACATCGACAAGGAAACGGTCGACTTCCAGCCCAACTACGACGAGAAGGAACTGGAACCGACGGTCATGCCGACCCGGTTCCCGAACCTGCTGGTCAACGGCTCGGCCGGTATCGCGGTCGGCATGGCGACGAACATCCCGCCGCACAATCTCACCGAGTCGATCAATGCCTGCATCGCGCTGATCGACAACCCCGAGATCGACGTCGACGGCCTGATGGAATACATCCCGGGCCCGGATTTCCCGACCGCGGGCATCATCAACGGCACCGCCGGTATCGTCGCCGGCTATCGCACCGGCCGTGGTCGCGTGCGCATCCGCGCCAAGGCCGAGGTCGAAGTGGCCGACAACGGCCGCGAGGCGATCGCGGTCACCGAGATCCCGTACCAGGTCAACAAGGCGCGGCTGATCGAGAAGATCGCCGAGCTGGTCAAGGAAAAGAAGCTCGAAGGCATCTCCGAGCTGCGCGATGAGTCCGACAAGGACGGCATGCGCATCTACATCGAGATCAAGCGCGGCGAGTCGGCCGAGGTGGTGCTCAACAACCTCTACCAGCAGACCCAGATGGAGTCGGTGTTCGGCATCAACATGGTGGCGCTGGTCGACGGCCGCCCCAAGTTGATGAACCTCAAGGAGATGCTGGAGGCGTTCCTGCGCCACCGCCGCGAGGTCGTCACCCGCCGCACCATCTTCGAACTGCGCAAGGCGCGCGCCCGCGCGCACATCCTCGAAGGCCTGACCGTCGCGCTGGCCAACATCGACGAGATGATCGAGCTGATCAAGACCTCGGCCAATCCGCAGGAGGCCAAGGAACGCATGCTGGCCAAGACCTGGGAACCGGGCCTGGTTGGCGCGCTGCTCGGTGCTGCCGGGGCCGAGGCTTCCAAGCCGGAAGACCTGCCCAAGGGCGTAGGCCTGGTCGGCGGGTATTACCAGCTGACCGAGGTCCAGGCGCAGCAGATCCTGGAAATGCGCCTGCACCGCCTGACCGGCCTGGAGCAGGACAAGCTCACCGAAGAGTACAAGCAGCTGCTGGACACCATCGCCGGGCTGATCCGCATCCTGGAGAACCCGGAGGTGCTGCTGCAGGTGATTCGCGACGAACTCAACAACGTGCGCGAAGA
>DATLJF010000120.1:0-2921 GCA_035539015.1 Stenotrophomonas sp. | reverse complement strand
CCCTTGCCCGTGGTGCGGGCGTCCTGGTGCTGTCGGTGGCGGCCTGCCACCTCATTGCCCAGGGCGCGTTCTACTGGACCAGCGCCAGCGTGGCCGAACCGAGCCTGGCGGGGTGGATCGGCAACTACGCCGACTGGTTCCTGCCTTACCTGCGCACCACCGTGCTGTATGTGGCCGGGGTCGTCGTCGTGCATGCGGGGGTGCGTGCGCTGGCTCGCCCGTCGGCGCCGCGCGCAGCCGCGCACTGACGGGCGCCGGCATGGGCCACCGCCTGTCGAAGATCTACACCCGGACCGGCGACGACGGCAGCACCGGGCTGGGCGACGGCAGCCGCGTCGGCAAGGACGCGCCCCGGGTGGCGGCCTACGGCACCGTGGACGAAGCCAATTCGGCCATCGGCGTACTGCTGGCCGCGCCGGCCTTGCCGGAGGATGTCGCCGCGCTGCTGACCGCCATCCAGCACCAATTGTTCGACCTCGGCGGCGAGCTGTGCATTCCGGGCCACGCCGCCATCGCCGCCGCTGATGTGGCCTGGCTGGAACAACGACTCGATGCCTACAACGACGGCTTGCCGCCGTTGAAGGACTTCATCCTGCCGGCCGGCGGCGAAGCGGCGGCGCGCTGCCACCTGGCCCGGACCATCGTGCGCCGGGCCGAGCGCGAGACCGTCGCGCTATCGCGGCTGGAACCGGTTCGCGCCGAGGCCATCGGCTACCTCAACCGCCTGTCGGACCTGTTGTTCGTGCTGGCGCGGGTGTTGGCGCGCAGCGCCGGCCATGGCGAGGTGCTGTGGCAACACCAGCATCGCCGCCAGGGCTGAGGGCGGCATGCTGGTCTTCACCCACCCCGCCTGCCTCGGCCACGATCCCGGTCCGGACCACCCCGAATCGCCGGCGCGGCTGGAAGCGGTGGTCTCGGCCCTGCGTGAGCAGTTCCCCGAGCTGGAATGGCGCGAGGCGCCGCTGGCCAAGCTCGGCGACCTATGCCGGGTGCACGAGCGCGAGCTGATCGACTCAGTGCTCGAAGCACCCATCGACGGCTACCGCATGCTCGACGTGGACACGGTGATGTCGCCGGGCTCGGGCGCGGCTGCCTTGCGTGCGGCCGGCGCCGGGATCGCGGCGGTGGACGCGGTGATGGCCGGCCAGGCCGAGACCGCGTTCTGCGCGGTGCGGCCACCGGGCCACCACGCCACCGCGCAGCACGCAATGGGCTTCTGCCTGTTCAACAACATCGCCGTCGCCGCGGCCCACGCGCGCGAGCGCCATGGCCTGGAACGGGTCGCCGTGGTCGATTTCGATGTCCACCATGGCAACGGCACCCAGGCCATCTTCGAGCGCGACCCGGCGGTGCAATATCTCAGCACCCACGAATCGGGCCTCTACCCGCACTCGGGCAGCGTCTATGAGCGTGGCGTGGGCAATATCCACAACGCCCTGCTGCCGCCCGGCAGCGGTGGCTTCCGCTTCCGCAACACCTGGGCCGACCAGATGCTGCCGCTGCTGGACGCTTTCCGCCCTCAGCTGGTGCTGGTCTCGGCCGGCTTCGATGCGCATATGCGCGACCCGCAGGCCGACCTGATGCTGGAGGCCGAGGATTTCGGCTGGCTCACCGCCGAACTGCGCACGCTGGCCCGGCGCCACGCCCAGGGGCGCCTGGTGTCGATGCTTGAAGGCGGCTACGACCTCCAGGCGCTGCGCGAAAGCAGCGTCGCCCACGTCGGCGCCCTGCGTTGACCAACCCCCACGCCAGCGGGCCAGGAATGAATCCGGGCAACGTGCTGTCCGGCTCTTCATTGCCCCCATGCAGCCTATGGGGCAAGCTAGCGGCCGTTTTCCCACGTCGATCCCCCCGCGTGCGCCGAGCTCTTCGCCTGCTTCCCCTGCCCCTGAGCATCGCCATCTGCCTGCCGGCAATGGCCGACGAAAAGCCGTTGAACTGGGACCTCTGCCCGGCCGTGCAGCCGTTGCCCGGCTTCGAAGAAGCGCCGCCGGCCGACAAGGCTGCCGCGGCCAACCGCCAGCAACTGCCTACCGATGTCGAGGGCGACCAGCTCAGCGGCACCACCACCCTGCCGCAATACACCGGCAACGTCACCCTCAAGCGTGGCGACCAGTTCCTGCACGCCGACGACCTGCGCATGGACACCGAGTCCGGCAACTACATCGCCGAGGGCAATGTCCGTTACCAGGACTCCTCGTTCCGGATGATCGCCGACCGCGCCGAAGGCAACCAGGACACCGATACCCACAAGGTCACCCACATCCGCTACCAGTTGGTCGACCGCCGCGGCAATGGCGGCGCTGATTCGGTGGACCTGCAGGGCTCGGTCGGGCAGATGCACCACTCGACCTACACCACCTGCGATCCCTCGCAGCCGATCTGGAAAGTGCGCGCGCCGGAGATCGACGTCGACAACGAGGAAGGCTTCGGCACTGCGCGCAACGCCGTGCTGCAGATCGGCCGGGTGCCGGTGCTGTGGATGCCGTGGTTCAAGTTCCCGATCGACGACCGCCGCCAGACCGGCCTGCTGTATCCGCAGCTGGCGATCTCCGGCCGCAACGGCTTCGACTACACCCAGCCGATCTATTTCAACCTCGCGCCGAACTTCGACGACACCTTGTACCCGCGCTACATGAGCAAGCGCGGTTTCATGCTCGACAACGAGTTCCGCTATCTGTATGAAGGCGGCCGCGGCGAACTGCGCACCGCTTACCTGCCCAACGACAAGTTGCGCGACAAGGACCGTGGCCGGATCGAGTACAGCGGCTATCACAACATCGATAGCAACTGGCAGGCGCGCGCCAACGTGGCCTGGGTCAGCGACGAGCGCTACACCGAAGATTTCTCCAGCCGCCTCAACGGCGTGGCCGTGTCCAACCTGCAGAGCGTGGTCGGCGTCTACGGCACCGGGCGCTACT
>DATLJF010000119.1:0-10584 GCA_035539015.1 Stenotrophomonas sp. | reverse complement strand
GCCTTGCAGCGCGATCACGCGCCGGCCGGCGGCGGCATGGATCTCGGTGGCCTGCTCGGCGCAGTGCTGGGTGGCGGTGCCAGCCCGCAGACCGATGGCGCCGGCATCCTCGGCCACATCTTTGGTGCGCGCGCGCCGCAGGCAGCCAACGGCTTGGGCCAGGCCACCGGCCTGGACAGCGGCAAATCCGGGCAACTGCTGCAGATCCTCGCGCCGATCGTGCTGTCCTTCCTCGCCCAGCGCTTTCTTGGTGGCGGCAACGCCAACGCCGGCCAGTTGAGCCAGGCACTGGGACACGAACAGCAGCAAGTGCGTGCCGATAGCAGTATGTCCGGCTTGCTCGGCAGCGTGCTCGACCAGGACGGCGATGGCGAACTCGGCGTCGGCGACCTGATGAAGCTCGGCAGCGGATTGTTCGGCAACACCCGCTGACAATGTGCGGACCGTCGCGCCATAGGGCGCGACTATCAATTCGTTCGGTTTATTCGAATTGGCCTGTTCGATACCGCTGCTATTGTCTGTCGCACTCGGGGTAACGCGCTCCGGGTGTGCAGCCGCGCATCCGACCACGCTCGTTCCTGCGCGGTGAAGCGCGCCAGCCTCCCCGCGATAGCAGTACTCCAACCCAGGCGTCCGGCGTGCCGGACTGGTCAGCGCTTGCAACCCAAGGTGGAATCCCATGAATGTCGAAGCGAAGTGCCCCTTCAATCAATCGGCCGGCGGCGGCACGACGAACCGGGACTGGTGGCCGGACCAACTGCGCGTGGATCTGCTGCAACAGCATTCTGAAAAATCCAACCCGCTGGGCCCGCAGTTCAATTACGCGCAGGCTTTCAAGGAACTCGACTACGCCGCGCTGAAGGCCGACCTCAAGGCGCTGATGACCGATTCGCAGCCCTGGTGGCCGGCTGACTTCGGCCATTACGGGCCGTTGTTCATCCGCATGGCCTGGCACAGTGCCGGCACTTACCGCATCGGCGATGGCCGTGGCGGCGGCGGCCGCGGCCAGCAGCGCTTTGCACCGCTCAACAGTTGGCCGGACAACGTCAACCTGGACAAAGCGCGCAGACTGCTGTGGCCGATCAAGCAGAAGTACGGCCAGCAGATTTCGTGGGCCGACCTGCTGCTGTTGACCGGCAACGTCGCGCTGGAATCGATGGGATTCAAGACCTTCGGGTTCGGCGCCGGCCGCGAGGACACCTGGGAGCCGGACCGGGACGTGTACTGGGGCAATGAGCGCACCTGGCTGGGCGGCGACATCCGCTATGCCAAGAGCGAGCCGGGCGACGACGAGGCGCAACTGGTCGCCGATGGCGAACTGCATGGCCACGAAACCGACCGCACCGACCACGGCCGGCGCCTGGAAAATCCGCTGGCCGCGGTGCAGATGGGCCTGATCTACGTCAATCCGGAAGGCCCGGACGGCAATCCCGACCCGATCGCCGCCGCGCACGACATCCGCGCCACCTTCGCGCGCATGGCGATGAACGATGAAGAGACGGTGGCGCTGATCGCCGGTGGCCACACCTTCGGCAAGACCCATGGTGCCGGCCCCGCCGACAACGTCGGCCGCGAGCCGGAAGCCGGCGAGCTGGAACAACAGGGCCTGGGCTGGCACAACAGCTTTGGTAGCGGCAAGGGCGCTGACACCATCACCAGCGGCCTGGAAGTGACCTGGACCAGCACGCCGACCAAATGGACCAACAACTTCTTCTGGAACCTGTTCGGCTTCGAGTGGGAATTGACCAAGAGCCCGGCCGGCGCCCACCAGTGGCAACCCAAGGGCGGCATGGGCGCCAACACCGTGCCGCACGCGCACGATAAGGAAAAGCGCATCGCGCCGTCGATGCTCACCACCGACTTGTCGCTGCGGATGGATCCGGCCTACGAGAAAATCTCGCGCCGTTTCATGGAAGACCCCGACGCTTTCGCCGATGCCTTTGCGCGGGCGTGGTTCAAGCTCACCCACCGCGACATGGGCCCGCGCGCGCGCTATCTCGGCCCGGAAGTTCCCGCCGAGGTACTGATCTGGCAGGACCCCCTGCCCGAAGCAACCCAGCCGCCCCTGGGCGAGGCCGATATCGCCGTGCTGAAGCAGAAGATCGCTGCGTCAGACCTCAGCGTGTCGCAACTGGTTTCCACGGCCTGGGCCTCGGCCTCGACCTTCCGTGGCTCGGACAAGCGCGGCGGCGCCAACGGCGCGCGCCTGCGCCTCGCCCCGCAAAAAGATTGGCCAGTGAACCAGCCCGAGCAATTGGGCGCGGTGCTGAAGACGCTCGAGGGCATCCAGTCCGACTTCAACAACGGCGGCAAGCAGGTGTCGCTGGCCGACCTGATCGTGCTGGCGGGTAATGTCGGTGTCGAAGAGGCAGCCCGGCAGGGCGGCCTGGACCTGCGCGTGCCATTCACCCCGGGCCGGGTCGATGCCAGCCAGGAGCAGACCGACGTCGAATCGTTCGAGCCGCTGGAGCCGGTCGCCGATGGCTTCCGCAACTACCTCAAGTCGCGTTTCGCGGTAGCGGCCGAGCACCTGCTGATCGATCGCGCGCAGTTGCTAACCCTCACCGCGCCGGAAATGACCGCACTGGTCGGGGGCCTGCGCGTGCTCGGCGCCAATGTCGACGGCGCGCGCGAAGGCGTGTTCACCGACCGGCCCGGCGTGCTCAGCAATGACTTCTTCGTCAACCTGCTCGACCCCGGCACCGAGTGGGCACCGACCTCGAAGACCCGCGAAGCGTTTGTCGGCAAGGACCGCGACAGCGGCGAAATGAAGTGGACGGCCTCGCGCGTGGACCTGGTGTTTAGCTCCAATTCGGTGCTGCGCGCCCTGGCCGAGGTGTATGCCAGCGCCGACGGCACGGAGAAGTTTGCGCGCGACTTCGTCGCCGCGTGGGCCAAGGTCATGGACCTGGACCGCTTCGACGTGGCTTGAGGGATGGGCACCTGAAAAAAAAACGCCCCGGCCTGGCCGGGGCGTTTTCGTTCGCAGCTACAACGCGTCGATATCGCCGAGTGCGCGGATCAATCGCCGCGCGCGCTTGTCGGGGCGATGCTCCGGCGCGCGATAGCCGTCGCGCTCGGCGATGCGTTGCTGGCGGGCCAGGGCGCGGCGTTCGCGCGAGGCCTCGCTCTCCACGTACAAGGCTTGCGCCACCGGCGCCGGGCCGCGGTCGTCGCTCAAGCCCAGCACCTGGATCTCGAACGCCTCTTCGCCGCGACGCACCCGCAACGCCTCGCCGATGCGCACCGCACGCGAGGGCTTGGGATGCTGCCCACCGATGTCGACCTTGCCGGTCTCCACTGCCTGCTTGGCCAGGCTACGGGTTCGGTAGAAGCGTGCTGCCCACAACCAGATATCCAGGCGGACTGCATCGAGTGGGGCTTGGGACGTCGTTTCGGTCATGCGTGAACGGAATCGAGGACGGTAGTGGCTATCTGTTGGTGCGTTTGCCGGATTCAAGTCTGGCGGCATCGCGCCGGCAACCCGTTCAGCGATCGCGTTTGCCGAAATCGACCTTCATGTCGTCCTTGGCGCGGTCTTCGGTAGACCAGCGCAGATTGCGGTCCGTCCCGCAATCGCGGTCGCGGGCCGACATGCCGCTGTCGCGCGAGGTGGTGATGGGGTCATCACCGACCAAGCATTCGGGGCGATTGCCGGTCCCTCCTGCCACATTGTCCACGCCATCGCTGGCGCAGCCAGCGAGCGACAAAACCACCAGCGCCACGAGGGCCGGATAAGCGAGCTTGCTTCCCATGCAGGCATTCCTGATCTGTCGCCCTGGTGCCGGGCAGGCGGGCGCCGCGTTCTGCGCTTGTAGCCATCTTAAGGCGACCTGCGCGGGCCCCACAAATGCCATAGGCCCTGCTGCCCCGCTCACTGGCCCGGTGGTAGTGTGCGCCGTCGCCCCCCCTCGGCCCGGAGCTCATGCGCAAACCCGCCAACCTCACCGAAGGCCCAATCGGGCGCAACCTGCTGCTGTTCGCGCTGCCCATCCTGGCGGGCAACATGGCGCAATCGCTCAACGGTTCGGTCAACGCGGTGTGGGTCGGCCGGTTCCTCGGTGAGTCGGCGCTGACGGCGACGGCCAACGCCAACAACATCATGTTCTTCCTGATCGGTTCGGTCTTCGGCATCGGCATGGCCGCCACCATCCTGATCGGCCAGGCGATCGGCGCCGGCAACGTGCAACAGGCGCGGCGGGTGATGGGCACCAGCGCGACGTTCTTCTTCGCCTTGTCGGTGGCCATTGCCGCGCTCGGCTTCTGGTTCTCCGGGCACATGCTCGCCGCCATGGGCACGCCGGGCGAGGCGCTGCCACTGGCCGAGGCCTATCTGCGGGTGATCTTCCTGGCGATGCCGTTGCTGTATATGTTCGCCTTCCTGTCGGCGGCACTACGCGGTGCCGGTGATTCGCGCACGCCATTCCGCTTCCTGTTGCTGGCGGTGGCGTTGGACATCGTGCTCAACCCGCTGCTGATCTTCGGCCTGGGCCCGTTACCGAAACTGGGGATCGCCGGGGCGGCGTGGGCCACGTTCTGCGCCCAGGCCATCGCGCTGAGCGGCCTGTTGCTGTACATGCGCCGCAAGCGTCACTTGCTGTGGCTCGGCCGCCGCGACATGGCGATGTTCCGCATCGATGGCGACATCCTGCGCGCACTGGTCGTCAAGGGCGTGCCGATGGGCCTGCAGATGGTGCTGATCTCGTTGGCGATGATCGCGATGATGACCATGGTCAACGGCTACGGCACCGACACCGCTGCCGGCTATGGCGCGGCCTTGCAGCTGTGGACCTATGTGCAGATGCCGGCGATGGCGATCGGCGCGGCGTGCTCGTCGATGGCGGCGCAGAACGTCGGCGCCGGGCGTTGGGACCGGGTGGATGCCACCGCGCGCAACGGCGTGGCAATCAACTTCCTGATGACCGGGCTGCTGATCGTGCCGCTGATCCTGCTCGACCGCTGGACCTTGGCTTTGTTCCTGCCCGAGCACGGCGTGGCGCTGGACAATGCGCGCCACCTCAACCACATCTCGATCTGGTCGTTCCTGCTGTTCGGCGTCACCTTCGTGGTGTCCGGCGTGGTCCGGGCGACCGGCGCGGTGATTCCGCCGCTGCTGATCCTGGGGTTGTCGCTATGGGGGATTCGCGTGCCCTTCGCGCATTTGCTCACCCCGGCATTGGGTGCCGACGCGATCTGGTGGAGTTTCCCGACCAGCGCCGCCTGCGCAATGCTGATGTCCTTGGCGTATTACCGCTGGGGCGGCTGGCGCAAGGCACGGATGCTGACCCCGCACGTGAAGCCACATCCGGAGGAAGTGGCAGCACCTGCGGAGGTGCCGGCGTTGCCGCCTTCGCCGGTGGCGGACAACGCACCGTAGCTAATCCCGCTACGCGGGCTTAGCCCCCAAAGTTCGCGGTGCGAACTTCGGACCCCGACTCCGTGGCCGCCTATCCCCGCGGCTGTCGCCTCGCCCCCTTAACAGAAGGGGGCTCTCTCCATCGCGCATGTATGGGCAACCAACAGCGCATGCGTCGGCACGACCGCACAACAAAAAGCCGCCCTTGTGGGCGGCTTTTTGCACAACGCTGCAGGCATCGCCCGCGCGTCGAAACTTACTCGGCCTTGGCGGCAGCCAGGCGGGCAACCTTGGCTTGCGCAGCGGCAGCCAGGTCTTCCTTGATGCGGGCAGCCTTGCCTTCCAGGCCACGCAGGTAGTACAGCTTGCCGGCGCGAACCTTGCCGCGGCGCTTGACCTCGACCGAGTCGATGATCGCGCTGTGGGTCTGGAACACACGCTCGACGCCGTAGCCGTGCGAGATCTTGCGCACGGTGAACGAGGAGTTCAGGCCGGCGTTCTTGGTACCGATGACCACGCCTTCATAGGCCTGGACGCGCTCACGGTTGCCTTCCTTGACCTTCACGTTCACCACGACGGTGTCGCCCTGGCTGAACTTCGGCAGCTCGCGGGTGATCTGGGCGGACTCGAATTCCGCGACGATGGATTTGTTCAGCTTGCTCATGGGTGCACCGATTGTTTTCGGGGTGATCGTGTCGGGTTCGACAACTTGGGCTCATGCAGTCGCCGAATTGCGCCGCACGTTTGTAATTAGTGGGTGTTGCAGGCTCGCCGAGTGGCCACGAGGGGCCCTGGGAACGCGGCATCATACCGGAAGCGGCTGGACTGCGCCAGCCTGGGGCTACGCGCCGGGCTCCCCGCTGCTTTCGCCGGCCTGCTGGCGGAAGTCCTCCAGCAGCTTGCGGTCGGCCTTGTCCAGCGCCGCTTCGTCGAGCAGGTCCGGGCGCCGGAGCGCGGTCCGGCCCAGCGATTGCTGGCGGCGCCAACGGGCGATCGCGGCGTGGTTGCCCGAACGCAGCACGTCAGGCACCTCGCCCCATTCGTGGCTCGACGGATGGGTGAAGTGCGGGCAGTCGAGCAGCCCCTGTGGCCCTTCGAAACTGTCCTGGGCGGCGGACTCGGCGTCATTCAACGCGCCGTCCTGCAGCCGGGTGACGACATCGATGAGGACCGCCGCGCCGAGTTCGCCGCCGGACAACACGTAGTCGCCGATCGAGATTTCCTCGTCCACCGCGTTGGCCAGGAAGCGTTCGTCCACGCCTTCGTAGCGGCCGCACAACAGCACCATGCGCGGCAGTTGCGCTAATTCGCGGGCGCGCGGCTGGGTCAGCGGCCGCCCCTGCGGGCTGAGGTAGATGACCGGCGCCGGGCGCGGGTCGGCGGCGCGCGCAGCGGCCAGGCAGGCGCGCAGTGGCTCGATCATCATCACCATGCCCGGGCCGCCCCCGAACGGACGGTCGTCGACACGGCGGTAATTGCCGGTGGCATAGTCGCGCGGATTCCAGCCCTGCAGTTCCAGTAGACCGCGCTCCTGCGCACGCCCGACCACGCCGAAGGCCGCGCATTGCGCGATGAATTCGGGAAACAGGCTGAGGACATCGATGCGCATGGCCGGGTCGATCCGAGGCGTGCCGGCAGCACCGGCGAGGAAATCAGAAGTCCGGATCCCAGTCGACCACGATCCGGTTGGCCTGGAAATCCACCGACTTGACGAAATCCGGCTGCAGGAACGGAATCAGCCGCTCGCGGTCACCGCGCACGGCCAGCACGTCGTTGGCGCCGGTGGAGAACAGGTGCGAGACGGTGCCCAGCTCGACACCCTCCACGGTGCTCACCGCCAGGCCTTCGAGGTCGACCCAGTAGTACTCGTCCGGCTGGGGCGGCGGCAACGCGCTGCGCGGGACGAAGATCTCGGTACCGCGCATGGCTTCGATCTGGTCGCGATCGGTCACGCCCGGCAAGGTGGCGAACAGGTGCTTGCCCGATTCACGACCACGCGCCCCGGTCATCTCGCGCTCTTCGCCGTTGGGCGCGCGCAGGATCCAGGGCTGGTAGCGGAAGATGGACAGTCGCGGCTCGGTCCAGGACTCGAGCCTGGCGTCGCCGCGAATGCCGAAAGCGCCGACAATCCTGCCCAGCAGGATGCGGCGCTCGGTGTCTTTCATCATGCGTGGGATGGCGCCGCGCGGGGCGGCGCCTCCAGGCTCAGGCCGCGACGGCCTGGGTCTTGGTCGCTTCCTTGACCAGGTTGCGGACCTTGTCGGTCAGCTGGGCGCCGTTCTTGACCCAATGGTCAACGCGGGCCAGGTCCAGCACGATGCGCTGCTCGGCACCCTGCGCCACCGGGTTGTAGTAACCCAGGCGCTCGATGTTGCGGCCGTCGCGCGCAGCGCGCACGTCGGAAACGATGATGTGGTAGAAGGGACGCTTCTTGGCGCCGCCACGGGTCAGGCGAATCTTGACCATTTGAGTAGTTCCTGTGTTGCCCAGTCGCCAGGATGGCGAGGTAAGCCGGCGATTATAGCGGCGCCCCGGGCCCAAGCCAAGTCGCCCCACCCTGCCCGGCTACAGCGGCTGCCAGGCACACGCCGCTCCCGCCTGCTGCAACAGCGCCTGCCAGTCGCCGCCGCCCGCCAGCGCATGCCCGTCGACCTGGCTGATCGCCCGCACGCCGCGGGCATTGCAGGCGAACGCCGCGGAGAATCCCGCCAATTCAGCCAGGCCCACCGGCCGCACCTGCTGGGCCACGCCAAGCGCGGCCAGGCCTTGCTGCAGCAAGCGCTCCTCGGTTCCACGCAGCGCCGGCCCGGCCGGCCAGGTGAAGCGCTGGCCGTCCCACAGGCCCAGGTTCCAGGTGGTGCCCTCGATCAGCGTGCCGTCGTCGTTGACGAAAATGGCGTCGTCCCAGCCCGCGGCCACGGCCTGGCGGCGCAGGTCGAACAGCGCGAACGTGCCGACATGCTTGAGCTCAGGGCGATGGCGGCGAAAACGCACGGTCTGCACGCGCAGGGGCGCGCCGACCGCGTCGCTGGCGGCGCTGGCGGAAACCAGCAGGTCCGGCGCCACCTTCCGCAGCGGCTCGCGGAAATCGAACGCGCGCGAGAACACGGTCAGGCGCAGCCAGGCATCGGCATGGCCGGCTTGTGCGAAGGCGCGTCGCGCCTGGTCCCGTACCCGGGCCAGGTCCAACGCGCTGCCGAACAGCGCACGCGTGCCGTCCTGCAGGCGCTGCAGATGCAGGTCCAGGCCACGCACCGCGCCGTCGACGCACCGCAGCGAGGTGAAATGTCCATAGTTCACCAGCGCCGCCGCAGCCAATGCCTGTGCATCGGCCGGCTCGCCGTTCAACAGCAGCACGCTCACGGCAGCAGCGCCTGCGCCTGTTGCCACCACGCCTGCAGCAGCTCAGCGGCCGGGCGCGCCGGCGCCATCCATGCCGACTGCCCCGCCCAGGCCTGCAGGCCATCGAGACGATTGTCGCGCGTGGCCGCGGCGCGCATGGCTGCGCTCAAGCCGCGCTGCACCGGATACGGCGGCACGCCCACACCGGATTCGGCCAAGGCACGCACGTACGGCGTTGCCAGGCCGCGACCGAGGCGGCCACTGAAACCACGCGTGGGCCAGGTGTCTTCGGGCTCGGCCACGGCCAGGGCATCGGCCCAGGCGCTCGGCAGCCCCGCCTCGGGAGTGCGCAGCAACGCGGTGCCGATCTGCACCGCACTGGCACCCAGGTTGAGCGCGGCGGCAATGCCGCGGCCGTCTGCAATGCCACCGGCGGCGATCACCGGTACCGACAAGTGATCAACCAGCCGCGGCAGCAAGGAGAACAAGCCGACCAACTGCCGCTCGGCCGCCGACGCGTCGAACGCGCCACGATGGCCGCCGGCCTCGAACCCCTGCGCCACCACCGCATCGGCGCCGGCCGCTTCGGCCTGGCGCGCTTCATCCAGGGTCGTCGCGCAGGCGAACCAGGCAATGCCGGCAGCCTTCAGGCGCTGCACCTGCGCTGGCGTCAGCACGCCCATGATGGTGGAGGCCACGGCCGGCCGTGCCGCCAGCATGGCGTCGAACTGTGCATCGAAATCGGCTGGGGTCGCGTCGCCTGCGCTGTCCGCGACCGCCGGACCCCATTGCGAGAGGAATTGCCGCATCGCGGCCTCGCCCGCGGCATCGCGCCGCGGCGGCGGATCGGCGATCCACAGGTTGACCTGTGCCGGCCCGGCACTGAGCGCGCGGAATTTGCCCAGCCATTGGCCGATATCGCCCGGCTGTGACAACACCGCGCCCATCGCGCCCATGCTCCCGGCATTGGCGACGGCGGCCGACAACGCCACCGGACAGGCGCCGGCCATCGGTGCGAGCAGCACCGGCATCGCCAGCCCATACCGGGCGGCGAAGGTTTCAGCGCGCTGGCGCGCCGAATCGGCCATCAGCGGAACGGCAGCCCGCCGCGGCCGCCCATGCCCCCCATGCCACCCATCATTCCGCGCATGCCGCGCATCATGCCCTTCATGCCGCCGCCGGCCAGCTTGCCCATCATTTTTTCCATCTGCTGGAACTGCTTCATCAGCTTGTTGACGTCGGCCGGGGTCAGGCCCGAACCGCGCGCGATACGGGCACGGCGCGAACCATTGAGCAGCCCCGGGTTGCGGCGCTCTTTCTTGGTCATCGAATTGATGATGGCGATCATCCGCGGCACTTCCTTGCCGGTGACCTGGTCCTTCAGGTGGTCGGGGATCTTGCCGATGCCCGGCAGCTTGTCCATCAGCCCGCCGATGCCGCCCATGTTCTGCATTTGCTCGAGCTGGTCCTTCATGTCGTTGAGGTCGAACTTCTTGCCCTTGGCGACCTTGGCGGCGAGCTTGGCGGCCTTCTCCTGGTCCACGCTCTGCTCGACCTGCTCGACCAGCGACAGCACGTCGCCCATGTCGAGGATGCGGCTGGCGACGCGGTCGGGATGGAACACGTCCAGGCCGTCGACCTTCTCGCCGGTACCGACGAACTTGATCGGCCGCCCGGTGATGTAGCGCACCGACAGCGCCGCACCGCCGCGGGCGTCGCCGTCGGTCTTGGTCAGCACCACGCCGGTCAGCGGCAGCGCCTCGCCAAACGCCTTGGCGGTGTTGGCCGCGTCCTGGCCGGTCATCGCATCGACCACGAACAGGGTCTCGCCCGGGTTGACCGCCGCGTGCAAGGCCTTGATCTCGGCCATCATCGCTTCGTCGATG
>DATLJF010000118.1:0-10336 GCA_035539015.1 Stenotrophomonas sp. | reverse complement strand
AGCAATATGCCGCCGGGCCGCGAGGCCCGGCGGTGTTCCGAACCGACGCGCTCCTGGGGCCAGGGCGCTCGTGCAATGGCCGATGTCGAGGTAACCATGGACCCGATCCCCCGCCCGCTGTTGATGTCGCTGTTGTCGTTGTCGGGGATGCACGGCTTGCAATGCCGGCCCGCTGCCGCTGCAATGGGGCATGCGCCATCCTCTGCTCCGGTTCCTGCTTCCTTCGCTGCTGGCCCTCGTGCTGGGCGCCTGCGCGCACGCGCCGCGCAATCCGATGGCGCACTGGGTGGCCTCGCCCAACCACAATGCCCGCCAGCCCATTCTCATCGTCATCCACCACACCGAGCAGGATTCGGTGCAGCAGAGCCTGGACACCCTGCGTACGCGCAACAGTGGTGGCCAGGTCAGCGCGCACTACCTGGTGGGCAAGGACGGCGCGCTATACCAACTGGTACCCGATTCGCTGCGCGCCTGGCATGCCGGCAGCGGTCGCTGGGGCACGATCAGCGACGTCAACTCGGCCTCGATCGGCATCGAGCTGGACAATGATGGCCGCTCGCCGTTCCCACCCGGACAGATCGCCACGCTGCTGCGCCTGCTCGACGACCTGTGCACCCGCCTGCGGATCCCGCGCGACCAGGTCATTGGCCACGCCGACCTGGCACCTGCGCGCAAGGTCGACCCCAGCCGTTGGTTCCCCTGGGACCAACTCGCTGCGGCCGGCTACGGGCAGTGGCCCGATCCGGCTGACGGCCCCGCGCCCGCGGGTTTCGATGCCTGGCTGGGCCTGCAGGCCCTGGGCTACCCGCTCGACGACCCCGCCGCCGCCGCGCGCGCCTTCCACCGCCATTTCCGCGGCCGCGACGACCTCGGCGACCAGCTCGACGGCGAGGACGCCCGCATCCTTCATTCGATGCTGCGCCAGCGCCGGCAAGCTAAATAGATCCCCTGCCGCTGCCGCGGCAGGCGGTTCATCGGCGCCCAGGCGGCCTTGCACTATATTGGTGCAATGGACGTGAGTACGGTCAATCCCTCGCTGGAAAGCCTGGCCACGCCGGTGGCCTGGGCCGGCGCCGACGGCCGCGTGGTCGGCGTCAATGGCGCCTTTGCTCGCTGGCTGGGCATCAGTGCCCGGCGCTTGATCGACCAACCCCTGGCGGCCCTTGAGATAGAGGGCGACGCGTTGGCCCGCTTCGTCGGCAACGACGAGCGCGACATGTTGCGCCTGCATCGGGTAGCGATCGGCCTGCCGGGCGAGGCGCCGCGCTTTGCCGAAGGCTGGCTGTCGCGCCTGGACGATGGCGGCTGGTTGCTGGAGGCGCATCCGGTCGATGAATTTCCCGCCCCCGACCCGGCCCATGCCCTGCCCAGCGCGCTGAGTGCCGCGCTCAAGGGGCTGGCGCACGAATTGCGCAATCCGCTGGCCGGGCTGAAGGGCGCGGCGCAACTGCTGGCCCGCCGGGCCAGCCATCGCGACGAGGACGAGCGCGAGCTGATCGATCTGATCGGCGCCGAGATCGAACGCCTCAATACGTTGCTCGAACGGCTGTTGTCGCCTACGCCGGCAAGCCCACACGACTATCTCAATGTCCACGCCGTGCTTGAACGCGTGCTGCGCCTGGCCGAGAGCGAGGCGGGTTGGTCGGTGCGCCTGCAACGCGACTATGACCCCAGCATTCCGGAAATCCTCGGCGATGCCGATCGCCTGACGCAGGCGGTCTGGAACTTGGTGCGCAACGCGATCCAGGCCGGCGCCAGCGTGGTCACGCTGCGCACGCGGGTCGAACACGGCCAGCGCATCCGCGACAACGTGCATGCGATGGCGCTGCGCCTGGAGATCGTCGACGACGGCAGCGGCGTGCCGGAAGAGTTGGCCGAACACTTGTTCCTGCCGCTGGTCAGCGGCCGTGCCGATGGCAGCGGCCTGGGCCTGGCGCTGGCGCAGCAGGTAGCGCGCGAGCACCACGGCACCCTGACCTACCGTTCGCGTCCTGGCCATACCGTTTTCACTTTGTTGTTGCCGCAGCCGGTGCTCGATGCCGGCAAGGAGCATGGCCATGGCTGATTCCGCCTCGCAGCGCATCTGGGTCGTCGACGACGACCGCTCGGTGCGCTTCGTGCTTTCCACCGCATTGCGGGACGCCGGCTACTCGGTCGACGGCTTCGAGAGCGCGGCCGCGGCCCTGGCTGCGCTGCGCCAGCGTCCGGCCCCGGACCTGTTGTTCACCGACGTGCGCATGCCCGGCGAAGATGGCCTGGTGCTGTTGGACAAGCTCAAGACCGCGCATCCGCAGTTGCCGGTGATCGTGATGTCGGCCTATACCGATGTCGCCAGTACCGCCGGCGCTTTTCGCGGCGGTGCGCACGAATTCCTGTCCAAGCCCTTCGACCTGGATGACGCCGTCGCCCTGGCCGCCCGCGCGCTGCCGGACGAGAACCTGGTCATGGCAACCCCCACGGCGCTCCCGGGCTCTTCCGAGCTGATCGGTGATACCCCCGCCATGCGCGCGCTGTTCCGGGCGATCGGCCGGTTGGCGCAGGCGCCCTTGTCGGTATTGGTCAATGGCGAAACCGGCACCGGCAAGGAACTGGTGGCGCGCGCGCTGCATCACGAGTCACCGCGCGCGCGCGCGCCGTTCGTCGCGCTCAATACCGCGGCCATCCCGGCCGAATTGCTCGAGAGCGAGCTGTTTGGCCACGAGGCCGGCGCCTTCACCGGTGCCAGCAAGCGCCATATCGGCCGCTTCGAGCAGGCCAATGGCGGCACCTTGTTCCTCGACGAGATCGGCGACATGCCGATGCCGTTGCAGACGCGCTTGCTACGCGTGCTGGCCGAGAACGAATTCTTCCGCGTCGGCGGGCGCGAACTCATTCGCGTCGACGTGCGCGTGATCGCCGCCACCCACCAGGACCTCGAAGCGCTGGTCGAACAAGGTCGCTTCCGCGCCGACCTGCTGCATCGCCTGGACGTGGTGCGCCTGCAGCTGCCGCCCTTGCGCGAACGCCGCGCCGATATCGCGCAACTGGCCGATAACTTCCTCGCCATGGCCGCGCGCAAGCTCGACATGCCGGCCAAGCGGTTGTCGGCGCAGGCCTTGGAAGCGCTGCGCAGCTACGACTGGCCGGGCAATGTGCGTGAATTGGAGAACGTGTGCTGGCGCCTGGCGGCCTTGAGCGTCACCGATACGATCGGCGCCGACGATGCCCGGGCCGCACTGACGCGCGGCGTACGGCGCTCCACCACGATGGCCGCAGGCGATGGGGGTGATTGGGATGCACGGCTGTCGGCGTGGGCACGCCAACGCTTGGACGATGGCGCCGAAGGCCTGCATGCAGAAGCGCGCGAACGTTTCGACAAAGCCTTGCTCGAGGTCGCCCTCCAGTTCACCCAGGGGCGCCGCGCCGAGGCGGCTGCGCGCCTGGGTGTAGGCCGCAACACGGTTACCCGTAAACTGGGGCCCGGACGACGGCGTCGCTGAGCCCGCACCGCCAGCTTCATGGCCCCTGCACGCCGCCGCGACTAGCGTGCCGAATGCATGAAGGAAGCCAGTGCCGTGAACCGCCGTACTTTTTCCGTCCTAGCACTGCTTGCGCTTAGCGCTTGCAGCAGCGCGCCAGCCCCCAAGCCGGCGCCGACATTGCCGGCGCCACCGCCCAGCAGCGTGCGCCAGGCCGAGGCGGCATTGGCATCAGCTTCCAGCAGCCTGGTCAGTGGCCGGGTGGTGCTATTGCCGGTGGCCCAGGGCGTTCGCCTGACCGGGACGGTCGGCGGCCTGCGTCCGGGCGGAAACTTCGGCTTCCACGTGCATGAGCGCGGCGATTGCAGCGCGGTGGATGCCAGTAGTGCCGGCGCGCACTTCAATCCGACAGCCACCGCCCATGGCCGCAACCCCGCCGGACCGCACCACCTCGGCGACATGGACAACCTGCTCGCCGATGGCGAAGGCGTGGCGCATTTCGATCGTGTATTGGGCGGCGTCAGCCTCGGCACCGGCGCACCGAACGATGTACTCGGCAAGGCCTTGATCGTCCATGCCGACCCCGATGACTATCGCAGCCAACCCAGCGGCAATGCCGGCGCGCGCCTGGCGTGCGGCGTCATCCGCGCCAGCCGCTGACCCACGCCGGGAGGCCCGGCACCCCACACACTGCCCGATGGGCGAGAGGAGGAAACACCGCATGCGCATGATCCCGACCGCGTTGTTCATTGCCACCGCGTTAACGCTGGGCGCCTGCAAGCGCGAGACGCCGGCCACTGATACCAACGCCGAGACACCGGCCGACCAAGCCGCCGCAGACCAGGCAGCGCCCGCCGCGCCCACCGCTCCCGAAGCGCCGGCCGCGCCGGTCGCCAGCGCCAGTGCCGAGATCAAGCCGACCCAGGGCAACGAGGTGAAAGGGCAGGTGATCTTCAAGGTGGTCGATGGCGCCCTGCGCGTCAGCGGCCAGCTCAGCGGGCTCAAGCCCAATACCGAGCATGGCTTCCACATCCATGAGAAGGGCGACTGCAGCGCCCCGGACGGCAGCAGCGCCGGTGGCCACTTCAATCCGGCGCAGAGCGAGCACGGCAACGTCAGCGCCGACCCGCACCACGGTGGCGACATGCCCAACCTCAAGTCAGATGCACAGGGCAATGCCACGGTCGACGGGCCGGTGTCGAACAACGTCAACATCGGCAAGGGTGATGCCTTCGACATCAGCGGTCACGCCGTGATCGTCCACGCCGATCCGGACGACTACAAGACCCAGCCGACCGGCAATGCCGGCGGGCGCCTGGCGTGCGGCGTGATCACTACCGATGCGGCGCCAGCCTCTACCCACTGAGGTATGACAGGGAGACGGCTTTGGTCGCATCGCGGCTGAAGCCGCTCCTACACTGCAATCGCCAGACTGTAGGAGGGGCTTCAGCCCCGACCGGGAACCATCAGCGGCATCGGCCTTTCCCGCGGCTCAATAATTCCGCCACAGCCCCGGCGTCGCCAGCTCCACCAAGTGCTGGTCAGGATCACGGAAGTAAAGGCTATGGCCGCCTTGCGGCCAGGCGGTGCGCCCTTCGACGGCGATGTCGCAAGCCAGCAGGTGCGCTTCCCAACCTGGCAAATCATCCGCAGCGATGGCAAAGGCGAAATGGACGCGCCCGCTGCCGTCATGGCCCGGGATCGTGCCGCCGGGCAGCTCAACCGTAGCGGCGGTGGCGCCGGCCTGGAACAACAGCAACACCTGCGCAGGAGCGACCGCATAGGCGGCCAGGCGGCTGTCCGCCACCATCGATCGCAACCCGAGGACGTCCTCGTAAAAGCGCCGCGCCAGCGCCAGGTCCGCGGCGTACAACGCGGTTTCGAGCAGGCCTTGCAGCTTCGGTGCGGCGGACGGGCTCATTGCGGCGACTCGGTAGCTCAGGCCGCCAACGTGGCCCGGGCATCCTGCCCAGCCTCGACGTGCACGTACAGCACCGGCACGCCATGCGCTTCGAGCACGGCAGCCATCTGCCGCTGGCGCGCCAGGTATTGCTCGTAGACGTGCTTGAGCTGTTCGCAATCTTCGCGATCCTGGCCGTAGTGCGCGCACCAGCCGGCGGGGTCGAACAGGGCCATGCGTACTTCGCCTGCAACGTAATGCAGCAGCGGTTCGGGCGGCTCGGCCAGCCATTCGCTGGCCTGCGGCGCCAACAAGGCGGTTTCCAGCAATGGCCATAGCGCGGCCAGGCCCTGGTTGTCGTACTGCATCGACGTCATCGCGGCCAGGTCGTGCACGGTCAGGTAGCGCGCATGCTCGATCTGCGCACCGAAGGCCTCCTGCGCCAGCAACGCGGTATCGGCCTGGGCCATGCCCTGCGCGAGCAGGACCTCTTCCATGGCAGCGCCGACTGCGGCGACGGTCTCCGGCGCGCCAGACAACAGGAACGGCAGCACGCGCAAGTTGCCGCCGGCCAGCCCGGCATCGGCCTGGAAGGGCAGCGGCACTTCGCCTCGTGCGTCGGCGCCGAAGGCCAGCAAGCGGGGACCCTGGTCACGTCCGGGGGCACGCTCGCGCAACTCGTCCAGGCGGCGATGCATGGGCCAGCCCGGCCGCAATACTTCGGCCGGGTCGAAATGCGCCGCGGCCAGGCTGAGCTCCAGCTCGCGCACCTGCGGCGCCCACTGCGCCAGATCGCGGCCAACCCGCTCGGCCAACGCGCCGGCTTGCGAGGGCGGCAGCGCCGCACGCGCGGGCGAGGTGCCGCCGGCGAGTTCCAGTGCGAGTACGCCAATAGCGCTGGTGCGGTGTTCGGTATCGCTCATGGGTTTGCGGTTGGCCCGTCACGGGGCGGCAGCTACACTGCGCACATTATGCCTGCCGGCCCTGTGCAGGCCATGTCCCCGAGCCCCTCATGTCAGGTCAACCCATGCCCGTCGCCCGTCCCGTCGCCATCCTTGGTGGTGTCCGCATTCCGTTCTGCCGGCAGAACACCGCATATTCGGACGTGGGCAACCTGGGCATGTCGGTGCGCACGCTGGGCGCGCTGGTGGAGCGTTTCGGCCTGCACGGGCAGCAGCTGGGCGAAGTGGCGATGGGCGCGGTGATCAAGCATTCCAGCGACTGGAACCTGGCGCGCGAGGCGGCACTGTCGTCCGGGCTGTCGCCGTTGACCCCGGGCATTACCCTGCAACGCGCGTGTGGTACTTCGCTGGACACCATCGTCCACATCGGCAACAAGATCGCGCTGGGGCTGATTGACTCGGGCATCGGCGGCGGCTCGGACACCACTTCGGATGTGCCGATCGTCTACGGCAAGAAGTTGCGCGCGCGCCTGCTGGCGGCCAACCGTGCCAAGACCACCGGCGACAAGATCAAGGCCATGCTCACTGGTTTCCGCCTCAGCGAGCTGAAGCCCGAATTCCCCGGCGTCGCCGAGCCGCGCACCGGCAAGAGCATGGGCGACCACTGCGAGGACATGGCCAAGGAGTGGAACATCTCGCGCGATTCGCAGGACGAGTGGGCGGTGTCTTCGCACAAGAAGCTTGCCGCGGCCTATGAGCGCGGCTTCTTCGATGGCCTGATCGTTCCATTCCGCGGCGTCACCCGCGACAACATCCTGCGTCCGGATACCTCGCTGGAGAAGCTGGCCACGCTGAAGCCGGCGTTCGACCGGGTCTCCGGTCGCGGCACCCTGACCGCCGCCAACTCCACCCCGCTCACCGATGGCGCCGCGGCGGTTTTGCTGGCTAGTGATGAGTGGGCGCGCGCGCATGGCCATGAGCCGTTGGCCTACCTGCGCGATGCCCAGGTCGCCGCGGTCGACTTCGTGCACGGCGAAGGCCTGCTGATGGCGCCCACGGTGGCCGTGCCGGAAATGCTCAAGCGCCATGGCCTGACCCTGCAGGACTTCGACATCTACGAGATCCACGAAGCCTTCGCCGCCCAGGTGCTGTGCACGCTGCGCGCGTGGGAAAGCGAGGATTACTGCCGCAACCGGCTCGGCGTGGACGCGCCGATGGGCCGCATCGACCCGGCCAAGATCAATCCACTCGGCTCCTCGCTGGCGACCGGGCATCCGTTCGCCGCCACCGGTGCGCGCATCGTCGCCACCGTGGCCAAGGAACTGAAGGAGCGTGGCGGTGGCCGCGCGCTGGTGTCGATCTGCACTGCAGGCGGCATGGGCGTAGTGGCGATCATCGAAAGGTAAGCTGCACTGTAGGAGCGGCTTCAGCCGCGACCGTAGATCGTCGGCCGGGCGCACCGTCGCAGTGAGCCGAAACTGTCGCGGCTGAAGCCGCTCCTACACGGGCGAACTTACTCGCGCAGGCGGGGCACGCCGTGTTCATCGCGATCCTCGGCGATAGCCTGGTCGTGGATCTGCTCGCGAAGGCTGCGATGGCCCACCAGATCCACCGCCATGCCGCCGCGCTGGCTATGCAGCGCGTTGCGATAGCACTGCGCTGCCAGCGCCGGTTCACCGGCTGCGGCGAAGCCTTCGCCTAGTTCTTCCCAGGCCGGCGCGCCGGCGCCCTGGGCGATGGCGCGATGCAGGAATTCCTCGGCCTGCCCCCACTGCTGCTGTTGCCGCGACAACCGCGCCAAGGTCAGCAACAGCCCGGGGCTGGCTGGATGCGTCGCCAACCAGCGCTGCGCGCTGGCGCGGCGGGAGTCGTACTTTTCCACTGGCAACGCGCCGTAGAGGATGATCAGCTCTTCGTCCCAACCGGCATCGAGCGCCTGCTCGACACTGCGCAGCGCGGCATCGTCCCAATGCAGGGCGGCGCCACGGCGCGCATAGGCGGCCACCACCGCAGGCTCGGCGCGCAGCGGCTTGGCCAGCGATTCCCAACGCTCGGCCAACGCATTGGCGTCGTCGGCCTGTTCTAGCGACAGCGCCGCCAGCCGGCGTTCGAGGATGGCCATTGGCTCCGGCGCCAGCGCCTGCTGCTGGCGCAGCGCGCCGAGTTGGCCATAGGCCTCGTGGGCGCGGCCGATCAGCGCCAGCGCCTCGGTACGCAACACCAGCCCACGCGGCGGCAGCGGCTGCGCGGCCGGCACGTCGAGTGCATTGATCGCGTCCACCGGACGGCCACCGGCCAGGAACCGTTCTGCCTGCAGCAAGGCATGGGCGACCGGGTCGCGGGCGGCCAGTTCCTGTTCCAGCGTCCGCGCGCCTTCGGCATCGCCACGGGCGTCGGCCACGCGGATGGCTGGCGGCAGCGCCACCGGCGCAACTTCATGGTCCTCGGCCGCAGCCACCAGCGCCTTGCCGGCGCGGTTCCACTGGCCGAACTCGTAGGCGCGCAGCCCTTCGATCAGGCGCGCGCGGCCACGCTTGCGGCGATAACGGCCCCAGGCCCGGAACGGCAGGCTGACAATGATCCACAACAGCCACAGCACCAGCAGGCCGACGATCAGCGCCAGCACGGCCTGCGGCATCGGCGCGATGTAGTCGTTGCCGCCCACGCGTACCACTACTTCGCCGAGGTCATAGCGCTGTTGTTGCGACAACCACTGCGCAGCGATGACACCGAGTACCACGGCGACCAGCAGGATGAGCAGACTTCGCAGTGGCTTCATGGGCTTTGCCTTCCTTCACGCATGGCCTGCAGTTGCCGCAGGGTGGACCCGAGTTCGGGCATGTCCGGGCGCAGCGGCGCCTTGGCCAGTTCGGCCAGGGCCTTGCGCTGCGTCCGCAGGGCCGGCGAGTCCGGCCAGAGCCGCACCAGCCAGCCGTCCAGGCGCCGCAGCGCCTGCGAAAAACTTTCGCCATCGCCGCGTTCCAGCGCGGCTCGCGCCAGGCTCACCTCGATCTGCAAGGCGTCCTCGGCGGCGCGCCGCTCGGAACCGGCAATCAGCGTTCCGCGGGAGGGACGGATCTGCACCAGCGGCGACAGTGCGCGCTGCCACCACGGGCGCGAGGCGTCGTCCTCGTCCTGCACATGGTGTGGCAAACGTTGCAGACGCGAGATGAAGGTATCGAGCTTGCCGCCCAGTGCACGTTGCGGGCCGACGCCGAGGGCATCGAGTGCATTGCGTTCCTGCACCAGGGCCTGGCGCAGATTGAGATAGGCCGGGTCGTCGATACCTTGCAGGGTGCCAGCGGCCAGGGCATAGGCGCGACGTGCGCCGTCGAGGTCACCGGCCAGCGCCAGCCGTTGCTGGCCCTGGTTGAGCAGCAGCTCCACCTCGTCGAGCCGCAGGGCTTGGGCGCCATGGCGCTCGGTATCGGCCAGGCGTTCGACCGTTTCTTCCAGCAGCGCACCGCGCTGGCTCAGGCCAAGCATCTCGTCGCGCAGGATGCGGTTGGTGGCGGCTGCGTCCTGCAGGCGCTGGTTGGCCGCGCGCTGGTCGCGGCGCAATGCCTCCAGCGTCTGTTCCATCGCCACCCAGCGCTGGGCGCGAGTGTCCTCGGCTTGCTGTTGTTCGGCCAGGCGCGACTGCCAGGCGCGCCAGCCAAACCCGACCGCGACCGCCGCGATCACGGCCAGCACGAGCGCAGCTACCCAGAACAGGGAGAGACGTCGCGAGGGGGCGGGATCGTTCATGGGCAGGCTTCCTAGGGCGACGACACGCGGTCGCATCGCGGCGCCCGACAGCATGGCGTGGGGCGCGATGCATGGGCAAGGGGAAGCTGGCGTGGGTTCAGTCGCCGCCGCGGCGAGCAAGCGCGGCGAGCAACTGCGCCGGGCGCGGGCCGGCGGCCTGGATGACGTGTGCAAAGCCACGGTCGTGCGCCAGCTGGGCCAGGCGCGCACTGGCCGCGACGACCGGTTGTTGCTGCCACTTCTCGATCACGTCGGCCGGCAACTGGGCCAGCACCTGCGCCAACGCCTCGCCGCTGCTGAGGGCCAGCACCGAGGGTTGTGCCAGCGCG
>DATLJF010000117.1:0-31135 GCA_035539015.1 Stenotrophomonas sp. | reverse complement strand
GCGGCGCCGGCAACACCGCATCCACCTGGCCGGCGGTTCCTGCAGGCCCGGCGCAAGTGCAGGCTGCACCTTTCCCGTCAGGAGCCACGCCATGTACCCGCAACCAGACCACGCCACGGCCCCGGCCGCTGCTTCCACGCTGCCCTTGCCCGCCACGCAACGACTGGCCGGTGTTGCGGTCGCCGACACCGCCATCGTCGAGCGCGCCTTCTGCTTCGCCCAGGCGCAGTACGCGCCCTGGCTGTTCAACCACGTCATGCGCTCCTGGCTGTTCGCCACCTTGCTGGCACAACGCGAGGGCCTGGCGCATGACGCCGAGGTGCTCGCGGTCATCACCTTGCTGCACGACCTTGGGTTGGCCGATGCATTCTCCGGTCCCTTGCGCTTCGAAGTGGAGGGCGCCAACGCCGCGCGCGATTTCGCCCATGGCGCCGGCATGGACGCACATCGCTGCCAGTTGGTGTGGGATGGCGTGGCACTCAATTCGACGCCTTCGATTGCGCGCTACAAGGAAATCGAGGTGTCGTTGTCGCAGCGCGGGGTCGGCATCGACTGGGGCGGCTGGGAGTACGAGGCGATCGCCGAGCCGCAGCGGGCGGCCATCCTCGCCGCCTATCCAAGATTGGACATGAAGCGCTGCTTCAGCGATGCCATGTGCGGTATTGCCCAATCGCGACCGAACACCACCTACGACAACTTCGCCCGCGATTTCGGCGAGCGCTTCGTCCCCGGCTACGTCGCGCCTTCCTCGGTCGATGCGCTGATGGCTGCGCCGTTTCCCGAATGAGCGGGATCAACGCAGCGCAGGCGCCGATTGACCGGCGATGCGCTGCAGCTTGTCTGGATTACGCTGCACCAGTATCTCGACGATGCGCTCGCCGTCGGTCTCGAAAGCCATCGCCGACTCCAGGACATCCTCGAAGTAGCGCAGCAGTCCCAGCCGGCCATTGATGAGCACCGGCGCCAGGCGCAACTGGTGGCGCCGCCGCAACAAAGGCGCATACAGCAACTGTGCGATACGCGCGCCGCCGACCAGGGGCTTGGGGAAGCTGGTGACGATGCCGCCGCCGTCGCCCACCAGCACGGCCGATTCGGCCATCAACGTTTTCATCGTGCCGAAATCCCCGCTGGACAAGGCCTCGACAAAACGCCCAAGCAAATGCTGGTGGACCTTTTGCGGCACGTTGTAGCGGGGTCGCGCCGCGCGCAGCTGCAGGCGCGCGCGATGCACGATCTGGCGGCAGGCCGCCTCGGATTTGTCCAGCGTGCGGGCGACCTCGGCGTAATCCTGGTCGAACACGTCATGCAGCAGGAACGCCGCACGCGCGTCCGGTGCCAGGCGTTCGAGCACGTTGAGGAAGGCCACCGATAAGTCGCTGGCCCCCTCTTGTACGTATTCCGGCGTATCGGTGTGCTCGCCGAGCACCGGCTCCGGCAACCACATGCCCACGTACTGCTCGCGGCTGTGGCGAGCCAGGCGCAGGCTATCGATCGCCCGCCGCGTGGTCGTGGCCACCAACCAGGCTTCGGCGTTCTCGATCATGGCCTGGTCCGCGCCATGCCAACGCAGCCAGGTGTCCTGCACGACATCTTCGGCTTCGGGCAGCGAACCGAGCATGCGGTAGGCCACGCCCAGCAGGCGTGGACGCAGGCGGGTGAACAAGGCAGTGGGATCTTCCATGCCATCCAGGACGGGCGAGCAGGCCGCATTGTGACACCGGCCGTCGACTCAGCGCACCGGCAGTACCACCGGCTTGCCGGCGTCCTTGAGCAGGAATACGACGAACTTCGCAGGTTCGGTGGTGCTGGCGTTACGGCCGACGGTGTGCACATCGGCCGGACCCTCGTGGAAGGCGTCGCCGGGACCGAGAGTGATTTCGCGGCCACCGGCCACGGCCATCACGACGTGGCCCTCCAGCACATAGACAAAGCCATGGGCGTCATGGCGATGCACAGGATCGGCACCGCCCGGCGGGTACTGGACCGTAAGGATGAGCGCTTCCTTGCCCGGGTAATCCGGCAGGGACTGGCTCATCACCTGCGTCACAACGGGTTCGGGCGCAGGCGCCGGAGCGGCGGCACAAGCGAGGCCGGGCGACAGAAGCAACAGGGCCGCAAGCGAAGGCAGGCGCATAGTCGTTCTCCAAGAAAAGGGGGGGGCGGCAACGCGGCGGCGCGCAGGGGCACGCCGCCGCCAGCCGGGTCAGCTGAGCTGCGCCTTGTCCAGGCCAAATGCCTTGTCCCAGGCGCCGGGCGTGGAACGGAAGGCGACGTTGATCCGGTTCCAGGCATTGATCGCCATCACCGCATAACTCAACTCGACCAACTCCTGCTCGGACAGCTGTGTGCGCACGCGCTCGTAGATGTCATCCGGAACACCCTGCGGTGGCAGTTGGGTCAGTACCTCGGTCCAGGCCAGCGCCGCGCGCTCGCGCGGGCTGAACAGGGTCGACTCACGCCAGATCGCGACGTGGTGCAGACGTAGCGGGCGCTCGCCGTGGAGCGTGGCTTCCTTGACGTGCATGTCCAGGCAGAAGCCGCAGCCATTGATCTGCGAGGCACGGATATTGACCAGGTCATGGATCGCCTGCTCGATGCCAGTGGTCTTGATGGCCTGGCTGAAAGTAACGAACTTCTTGAACAGCTCCGGAGACTGCTGCTGGTAGTCGAGGCGTGGGCTCATGATCGGTACCTTGATGATAGGGCGGGGAGATGGCTGGCAGAGGGCTGGCCCTGGACAAGCAGGCTAGGTACAGCCGCTGGCCGTCGGTAGGCCGCGAACCGGACCCACGGTGTTGCGTCCTGCGCACCAATCGCCGGGCGCGCAGCTGTCACAGCGAACGGCGCTGGGCCGTCTGCTTGGCATGGATACCGATTCCCGCGCCGCGCACGATCCTCTTTCCGTCGGATTCTCCGCCAGCTACGCCGGCGTGCTGGCCTTCATGGCAGTGGCCAGCGAAGGCAGCTTTGCCCGTGCCGCCGAGCGCCTGGGTATCGGCCGCTCGGCGGTAAGCCGCAGCGTGCAGAAGCTCGAAGGCCAGCTGGGGGTTCGCCTGTTCTTGCGCACCACGCGATCGACCGTGCTGACCCGCGAGGGCGAGCTCTTCCATGAAGGCTGCCGCCCGGGCGTGGACCGAATCGTGCAGGCCTTGGACGAGATGCGCGAGCTTCGTGACGGCCCCCCGCGCGGCCACTTGCGCATCAGTGCCACGCACGGTTTCGGCCGCCGCATCATCGCCCCGTTGTTGGGTCGGTTCCGTGTCGCCTTTCCTGAGGTACAGGTCGAGCTGCAGCTGGACGAGCGCATGCCGGACCTGGCCAACGACCGTATCGATGTTGCCTTCCGCGAGGGCGTGCTCGATGACAGCGAGCTGATTGCCAAGCAGCTGGTGCCGATGCAACTGTTGGTGTGTGCTTCGCCCGCGTATGCCCGGCGCCAGGGCCTGCCGCAGACGCTGGACGAGCTGGCAACCCACGCCTGCATCGGCCAGCGAGGGCCGGCAGGACGCCTGCAAGGGTGGGAGTTCCGCGTCGAGGGCAAGCCGTGCAGCCTTCGGCCGGCTTCGGCGCTGGTCTTCAACGACGCCGACCTGGTGCTGCAGGCCGCGCTGGACGGCCACGGCCTGGCGCAGTTGCCGAACTACCAGGTGCGTGAGGCGCTGCGCGCCGGCCTTGCGATCACCTGCCTGGATCGCTATGCCCCGGACGACCGCGGCCATTACCTGTGCTACCTCAGCCGGCGGCAACTGCCCAAGCGCATCCGCGCCTTCATTGATTTCGCCACGGCCGAGGTGCGCGCGCTCGACCTGGACGTGGTCGCGCACTGGCAATCCACCCAGCAGGCAGTCACGGCACCTGCCCAGCAGGCCGCGGCCTGAGCCATTGGTGCCTGCTGGGCAACAGCGCGCATCCGCGCGGGGCGCTACCGACCCTGGCGCTGAATTCCTAGCATCGTCGCGTATCCATCCTTCCCCTGGAGATTGCCCATGAAGATCGTCGTCGTCGGCGGCACCGGCCGTATCGGCAGCAAGGTGGTCGAGCGCTTGCGCGCCGCCGCACATGAAGTGGTCGTGGCCGCACCTTCCACCGGCATCGATGTCCTCAGCGGCGCCGGCCTGGCCGAAGCCATGGCGGGAACCGAGGTGGTCGTCGACCTGGCCAACTCACCCTCGTTCGAAGACGCCGCAGTGCTCTCCTTCTTCGAGACCGCCGGACGCAACCTGCTCGCTGCCGAAACGGTGGCCGGAGTGCACCATCATGTCGCGCTATCGGTAGTGGGTACCGACAAACTTGCGGCCAGTGGCTACTTCCGCGGCAAGATCGCCCAGGAACAGTTGATCCGCGCCTCCGGTATCGCCTACACGATCATCCACTCGACCCAGTTCTTCGAGTTCCTGCCGAGCATCATCCAGTCCGGCCGCAGCGGCGACGTCGTGCGGTTGCCGGCGGCCTTGGTGCAGCCGATCGCTGCCGAGGACGTGGCCGAGGCCGTGGCGCGGCTGGCATTGCAGCCGCCGGCCAACGGCATCGTGGAGATCGCCGGGCCGGAGCGTGCCTCGATGGCCGAGCTGGCCCGTCGCTACCTTGAAGCCACCGGCGAAGTCCCTGAGGTCGTGGCCGATGCCGACACGCCGTACTTTGGCGCACGCCTGCAGCAGGACACCCTGGTCCCGGCCGAGACCGCGTGGACGGGCCGGGTCGATTTCGCGCAATGGTTGCAGCAGTCCGCACGCGCAGCGCCGGCACGCGCGTGAACACCCCCGGCACAAACGGCCGGCGGGCCAGGGCGTCCTGCTCGCGATGAGCACGCTCAAGCCGCCGCCGACGAGCATGCTCGACAAATACCACGGCCACGGGGTGCTGCCGTTGTATACCGGCCGCGTGCGCGTGGGCGGCGGCGCCGCAGGACATGGGCGCGCCTCCGGGGTCGCGACCTCGGACGATGGCGCCCTCGCCGTGGCCTTGCGCCTGCCGCCGGAACTGGGCGGGCCCGGCGGAGGCACCAATCCCGAGCAACTGTTGGCCGCCAGCTACGCCGCGTGTTTCCACGGCGCGATGACGCTGCTCGCCGCGCGTGCCGGGCTGCAGCTGGCCGATGCTGAAGTCGAAGCGGCGGTGACCTTCGCGCGCGATCCGTTCGATGGCTTTTACCTGCTCTCGGCAGACGTGCGCGTGCATCTGCCCGGCCTCGACCCGGGCGTGGCCGCCGAATTGGTGCGCAACACCGAACGGGTATGCCCTTACGCAAAGTTGTTCCAGCACGGCATCGCCCACCGGGTGTGCGCCGCCGCGGAATCGAAACCGTTGCCCGCCGCGCACGCCTAGCGTGGCCACCCCCGATTCGTCCAGGAGAAATCGCCATGTACGCCGCACGTTCCTACCGCTTCACCGAATTCCTGCTGTGGACGCGCCGCTCGCTGTACGCGCTGGTCGTGCTCAATCTCGCCCTGGTTGCCCTGTACCAGCTCGCCGGCTGGCATTGGCTGGCGGTGCCGTGGGGAGTGATCTTCATGCTCGGCACCACGGTGGCGTTGATGGCCGGTTTCAAGAACACCCAGGCGTACAACCGCTTGTGGGAGGCCCAGCAAGTGTGGGCATCGATCACCGCCCTGAGCCGGCTGTGGGGCGCGCTGAGCCGCGACTACACCGGCAGCGACAACGACGCCCGCCACCTGGCGTATCGCCACCTGGCCTGGTTGACCGCGCTGCGTTACGACATGCGCCAGAGCAAGGCCTGGGAAACCCTCAAGCAGGCGCCCAATGCCGAGTACCGCAAGCACTATGCCGTGCCCGAGCGTGAGCAGGCACTGGAGATCGAGCTGATCAAGTACGTCACCCCGGAAGAGAAGAGCCGCATCCTGATGGCGCCAGGCAAGGCCACCGAAGTGCTTGGCCTGCAGAGCGCGGCGCTGAAGAGCCTGCTGGATGCCGGGCGACTGCCGCCCAGCTATTTCCTCGATCTGCAAAAGCTGCTGCGCGAGTTCCAGGACCAGCAAGCGCGCAGCGAGCGGCTGAAGAACTATCCGTACCCTCGCCAGTACGCCATCATCAACACGATATTCGTGCGCATCCTCTGCCTGCTCCTGCCCTTGGGCGTGATCGACCTGCTGGTCGCTTCACCGGTGGCATCGGTGGGTTGGCTCTCGGGCCAGGTGGCTTGGCTCGCGGTTCCGCTCAGCGTATTGATGTCATGGATGTACACCGCGCTCGACCAGGTGGGCGAGAGCAGCGTCAATCCGTTCGAGGGCGGTGCCAACGACATCCCGATTTCGCAGATTTGCACCGGCATCGAGGCCGACCTGCGCCAGGCGCTGGGCGAGCGCGACATCCCCACGGCTGCCGCGCCAGCCAGCCCTATCGTTCTGTGAGGCGTGGCCATGAGCATGAAGATCGTGGTGCTGGGCGGCAGTGGCCTGGTGGGCTCCAAGCTGGTTGACCGGCTCGCCCTGCGCGGGTTCGAAGTGGTCGCGGCCTCGCGCAGGACCGGCGTGGACGCGCTGACGGGCAGGGGCTTGGCGGTGACCTTGGCAGGCGCGCATGCAGTGGTGGATGCCACCAATGCGCCGGTATTCGAAGACCCCGAAGTGGCCGAGTTCTTTCGGCACGCCAGCGAACGCCTGCTGCAGGCGGCTGGCAACGCCGGCATCGCGCATTACCTGGCGTTGTCGGTGGTGGGCACCGAGCGCCTGCAAGGCAGTGCGTACTTTCGCGCCAAGGCCATCCAGGAACGACAGGTGCGCCAGTCACCGGTGCCCTACACCTTGCTGCGGGCGACGCAGTTCTATGAGTTCATGGCCAACATCGTGCCGGCGGGCGGCGGCCCTGGGCCGGTGCGGCTTTCGCCGGCGCAGGTACAACCGGTAGCAGCGAATGACGTCGCCGATGTGCTCGCCGATCTGGTCGTTGCGCCGGCGGCCAACGGCGTGGTCGAACTGGCGGGGCCCGAACGCTATCGTTTGAACGAGCTGGTGGAGTGGGTGATGTATAGCTACCAGGACGATCGCCCGGTGGTCGCAGATGCCGAGGCACTGTATTACGGCGCGCGGCTGGACGATGACACCTTGGCGCCGATCGGCGCGGCGCTACACGGCGCGACTCAATTCGGCGACTGGCTCGATGGGTATTTGACCGGGGCGGCGCGGATCCCGGAGGTGCATCATCCCGACCCGCTCGCGGCGCCGCATCAGTTCAGTGGGATCACCGTGCGCTGAAAACGGGAAAGGCCGCGTTCGCACGCAGCCTTGTCCCGATGACTCTCGGCGTTAGCGGGACTGGCTCGGGTCGCGCTGCCCGCCCTGCTGATTGTGCTGCGAGCCTTTGTCGTTCATGCCATCGCGCTGGGTCTGCTGCTGCTGGCCCTGCTGGTCCTGGCGGTTCTGTTGGCCCTGCTGGTTCTGCTGGCCTTGTTGACCTTGCTGGTTTTTCTGGTCCTGCTGATTCTGCTGGCCCTGCTGGCCCTGCTGGCCCTGCTGGCCAGGATTGTTCTGTTGGTTAGCCATGTTTTTAGCTCCGAAGCGGCAGAGGCACCGCAAGGCCACCCTGCTCCCGGCAGGGTGATGCACGGGTGTTCTTTGGCGATAGGGCATGAATGCTTCACGCCATTCACCACACCACGCGTATTTCTTCACTCCACCTTTCGCCACACCGACAGCGGCACGCTGCCGTCGGGCCGTGCCGGAACGCGATAGGTCAGTACGCTGCCTTCCAACGTGTACTGCCGCTTCTGGATCGTGCCTTCCCAGTTCGGGAACGATGAATGTTCGATCCGGAAAGTGAGCTGGGCTTGCGCGCTGTCTACCTCGAGCACGCCGTAGTGTGTGCTCACGCCGAGCACGGCCGAAGCGTATTCGTCGGCACTGCCGCGCGCCTTGTCGCCCGAAACAAAAGGCGTGCGTTCGGATTTGAATATCTGCAGGGCGTAGTTGCCTTCGGCATCGATCATCAGGCGGCCCGAGGGCGAACGCCCGTAATCCGGCGCGCGTTCGCCGCCCGGCAATAACTTGTCGGCGGCCACCAACACCCAGGTGCCCTGCAAGGCAGGGGGAACGGCCGCGTTGGCCGTGTCGCGGGTCGCCAGTCCGGCGAGGACGGCGAGGGTCATGCTGAGAAGAGGCTTCATGCGGGCCGGCCGGGTAGGGGAGTGCGATCAACCCTAGCGCTTGCCGTCTATTGTTAGAATAGATCCAGATAGATACCTATCATTTCAAATCGGAATCATCGCCATGAAGGCCCTGGACATCGCCGCGGTGCAAGCCTTCGTGCTGGTAGCGGATTTGCAGAGCTTCACTCGCGCCGCCGATGTGCTCGGCACCACGCAGTCCAGCGTCAGCATCAAGTTGGGCAAGCTGGAGAAACACCTTGGCCGGCGGCTGCTGGAACGCTCGCCCCGGCATGTCCGGCTATCGGCCGAAGGCCAGGAATTTCTCGCGGCCGCGCGCGCGCTGGTCGCTGCCCATGACCGCGCTGCGGGCGCGTTCAATGCCGAGCAGCGCAAGCTGGTGGTCGGCATCAGCCACGAACTGGTCGGCAGCGAAGTGCCGGCGCTGCTGCGACGAATCAATGCCCACGACCCGGGCCTGCGCCTGGAAATGCGCGTGGGTTCCAGCCGTGACCTGATGGCGCTGTACGAACAGGGTGAACTCGACGCCGCCTGGGTGTTGCGGCCCGAGGACCGTCGCAAGCAAGGCAAGCGCATGTATGCCGAGGCGTTCGCCTGGTTCGGATCGATCCAGGAATTGGCTCCCCAAACGAACCCGCTGCCCTTGGCAACGCAGGGCAAAGGATGCCGCGTACGCAATGCGGCGGTCGCCGCGCTCGACCAGGCCGGTATTGCCTGGGAAGAGGTGTTCGTCGGCAAGGGGGCCGCGATCATCGGTGCCGCGGCCGCCGCCGGTCTGGCGATCGCGGTGTTGGCCAGGCGCACCGCCCCCGCCGGCACCCTCGACGTCAGCCAGCGCCTGTCCCTGCCTGCGATCCCGACGCAGGACGTGATGCTCTACAGCAGTCTCAACGATCGTCGCTCGCGCGAGGCGCTGCGGGTAATGGGATTGGCCTTCGCGCCGCCGCGATGAAAAAACCCGCGTGCTAAGGTCGGCGCGTGGATTCCCTTCTCTCCGCCGCCGGCCGCGCACTGACGCTTGGCGATCCATTGCGGGCGCTGAATCACGTTGCATTACGCGATGACCCGCCTGCCCTGGCGCTGCGCGCGATCGCGATGGCGCAACTGTCTGACTACCCGCGTGCGCGCGCGTTGCTGCGCAGGGCGGCGCGAGGTTTCGGTGCGCACGAGGCTGTGGCGCGCGCCCGTTGCATCGTGGCCGAGGCCGAGGTCGCGCTGGCCATGCGCGAACTGGCCCGGCCCGTGCGCGCGGTGCTCGACGCTGCCGAATTGCTGGACCGACACCGCGACCACGCCAACGCCGCGCTTGCGCGCTTGATCGCCGCGCGGCAGCAGTTATTGTTGGGGCGCCTGGCCGCAGCTCGCGGGCTGCTCGCCACGCTCGATCGCGCAGCACTGCCGGACGCGCTGCAGGCTACCTGGGTGCTGCTCCACGCCGAACTGGCTTTGCGCGTCCTGGATACGACCGGCGCCCAAGCTCACCTGGCCGTGGCCACGGCCGCGGCCCTGCGCTCCGGCATTGCCGGCCTGCAGGCCGAAGTGGAACGCGTGCGCTCGGCATTGCAGCTCACCGCTGCCCGCAGCCTGCGCGCCGGCCACGAGCAGCCACTGCGGCTGGAACAAGTCCAGGCGCTGCTCGCATCCAGCGCGGTCGTGGTCGACGCCTGCCGCCATGGCCTGCAAGCGGACGGGCACTGGCAGCCGCTGGCGCGTCGGCCAGTGCTGTTCGCGCTGTTGCGCGCGCTGGCTGAAAGCTGGCCGGGAGATGTCGAGCGCAATGTGCTGATCGCACGCGTGTTCCGCACCCGCCAGCCCGACGAGACCCATCGTGCACGGCTGCGGGTCGAACTCGGCCGGCTGCGCGCCTTGCTGCCTGCCGGGGTGACACTGCAGGCCACTGCCAGCGGCTTCGCGCTGTTGTCACCGCAGCACGCCATCATCGTGCTGGTGCCACCTGTCGATAGCGAGCAGGGCGAGATCCTGGCCTTGCTGGCCGACGGCATGGCCTGGTCCACCTCGTCGCTGGCGATGGCATTGGGTGCCAGCCAGCGGACCGTGCAGCGCGCCTTGGGGGAACTGGCCCAGGCGGGACAGGCACGCGCGGTGGGGCGGGCGCGGGCGCAGCGGTGGCTGGCCGCGCCGCTGATCGGATTCACGACGGCTTTGTTACTCCCGCCCGCGTGGTCGGCGGCATAGATTGCGCTGGAAGGCGCCGTCGGCGCCGACATCAACCAGGAGTCGAGCCATGCAGGACACCACCACCCAGGTAGCGCTGGAAGCTGCGGACATCGTCCGCGAATTCGGTCCGTTCGATGGCACGCCCAGTGTCGCCGGCGTCACCCACGATGGGCATGACGTCTGGGTAGCGCTGGGCCCGAAGGTTGTCGCCTTCGACCCTGCCGACGGCCACGTCACCCGCGAGCTGGCCGTGCCGGGCGACGCCGGGACAGCGTTCGACGGCACCCATCTTTACCAGATCGCCGAGGCCCGTATCGACAAGATCGACCTGCGTAGCGGCAGCGTCGTGCACAGCATCCCGGCGCCGGGCGCAGGTCGCGACTCGGGCATGGCCTGGGCAGAAGGTAGCCTGTGGGTCGGCGAGTACCGCGAGCGCAAGATCCACCAGATCGACCCGCAAACCGGCAGGATCCTGCGCACGATCGAATCGGACCGCTTCGTCACCGGTGTCAGCTGGGTCGACCAGGAGCTGTGGCACGGCACCTGGGAAGGCGAGCAAAGTGAGTTGCGACAGATCGATCCAGACAGCGGCGAAGTGCTGCGGCGCCTCGGCCTGCCGGAGGGAGTCGGCGTGAGCGGCCTGGAAAGCGACGGCGATGCATTGTTCTATTGTGGCGGCGGCAATAGCGGCAAGGTCCGCGTCGTTCGCCGGCCCGCGTGTAAGGAGGGTTGAGCCGTGAACGCCAATGTCGTCGATATCAGGCCCCCGCCACACATCGTTGATCGAGACGCGTGGCTTCGCGCACGCATGCAGCTGCTCGCGCGGGAAAAGGCGCTGACCCGGCTGCAGGACGAAGTCTCGCAGGCGCGCCGCGGACTGCCGTGGGTCCGGGTGGATACGCCGTACCTGTTCGACACGCTCGATGGCCCACGCAGCCTGGCCGAGTTGTTCGGCGAATGCAGCCAGCTGATGGTGCAGCACTTCATGTTTGCCCCTGGCTGGGAGCAAGGCTGCAAGAGCTGCTCGTTCATGGCCGATCACAACGACGGCGCACTGGCACACTTGGCGCAGCGCGATCTCGCTTTTGTCGCCATCGCGCGTGCACCGTTGCCAACGCTGGAAGCGTTTCGCCAGCGCATGGGCTGGAAATTCCGCTTCGTCTCGTCCAATCGCAACAGCTTCAACCACGACTTCGGTGTGGCTTTCACCCAGGATGAAATGTCCAGCGGCGGTGTCGACTACAACTACACCCGGCAGCCGTTCCCGCACCAGGAAGCCCCGGGCATCAGCGTGTTTGCGCGCGACGCCCACGGCCAGGTGTTCCACACCTACTCGCGCTTTGGTCGCGGCGTGGAGGTCATGATGCATACCTACGCCCTGCTTGAATTGACGCCGAGAGGGCGCGACGAGGACCTGTTGGCCTACCCGATGGCATGGGTGCGGCATCACGATCGCTACGAGACTGCATGACCGCGATGGACGCCTGGTGGCCTTGGCTGCTCCTCGCCGGGATGGGCGCTCTGCACGGCGCCCACCCCGCCAATGGCTGGATGTGGGCAAGCGTGCGGGACGTTGATGCCGGGTCGCCACGCGATGCCTGGCACGTGCTGTGGCCGGTCGCCCTGGGCCACGTGGTCGCGATCGCGGCGACGGTGTATGCAATCTCACAGGGCGTCCTGATCGGCGGGCCATGGGCGCAGCGCATTGCCGGGCTGGTATTGCTGGTGATGGCGGCGGGGTACTTGCGGCGTAATCGTCGCCGCGCACCGCGCACGGGCCTGGCGCTGTCCACCGCGCTCACCTCGGCGATGATGGCCCTCTCGCAAGGCGCAGGCCTGATGCTGGTGCCGGCCTTGCTGCCGCTCTGCATGTCCGGCCTGCCGGCGCGCGAAATCACCGCCAGCGGATCGCTGTTGCTCGGCGTGGCGGCGGTCGCCGTCCACCTGCTGGCGATGCTGGCCACCGCCGCGGCGATCGCCACGGTGCTGCGGGCGGGGACGCGGCGTATCCACAAGCGCGGCTGGCTGGCCGCCTTGCCGTGGAGCCCGGTGGCGCTGGCGTTGGTGGGCATTGCGCTGGTGGTGACTGCGTAGCGCAGGTCGACGTCGCTGGCATAGCGGAAGCGAAGCCGCTATCACCGCAGCGAATACCTGTCGCCGATATCCGAATGGCGCGGCGGAGGTGTGCGCCGAGCGCGCCACTATCATGGAGGTGCCAAGTCCGTAGATCGGAAACCCATGCGCCATTCGCTTTTCCTCGCGGCAGCCCTGATGCTGCCGACTGCTACCTTTGCCGCCACGCCGGCGCCGCAGGTCCGCCAGATCACCGTAGACGCCGCGCAAGCCGGCGGTCCGGTCGATCGCTTCTACGCCCTATCGGTAGGCTCGGACTTCCCGGGCACCTTGATTCGCGAGGACACCCAGGCGCAGCTTGTACCCACGGTGGGCGAGCTGGGTTTTCAATACATTCGCTTCCATGACGTCTTCCACGACAGCCTCGGCACGGTGCGGCGCGTGGACGGCAAGATCGTGTACGACTGGACCAAGCTGGACCAGCTCTACGACGCCTTGCTGGCCAAGGGCATCCGGCCGTTCGTGGAATTGGGTTTCACCCCGGACGCGCTGAAGACGTCCGACCAGACGTTGTTCTACTGGAAGGGCAACACTTCGCATCCGAAGCCGGAGATGTGGTCGAAACTGGTGGATGCCTTCGTGCGGCACATGCGCGAGCGCTACGGCGCCGAGGAAGTGCAACGGTGGTTCTTCGAGGTCTGGAACGAGCCCAACCTCAAGGACTTCTGGGAGAACGCCGACCAGCAGGCCTACTTCGACCTGTATGCCAATAGCGCGCGCACCCTCAAGGCCATCGACCCGAAGCTGCGCGTGGGCGGCCCCTCCACCGCTGGCGCCGACTGGGTGCCCGAGTTGCTGGCGTTCGCGGCGGCCAACCATGTGCCGATCGATTTCGTCACCACCCATACCTATGGCGTGGCCGGTGGCTTCCTGGATGAGGAAGGCAAACACGACACCAAGCTGCTGAGCACGCCGGACGCGATCGTCGCCGACGTGCGCCGCGTGCGCGAGCAGATCAAGGCCTCGCCGTTTCCGGAGCTGCCGCTGTATTTCACCGAGTGGAGCAGCAGCTACACCCCGCGCGACTTTGTCCACGACAGCTACATCAATGCGCCCTACATCCTGAGCAAGCTCAAGCAAGTCAAAGGGCTGGTGCAGGGGATGAGCTACTGGGCCTACACCGATCTGTTCGAGGAGCCGGGCCCGCCGCCGACCCCTTTCCATGGCGGCTTCGGCCTGATGAATCGTGAAGGCATCCGCAAGCCAGCGTGGTTCGCCTACAAGTACCTCAACCGGTTGACCGGCCGCGACATCGCCGTGGCCGACAGCGACGCGCTGGCCGCGATCGACGGCGGCCAGATCGCGGTACTCGCGTGGGACTGGCAGCAGCCCCACCAGGACGTCAGCAATCGTCCGTTCTATACGCGCAAGTTGCCGGCCACGGCCGCGCGGCCGCTCAGCCTGCGCTTTGCCAACGTGCCACAAGGCAAATACCGGCTCCAGCTCCACCGCACCGGCTATCTCAAGAACGATCCCTTGTCGCTCTACATCGACATGGGCATGCCGGACCGCCTGACCGCGCCGCAACTCAGGGCCTTGCAGCAGATGACCGAGGACGCACCGCAGCGTGACGAGGTCATCGAGGTGCGCCCGGGGCAGCCGGTGCAGGTCGAGGTGCCGATGCAGAGCAATGACGTGGTGCTGGCAACGCTGGTGCGGATCGGCGGCTGAGGCTGCCGTTCAGGCGTCCCATTTCAGCCAGGCCACCAACGCCGAAAACGCGGGCGAAGGCTGCCTGCGGTTGGGGTAGTACAAGTGGTAGCCAGGGAAGGGCAGGCACCACTTGTCCAGTACAGCCACCAGCCGTCCTTCGGCGAGGTGATCGGTGACCAATGGTTCGGGTACGTAGGCCAAGCCCAATCCATCCAGCGCTGCGTCTATCACATGGATCATGCTGTTGAAGACCAGTGGCCCATCGCCTCGCACCGTGAATTCGTTGCCCTCTTCTTCGAACTCCCACGCATAGATCGGGCCGTTGGGGCGATGGCGGATGTTCACGCAGCGGTGCTGGGTGATGTCGGCCGGCTTGCTGGGTTTGCGGTGCTTTGCGAAGTAACGGGGTGATCCGACAACGACCAGGCGCCAGTCTGGCCCAACCCTGACCGCGATCATGTCCTTGCTGAGCGCTTCGCCGAGACGGATGCCGGCATCGAAGCGCTGCTCCACTACGTTGGTGAAGCCATAGTCCACATACAACTCCAGCGTGATGTCCGGGTACTCGGCCAGGAAGCCGGCAAGACGCGGGCGGATAACCGTCGCGATGGAGTCGTCGGTGCAGGAAATCCGCAACGTGCCCGCGGGGCGATCCCGCAGGTCGCCCAGCGCTTCGACGCTGGCCCCGATGGCTTCGAAGTGGGGGCCGATAGAGCGCATCAGGCGCTCACCGGCCTCGGTGGGCGAAACATTGCGCGTGGTCCGCGCCAACAGGCGGATGCCCAGGCGTTCTTCCAATAGCCGCATGGAATGACTGAGCGCTGACGGCGTGACGCCAAGGCGTACCGCCGCCTTGGTGAAACTCTGTTCCTGTGCAACGACGAGGAAGGCTTGGAGATCGTTCGTCTTTACCGGATTCACGGTCAGCACCAAGAAGGCAGGCGGGGATAACCTCGATGGCTAATTGTGAGCCCGGCTCAGTAATGCATCAACTTTTGGCCGGCTTATCAGGGTACCGAGCGGCGCCTATCGTGGCGCCCTCAGTCGCCACCAAGGTCTTCCGCGCATGAAATCCACCACGCTGCTGCTGGCGTTGATCGCTAGCCACTTCGTGCCGCATTCCGCCTTCGCCGCCGCGGTTGCGCCCGTGGCCGGCACCGCCGGCGCACACAACTTCTACAAGAGTCCCACCGTGTCGGGCGAGCGCGTCAGTTTCCGCAATCAGTACCAGATGGAGGTGGTGGGCACGCTCTACCGCCCGGCCGGCCTGGACCGTGGCACGCGTGCGCCGGCGGTCGTCGTCGGCCACCCGATGGGGGCGGTGAAAGAGCAGAGCGCCCAGCTCTACGCGCAGAAGCTGGCCGAGCAAGGCTTCGTTACGCTGGCGATCGACCTTTCCTTCTGGGGCGAAAGCGCCGGTTCGCCACGCCACCTGGTCTCGCCGGACATCTACGCGGACGATATCAGCGCGGCGGTGGATTTCCTGAGCACGCAAGCGTTCGTGGACCCCGAGCGGATTGGCGGTTTGGGCATTTGCGGCAGCGGCAGCTTCGTCATCAGCGCGGCGAAGTTCGATCCGCGTATCAGGGCGATCGCCACGGTCAGCATGTACGACATGGGCGCTGCGATCAGGCAGGGGCTGAATAATGGACAGTCGCTGCAGCAGCGCAAGGCCTTGATCCAGGCCGCGACCGATCAGCGCCTGGTCGAGTTCAAGGGCGGGGCAGCGATGTATGTGCCTGGCACCGTGAACGAGCTCAAGGCAGACGCCTCGGCGGTGCAACGCGAGTTCTTCGATTTCTACCGCACCCCGCGCGGCGCCTATACGCCCGAAGGCGAGAGAAGCGAGCTGACCACCCAGCCGCGTCTCAGCAGCCTGGTGAAGTTCATCAACTTCTATCCCTTCAACGATATCGAGACCCTGTCACCGCGGCCGCTGTTGTTCATTTCGGGCGACCAGGCGCACTCCCGCGAGTTCAGCGAAGACGCCTACCGCAGAGCAGGGCAGCCGAAGGAGCTCTACTGGGTCAAGGGCGCCGGCCATGTGGATCTGTACGACCGCACCGATCTGATTCCCTTCGCCAAGTTGACGACTTTCTTCCAGCAAGGCCTGGCGGCGAAATGAGATTCCGCAACACCCGACCAGAACCGGCCAACTGGAGCGGCGTTCTGGCGATGACCCTCTGCGCATTTGCGTTGATCGCCTCCGAGTTCATGCCCGTCAGCTTGCTGACGCCAATGGCCGCGGACCTTGGCGTGAGCGAGGGCTTGGCCGGGTACGGGATCGCCATCTCTGGTGCCTTGGCCGTGCTGACCAGCCTGTCCGTCTCCCCTTTTGGCCGGCGCCATTGATCGCAAGACGTTGCTGCTGGGGCTCACTGCCTTGATGGCGGTGTCCGCCCTGGTGGTGGCGCTGGCGCCCAATTACTCCGTCTACATGCTGGGCCGTGCGCTGATCGGCGTAGTGATCGGCGGCTTCTGGTCACTTTCGGCCGCAATCGCCATGCGGCTGGTCCCGGCCGCGCAGGTGCCCCGGGCATTGGCGATTTTCAACGGCGGCAACGCAATGGCAACGGTCATCGCCGCGCCCCTGGGCAGCTATCTCGGCAGCGTGATCGGTTGGCGTGGCGCGTTCCTGTGCCTGCTACCGGTGGCTGCGCTGGCGCTGGCATGGCAGTGGATCTGCCTGCCTTCCATGGCAGCAGAACGACGGCTGGCCAGCGGCGGAGTCCTCGCGCTATTGCAGCGGCGCGTGGTGATCGTGGGAATGGTCGCGTGTGGCGCCTTCTTCATGGGCCAGTTCGCCTTGTTCACCTACGTGCGGCCTTTCCTGGAGAAGGTCACCGGCGCGGGAATCAACATCGTGCCGTGGGTGCTCCTCGCTATCGGGCTCAGCGGCTTCATCGGCACGCTGGCGATCGGATCCTTCCTCCGGCGCGGTCTCTACCGCACGTTGGTGGCGATCCCGGTGTTGATGGCGGTGATCGCCATGGCCCTGGTGCCGCTGGGCCCACAGCTTTGGCCAACAGCTGCGTTGCTTTCCCTGTGGGGATTGCTCGGCACCGCCGCGCCGGTGGGATGGTGGAGCTGGGTAGCGCGAACCTTCACCGATAACGCCGAAGCGGGAGGCGGGCTGATGGTCGCGGTGGTGCAGTGTTCGATCGCCTTGGGCTCGACGGTCGGCGGCGTGCTGTTCGATAGCTTCGGCTTCGGCAGCACTTTCTTGACCAGCGCAGGCTTGTTACTGCTTGCGGCGTTGCTTGCCTACCTGGCCGCCCTGGCGCACCGGCCTGCAGCGGGCACGGCAATGGATCCGCTACTGCCGGAGCCGATGATCGAGTAGCGCGATCACGCCCTCCGCATGGCGCCGTCATACCAAAGCCGGCTGCCGTTGACGATACGTACCACCGATAGCATCACCGGCACCTCGATGAGCACGCCGACGACGGTAGCCAGTGCCGCGCCCGAATGCACGCCGAAGACGCTGACGGCGGTGGCGACGGCCAGTTCGAAGAAGTTGCTGGCACCGATCAGTGCGGATGGCCCCGCCACGCAATGTGCTACGCCCAGGCGCCGGTTCAAGAGATAGGCCAGGCCGGAATTGAAGTAGACCTGCAGCAGGATCGGCACCGCGAGTATCGCGATGACCAGAGGCTGGGCGACGATCTGCTCGCCCTGGAAGCCGAACAGCAGGACCAACATGGCGAGCAGCGCAACGAGCGAGATCGGCGAGAGCCTCAGCAGTACCGCATTGAGCCTGCGTTCGCCGCCACTGGCCAGTAGCCCGCGTCGCAGCACCACTGCCAAGGCCACCGGCACCACGATGTACAGGCCGACCGACAGCGTCAGCGTTGCCCATGGCACGCTGATCGACGACAACCCCAGCAGAAGTGCGACCAAGGGTGCGAAAGCGACCACCATGATCGCGTCATTGAGCGCGACCTGGCTGAGGGTGAAATTCGCATCGCCGCGGCAAAGGTTGCTCCAGACGAACACCATCGCCGTGCAGGGTGCGGCCGCCAGCAGGATCAGCCCGGCGCGATAGGATTCGATCTGGTCGGGCGGCAACCATGGCGCGAACACCTGGGTAAGAAAGAACCAGCCGAGTAGTGCCATCGAGAACGGCTTGAGCGCCCAGTTGATGAAGAGCGTCACGCCGATGCCGCGCCAATGCCGGCCAACCTGCCGCATCGCGCTGAAGTCCACCTTCAGCAGCATCGGAACGATCATCAACCAGATCAGTCCCGCGACCGGCAGGTTCACCTTCGCCACTTCGACGCCGCCGAGCCACGCGAAACCGCCGGGGAACAGATGTCCCAGCGCTGTGCCGAGCACCATGCACAGCGCGACCCACAGCGTGAGGTAGCGCTCGAACAGGCCGATGGCGGTTGTCTGACTCATGCGCGTTCCGTGGCAGTCAGCAATCGCAGCGGTCGGCGGTCGCAGGCGCGCAGGCGCCAGTCGGCGCGCCGGCGCAGCAGTTACGGGTGAGATAGGCGACCAGGCCGTTCATCGCCTCGAAGTTGGCCCGGTAGCAGACGTTGCGGCCCTGGCTCTGGCTTTCGGCCAGGCCCGACTGCACCAGTTCTTTCAGGTGAAAGGAGAGGGTGGCGCCCGGCACGGATAGCGCCTCTGCGATTTCCCCGGCCATGCGCCCGCCTGGGCCCGCCTCCACCAGCAAGCGAAAGACCGCTAATCGGGTGGCGTGACCGAGCGCGGTGAGCGCGGAGATTGCCTGATTCGTTTCCATAGTTCTAGAATAATCGAATGAATATCATCGTACAACCGAACCCTCTCCTCCCCCACATCGCAGGCGACCTGCTCCCGGCGCCTGGTCCCGACCGGATCGGCGCCGATGCGGCCACCCACGCACCGCGCATCCTGCTGCTTTACGGCTCGCTGCGACCCCAATCCTTCAGCCGCAAGCTGGCGTTGGAAGCCGAGCGCATTCTTCGGCACCTCGGCGCCGAGACCCGCGTGTTCGACCCGCACGAGCTGCCCATGCTCGACAGCGTCGGCAAGGAGCATCCCAAGGTGCAGCAGCTGCGCGAATGGTCGCAATGGTCCGAGGGCCAGGTATGGGTATCGCCGGAGCGGCATGGCGCGGTCACTGGCGTGTTCAAGAACCAGATCGACTGGTTGCCGCTGGAAGATGGCAGCGTGCGCCCGACCCAGGGGCGGACCCTGGCCGTCATGCAGGTCAGTGGCGGCTCGCAATCGTTCAACGTGGTCAATTCGCTGCGCGTGCTGGGCCGCTGGATGCGCATGCTGACGATTCCGAACCAGTCCTCGGTGGCCAAGGCCTGGCAGGAGTTCGACGACGACGGACGGATGAAGCCGTCGCCGTACTACGATCGCGTGGTCGACGTCATGGAAGAGCTGATGAAGTTCACCTTGCTGGTGCGCGACCGCAGTGACTACCTGGTGGACCGCTATAGCGAGCGCAAGGGCGAGCGCGAGGCAGCGCGGCTGGCTGCACGGGCCGGGGCGGTCGAGGGGCGTTGAAGCGCGTAAGCGCCGCAACCGCACAGCAACTGCCAATCAAGGGCCTGTTGCATGAAGGGCTCGTCAGTTGCCACAAGCCCCTCCCGCTCGGAACCCATGAGCGGGAGGGGCAGTTCCTCAATAATTGATGCCAGCGTGGAACTTGGCCTGTAGCGCGCGTTCCTCCTCTTCGCTGAGGCCGGCATCGCCCAGCAGGATGTCGACCCTGTCGATCACGCCGTCGAATGCGAACGGTGGCTTGTAGTCCTTGCAGACCGGTGAGCCGGTGTCGCAGCCCACCCCGAAGGTGTCGATGCCGAAGCGCCCGGCGACGGTCCGCTCGATACGCTTCTTCCCGACCTCCTTGCCGTCCAGGATCAATACCGCCTCGCCGCCTTTGCCGGCGCCCGCACCGTCATAGCGGAACTCGAACGAGACGACGGAAGGACCCTCGGGCAGCTTTTCCGTCGATTCAATGGCGGTGCGCTCAATCTCGAAGAAGTTGTAGTGGTAGATCGGCGTGCCGTTCTTTACGTAGAGCACGAATCCGGCCGATTGTCCGCCCTCGGCGAGCAGCACGCCCTCTCCGCCTTTCTCCAGGTGGATATCGATGCGGTGCGAGCGGTTCTTGGTATTGGGCGCGGCAGTCTCCGCCAGCCCCACCGCGCCCGGGAAGTAGGTGAACTTGCGTCGATTGGGGTCGGCCCCGCCCGGGGGTGGCTTGGGTTCGTTCAAGCGGCCGGCGCCGCGATCATCCAGTGGTAGCACGCCGTACTTCTCACACTCCTCGTCGAACAGCTTCTTCAGTGCTTCGACGCGCTCGGGATGCTGGGCCGCGAGGTCGTTGCTCTCGCTGAAATCCTCATCGAGGTGATAGAGCTCCCACTTGTCCTTGTCCCAGTTGCCGGGGGCGAAATCCTGTCGCCACGGGAAGGTGTGCTGGGCGCAGGCGATCCAGCCATCATCGTAGATGGCACGGTTGCTGAACACCTCGAAATACTGCCGCTCGCGCACCGGCCGCGCTTGCGCATCGGCGAACGTCGATGCGATGGACACGCCGTCCATCGGCTTTTGCTCGATGCCATTGACCTGCTCAGGCGCGGGGATGCCGGCCACCTCCAGGATCGTTGGCACGATGTCGATCAAATGGGTGAACTGGCTGCGCACCCCGCCGCTCTCGCGGATCTTGGCCGGCCAGGACACCACCATCGGGTTGCGACTGCCGCCGAGATGGCTGGCCACCTGCTTGACCCATTGGAACGGCGCGTTGCCTGCCCAGGCCCATCCGAGCGGATAGTGCGGCTCGGTTTCCGGGCTGCCGATCTCGTCGATGAGCTTGAGGTTGTCTTCCAGGTTGGATGGCAGGCCGTTGAGATTCATGACCTCGTTGACGGTGCCGGTGAAACCGCCTTCCGAGCTGGCGCCGTTGTCGCCGACGATATAGAAGATCAGGGTGTTCTCGGCGTCCGGCAACTGGCCGATTGCATCGATCAACCGGCCGCACTCGTGGTCGGCGAAGGACAGGTAACCGGCGAAGTTCTCCATGAAGCGCGCGTACAGACGCTGTTCGTCGGCGCTCAGGGACGCCCAGGGCTTTACCCATTCCGGCCGCGGCGTGTTCTGTGCATCTGGCGGGATCACCCCGAGCGAAAGCTGGCGCTGATAGGTTTCCTCGCGGACCTGGTCCCAGCCCTGGTCGAACTTGCCATGGTACTTCTCGCGCCACTCCTTGGGCGAATGGTGCGGTGCATGCGCCGCGCCCGGGGCGAAGTACAGCAGGACGGGCTTGTCGGGATTGACCGACTTGCTGTATCGCAACCAGTCGATCGCGCGATCGGTCATGTCGGTCATGAAATGGTAGCCCTCGTCTGGCGAGCGCTCCGGTTCCACCGCCCGGGTGTTCTCGAACAGCACCGGGTAGTACTGGTGCGTCTCGCCGCCGATAAAGCCGTAGAAATAGTCGAAGCCCAGGCCCGTGGGCCAGCGGTCGAAGGGGCCGACGACACTGGATTCCCAATCAGGCGTGTTGTGGTTCTTGCCAAACCAGGACGTGTTGTAGCCGTTGTCCTTGAGGATGCGACCGACCGTCGCCGTGCTCTGCGGCAGCATGCAGTTGTAGGACGGGAAACCTGTCGCCCACTCGGCGAGAAAGCCCGAGCCGCAGTTGTGGTGATTGCGTCCCGTAATGAGCGCCGCCCGCGAAGGGCCACAGATGGCCGTGGTGTGGAAGCGGTTATAACGAAGGCCCGCGGCGGAGAGCTTCTCAAGGCTGGGGGTCTGTACCGACCCGCCGAAGGTCGAGGCCTGTCCGAACCCAACATCGTCCAGCAGGATGATCACCACATTCGGCGCACCAGCGGGTGCTTCGGGCAGCTTGGGCCACTCCGATGTGGATTCCTGGTAGGTGGGTCCGATCTTGCCGCCAAACGGCGGATCAGGGATGGGTAGATGGCTACGATCGGCAGCTTCGCTCATGGCAGGCTCCAAGCTCCAAACGGAGACCACAGTCTGCCGGGTGGCCCCCTCGTCGGCATGCGTACTTCTACTGGAGCTGCCGACTTCCAGCGGTTCCGCCAAGTGCTCATCTGGTGATCGCAAACCCATAGTTTGTGCGGCTCGTGGGCCATCGTCCGCGCCCTGCCAGCGGGCAGAACGCAGGCATAGTCTGTGCGTCTGCGGATGGATCAACAGCTTATGGGTCGGCGCTATATGGCGCTTGCAGCTGGGGAGAGCCAAAGGCTGTACAGCTGCGTGATGACTAGGGCATGGCGCAGCTATCTGGAAGGCCGGGCCATCACCGCGGAAGCTGCCGCTGCTGCGGTTGCCTGGGTTGAAGCGACGTGACGAGGCCAGCACGCAGCCTGATAGAATTGCCCGCGTATTGGCGGATGCCCGCAAGCGCAACGATTCCGCCAAGAGATTCCGGGTGACGCGGGATCCAATAATGCGTTCGCCTTGGACCATCTGGCACCTCAGCGACAGCTTGGCGCTGACAGCACTCCCAGTTACGCGGCTCCAGGGGTGCGTGCTCGCCTCTGGAAATCAGGTGAGAGAGGCATCGATGATAGAAACGGATCGCCTTATTTTGCGGCAGCCCAGTGCGGCTGACCGTGCAGCCTGGGAGGCTTTTGTTTCTGATCCGGAAGTGATGCGCTTTATTGGTGGGCCACAGGATCCCACTGGGGCGTGGCGTAGTCTGTGCCTGTTCGCTGGCGCATGGCGCATTCAGGGGTATAGCAACTTCTCAGTGATCGAGAAAGCGACTGGACGCTGGGTAGGGCGCGCGGGTGCCTGGTCGCCCCCGGGGTGGCCGGGGCTTGAGATCGGCTGGGCTTTCAATCGCGACGTTTGGGGAAAGGGATACGCTACGGAGGCGGCGACCCGCTGCCTGACGTGGGCATTTGAAGAACTTGGGTGGGACGAGGTCGTCCACCTCATTCACCCTGAGAACAATGCCTCGATCGCGGTTGCCGGCAGGCTTGGGGCGACGCTCCGCGCATCCGCATCGACAGACAAGCGCTTGATCTATGTCAGCACGAAGAAGACCTTTGCCAGCGGGCTTTTGTCGGGAGCGTAGTCGAGGCGAGAAGATGACCCCGCCAGGTCGACGAGGTTGAGGCCGGTTGTTTTTTGATCGGATAGGCAAAGTTTGTTCCGGTCCGTAGCCAAAGTCTGTACCCGTCTAGCCCGGAGCGAACGGACCATGGCGCAGTTCTGAGCCATAGTTCGTGCGTGTCAATAGAAATCAACAATTTGCAGTTTGCCTATACGCAACCAGTTGTGCGTTCGAAAGGCAAAGATGTGCCGCCAAGGCCGTCACGGTCTTTGTCCAGAATGTCAGGGGTGGATGCGCCGCGAGTTACATCTCCGCAGATCTTCGTGGCAGACAATGGTGAAGAGGCCAGGGCTGCTTTCAGCTAGATGGCTGACGCTCTGAGCCTTTCGCCGGCAGGCGAAGACTTCTCCATAAAGTTTGCAGCGTTGACCATCTTTGCCGGTCGACTGTAGGTCCCAGGAGCAGCCGCTAAACCTGCGGGTTGAGGCGAAGCCTCGGCGCAGTGCTAATGTTGGCTTTCGACCCGAGCGGACATTGGAAATGAAGCCAGGGAACACTCGGATGCCACATCGTCTGTCATGTGTAGTCATCGCCCTCTTGTTGTCGTCGGTGTCGCTTCCTAATGCGGCGGCCTGTGTGCTCCCGGTTCCTGACGGTGGCGACATCGAACCATCGCCGGCCTCTCTGGTTGGAGAAATAACAAGCGTCGCGCCCGCCGAGCTAGTCGTCCGCGCAGCGAATGGAGCAGTGACGCGTGTTTCCATGAGCGACGAAACCGGCATCTGGACTGTCTATGGTGGATGGATCGAAGAGGCAGAACTTCGCCCGGGTCAACATGCCCTAATCTGGTTTCAACGGTGCGCGCGACCTGATAGGGGGAAAGGGGTTGCCGCAGTGGTCGAGGTCTGCTCGCTCGCGCCTGAGCCTTGCCCCACGCGCCCGTGAAACAAGAGCGTCGCGAATGTCCGCTTTTGGCCGAAAGCGGTCATTGGCGTAGGGCGGCTGCCTCGGCCAGAGGTGGTGTCCGCTTTTAGAATCTTTGCGGTCGTTAACTCTGAGTCTGCACATGGAGAGGCGCATGCGCTTGGTGCTGAAAACCCTGTTGGCAGCAACAGTCTGGGCCACTATTTGGGCCGCGTTAGCCTTGATCTTGGGGTTGATTCCGGGCGTACAAATGGGAGTGCTCCTGCTGGCGATGCTCCCTTTGTGGATGCTCAATGATGCGGGGGTGGAAGGTCTTGGTCACGTCCGGAGTGGTTTTTTCATTCCGACTGAGCAGGGCTTGGCTGTGGCACTCGGCGTTTTCTGGGTGCTCTGTCTGGTTCTAATGTGGGTTGTGATGTTGCTTAAAGCCTTGTGGCGGGGCCCGTCGGCCGAGGAGCCCTGGTGGAAGAAGAGCGATCGCAGATGGTGATGGGCGGTGACGCTCGACCGGAATAGAGCCGCAACGCAAGGCGCGACCGATGCGTGCCTTGAGTTATCGGGGAGCAGGGCAGTTGATCGAGCGTGCGGCGATTAGGTGGCCATGCGGCCGGGCGGCTACGTCCGCAGTGGGCGGTGCTAAGGTCCGCTTTCGACCCATAGCGGACATTCACGCCAACGTACTATCGCGCCTTGCTAGTTGAATAGGGCATGCATACGCTTGAGATCGGGTGAACCGAGGAAGCCGAGATGGACGAAGCCGTATTGCGCAGGCTTGACGAGGCACGATCGCTTACGAATGAGCGGCTCCGTCTAGCGCCGACGTTCCAAATTTTTCAGTCCGTCTGCGTCCAGGTTGAATACGTTTATTCCGTAGCGACGGTATGAATGCTGATCGCAGCCGCCTTCGCAACGTCATGGTTGGCCTTTATGCGATTCGCGAGTTTGACGACTCAGACCCCGAGCTTTCAGTCGCACTCAAGGACGTCCAGTTCGTAGCCGACCAAATGGCTAAGGGATAGAAGGTCTTTGCTAAGGACGTAGCGCGCTAGCATCGTCTCGAACCGCCAAGATGTGTACGAGTGTCCGCTTCTGGCCGATAGCGGACGTTCGGCCGGGCAAAGGCCCGCTCGTGGCGTTCCACTCACTCGGCGAAGGCGGGGGCGGGCTGGCTTGGCAACAGGCGCTCCGAAGGTATCCGTGAGGCAAAGGTTGTGCCTCGGGAACAACCTTTGCCTATCCGCTCACGACAGCCGCTCCACTGGCCCCGTATCCCCAAACCCTGCATACTACCCCCCAGTATCGAACCAAGCCTCCCAGTGCCTCACTCCCCCGAAGAAAAAAAGCGCGCCCTGACCCGCGTGCGCCGCATCCGCGGCCAATGCGACGCGCTCGAGCGCGCGCTCGAAGCCGGCGCCGATTGCGGCCCGGTGCTGCAGCAGATCGCCGCGTTGCGCGGGGCGGTCAACGGGCTGATGTCCGAAGTGCTCGAATCGCATATCCGCGAAGACTTCAGCCAGCCCGCCCAGTCCGATGTCCAACGCAGCGAGCGGGTGCAGGAACTGCTCGGCCTGGTGCGCTCGTATCTCAAGTAACTCCCCCCCCATTGCATTGCAGGAGACCCCCCATGAAATCCCGTGCCGCCGTCGCTTTCGGTCCCGGCCAGCCGCTCAAGATCGTCGAGATCGATGTCGCCCCGCCCAAGGCGGGCGAAGTGCTGGTGAAAATTACCCATACCGGTGTCTGCCATACCGATGCGTTCACGCTGTCTGGTGATGACCCGGAAGGCTTGTTCCCGGTCGTGCTCGGCCATGAGGGCGCTGGCGTGGTCGTCGAGGTGGGCGAGGGCGTTACCAGCGTCAAGCCGGGCGACCACGTGATTCCGCTGTACACCGCTGAATGCGGTGAGTGCCTGTTCTGCAAGTCGGGCAAGACCAACCTGTGCGTTGCGGTGCGCGCGACCCAGGGCAAGGGCGTGATGCCCGATGGCACCAGCCGTTTTTCCTACAACGGCGAGCCGATCTACCACTACATGGGCTGCTCCACTTTCAGCGAGTACACCGTGGTGGCGGAGGTGTCGCTGGCGAAGATCAACCCCGACGCCAATCCCGAGCATGTGTGCCTGCTGGGCTGCGGCGTCACCACCGGCATCGGTGCGGTACACAACACCGCCAAGGTGCAGGCGGGTGATTCGGTTGCCGTGTTCGGGCTGGGCGGCATCGGCCTGGCGGTGATCCAGGGCGCGCGCCAGGCCAAGGCCGGGCGGGTGTTCGCGATCGACACCAATCCGTCTAAGTTCGAGCTGGCGCAGCAGTTCGGCGCCACTGACTGCATCAACCCCAAGGACTATGACAAGCCGATCCAGCAGGTGATCGTCGAGATGACCGGCTGGGGCGTGGACCACACCTTCGAGTGCATCGGCAACGTCAACGTGATGCGCGCGGCGCTGGAATGCGCGCATCGCGGTTGGGGCCAGTCGGTGATCATTGGCGTGGCTGGTGCCGGCCAGGAGATCTCGACTCGCCCGTTCCAGCTGGTGACCGGACGCAGCTGGAAGGGCACCGCGTTCGGCGGCGTCAAGGGCCGCTCGCAGCTTCCCGGGATGGTCGAAGATGCGATGAAGGGCGATATCGAATTGGCGCCGTTCGTGACCCACACCATGCCGCTGGACGAGATCAACGATGCCTTCGAGCTGATGCACGAAGGCAAGTCGATCCGCTCGGTCGTGCATTACTGAGCGGCGCCGGACATGCAACGGATCGAACAGCACGCCTGCTTCGGCGGGCAACAGGAAGTCTGGCAGCACGCCTCGGCCACGCTTGGCTGCGACATGCGCCTCGGCGTCTATCTGCCGCCGCAGGTGGCCTCGGGCATGAAACTACCGGTGCTGTACTGGCTGTCCGGCCTGACCTGCACCGAGCAGAACTTCATCACCAAGGCCGGCGCCCAGCGCTACGCCGCCGAGCATGGCCTGATCCTGGTCGCGCCGGACACCAGCCCGCGCGGCGATGATGTCGCCGACGCCGAGGGCTACGACCTTGGCAAGGGCGCCGGCTTCTATCTCAACGCCACCGAGCAGCCGTGGGCGGCGCACTACCGCATGTACGACTACATCGTCGATGAGTTGCCGGCGCTGATCGAAGCCCAGTTTCCGGCCAGCGACGCGCGCGGCATCAGCGGTCACTCGATGGGCGGCCATGGTGCGCTCGTGATCGGCCTGCGCAATCCCTCGCGCTACCGCAGCATCTCGGCGTTCTCGCCGATCGTGGCGCCGTCGCAGGTGCCTTGGGGCGAGAAGGCGCTCACTGCGTACCTGGGCGAAGACCGCGAGGCCTGGCTCGACTACGACGCCACCGCGCTGATCGCCAACGCCTGCGCGCGCACGCCATTGCGGGTGGACCAGGGCGATGCCGATGAGTTCCTGGAAACCCAGCTGCGGCCACAGTTGCTACAGGCGGCGGCAGAGGCGGCGCGCCATCCGCTGGATTTGCAGATGCGGCCGGGTTACGACCACAGCTATTACTTCATCTCCAGCTTTATTGGAGAGCATGTGGCGTGGCATGCGCAGGCGCTGGCTGGCCGGTAGGCTCGCCTGTCGGGGCTGAAGCCCCTCCTACAAGAAGCCACAGCGCGAACTTGTAGGAGGGGCTTCAGCCCCGACACGTGTCAGGCAGGCACGTTCCCTCAACGCACGTTTCGCAATTCCCAATGCCGCCCCGCCAGCACATGCATGCGGTGCTTGAGGATGTCGCCTGGAATGCTGGTGCTCGCCACCAAGTTGATGCGAAGGTCGTTCTGTTGCCCGCTCACGGTAGCCGCCGGGTCGGTAATGCCCATGCTCGGATCGACTTCATCGGGGTCCGGCTGCAACGCCAGCCAGCGCTGGAACCAGGCCGGGTCGGCCAGGGCATCGCGCAGTTGCTCGGCAAAGGCGTCGGCGCCGTGCGCACTGAAGCTCACGCTGGGTTCGCTGCCGCGGGCCAGGGCAGGGTCGGGCAGGCTGATCGAATAACTTACGGACATGCAGGCTTCCTCTTTGGATGGCCCAGCCTAGCGCCGCCGCCCGCGTGGGCGGCGTGAGGGTTCGGCATCAGGCGCTGAACGTATGCGGCGTGGCGGCAAAGCCGACGGCGACGGCGCCCTTGCCGACATTGACCATGCCGGTCAGGCTCATCACGCTCTCGAACAGCTCCACTTTGTGTTCGGCACAGGCGGCCTTGAGCGACGCGTAACCGGGCAGGGCGCGCAGTTCGGCCAGTTCACCGCCGTAGCCGAGGCACAGCGTGGGCGTCATCAGGCCCTCGCGGACCTTGCGTGCACTGAACTCGAACAGCTTCTGCACCGAAGGCTCGAAACCCTTGAGCTTGGCCACCGGTTCGGTGTTGCCACGGTAGGCGCGCAGCACCGGCTTGATGTCCAGGGCACTGCCGAGCGCGGCGCTGATCAGCCCGACACTGCGATCACCCTTGGCGCGTGCACGGTTGCGCAGGTAGTAGAGGTCGCGCGGGATCATGTAGCCGTAGGTGTTCTCGGCCAGTTGCTCCACCCGCGCGCGGATCTGCGCCACGTTGGCCCCTTCCTCGCGCATGCGCACTGCCTCGACCGCGGTCACGCCCTGGCCGGCGAACAAGTTGAGGGTGTCGATCACCCGCAGCGCGAACGGCGAGTTGTGGCCGGCGCCCTGCCGCACCGGCTTGTAGTCGTTGAGGATCGCGAAGCTGGCCTGCATCGCGTTGTCGTAGATCTGGCTGCGCATCTTGGAGATGGTCATGCAGAACACGTGGTCGTAGTCGATCACCAGCCGGTCCAGGAACAGGTCGCGGATCTGGTTGACCGAGAACGGCGTGGTCTCGGCCTCGTGGCCGCGTTCGGCCACGTGCGCGTGCAGGAAGCTCAGCGTGGCCTCTTCGTCGCGATGGTCCGCCAGCACCGCTTCGCCGATCCTCACGCTGATCGGCAACAGCACGATGTTGTGCTTTTCAATGTAGTCCACAGGCAGATCGCAGGCCGAATCCACCACGATACCGATACGCATTGCCCCCTCCGGCTGTTGCGTGAGTTGTATTTTGAGTGTGAAAGCTATCTCAAAACCGGGGGCAGGGTAAGCCGGGGGTTCCTGACGCGGCCGTCAGGCACCCCGCCGGATTCCGACCGGAAGCTCGGCCAGGCGGGCCGCTTCGCCGCGCCGCAGCCAGTCCGGGTCGGCCAATACGGTGGCCATCAGGCCATGGGCATCGTTGCCCCAGAACAGCTCGCCGCCGATCTCCAGGGTCGGCACGCCGAACACGCCGGCGGCCAGGGCCTGCTCGGTATTGGCGCGCAGGGCTGCCTTCACCGCAGGGTCGGCTACCGCGGTTTCGGCGTCCAGGCCGAGCGCGTGCGCCAGTGGCTGCAACGCCTGCGCGCTATCGCCGGCCAGGCCATCGCGCCACAGCCAGTCGAATAGCGCGTCGATCGCGTGCACCGTGGTCCCGGCGGCGATGCACAGGCGCAGCGCCGGCAGCGGGTTGAACGGATGGGTCGGTGGAAAGCGCAGCGGCACGCCTTCATGCGCGGCCTGCCACTGCACCTTGCGATAGGTGAAGAGCCGTTTGCCCTCGATCTCGGCCGGCCCGCGGATGCCCAGGTGGTCGAGCACCGCGCCAAACAGGATCGGCACCGGCACGATGTCGCGCGCCTGCGGCAACTGCCGCAGTTTCTGCCAGTGCAGGTAGGAGAACGGCGAGACGAAGTCGAAGTACCAGTGGGGGGCGGACATCGGCGTTCCCGGTGCAGGTGTGGCGCCCATGGTACCGGCGCCCCGCCGGCTTATCGCGTATAGGCGCGGGGCAGCCCGTTCGGCGCTCCCATGTAGCGGTCCCTCAGTTCGGTCTGCCGCGAGCGCATCGGCATCGCGCGGCCGCCGAGCCAGACTTGCTCGGCGTAATGCGCCACGTCCAGCGGGTCGCCTTCCCACAGCACCAGGTCGGCGCGTTTGCCAACGGCGATGCTGCCGACCTGCGCCGACACGCCGAAGATTTCCGCCGGTACCTCGGTCATGCCTTGCAGCCCGGCCTCCCACGGCAGGCCATGGGCCACGGCGTTACCCGCGAGCTGGCGCAGCTTGCGCGAATTGTGCGAGGCGTCGCCAGACTGGCTGAAGCTCACGCGCACGCCGGCCGCATGCAGCCGTGCCGCGTTGTCCAGGGTGGCGCCGACGGCGTCGAAGTTCGCCGGCAGGTCGGCCAGTGCGTCCACCAGCACCGGTACCTTGGCCTCGGCCAGCAGGGGCGCGACCTTCCAGGCCTCGCTGCCGCCGGCAATCGCTACGCGCACGTGTTCGCGCTGGGCCCAGCGCAGCAACTGGCGAATGTCGGCGGCGCGTTCCACCTGCACCACGATGCGGCCATTGCCGGCCAGGTAGCGCGCCAGCACCGCGCGCCCGGCCGGGGTCAGCAACGCATGCGGGGAATCCAGCGGTACGCGGTTGCGCGCTTCGTCCACCAACTGGTCGAGCAGCATCCATTGGGCGGCGCGCGAATTGCCGGTCAGTTCGGAGGCCGCCGCGCCGATGCGAATGAACAAGGCGCGCGGGCCGATTGGGTCGGGGCTGCCATCCAGCCGCACCACGCCACCCTGGCCTGCGATGAAGGCGCCCTCGGTGGTGGCACCCAGGGCGGTGAAGCCGATGCCCTCTACGCGGGCCACGGGCACCAGCACCGAGTCGGGGTTGTAGGCCAGGGTGACGTCGAACTCCGGGCGCATCGGCTGCTCGCGCAGCTTCAACCCACTGTCCACCGTGGCCTCCTCGCCGGAGACTTCCTCGATGCCGATCTCGGTGATGCCGCCGAACATCGCCGGCGTCAGCGGCCGGCCCTTGGCTTCAACCACTACCGCGCCGGCCGGCGCGGCCAGGCCGGTGCCGATCGCGCGGATGACGCCATCGCGCACCAGTACGTCGCCGTGCTGGAGCGTGCCCTGCGCCGTGGCGGTGTGGACGGTGGCGTCGCGCACCAGCAGGTCCTGGGCGGCCAGCGGGGTTGCCGTGGCCAGCGCCAGCGCCGCCATCACCGCACCTGCCAGCAGTACACGGCTCATGGCGCCACCTCCTG
>DATLJF010000116.1:0-4645 GCA_035539015.1 Stenotrophomonas sp. | reverse complement strand
CCGGGCCCAGGTTCTTCTGCGCGCCGGCATAGATCAGGCCGTAGCGCGAGATGTCCAGCGGCTCGGAGGCGATCGAGGAGCTGAAGTCGGCGAACAACGGCACCTCACCGACATCGGGGGTGTCGCGGAACTCGACCCCATGGATGGTCTCGTTGGCGGTGATATGGACGTAGGCCGCGTCCGCCGACAGCTGCCAACTGGCGCGCGGCGGGATATCGCGATAGCCGCTGGCCTCGCCATCGGCGGCGACATGCGGATTGACGTAGGTCCTGGCCTGCTTGATCGCGGTCTTGCCCCAGTGCCCGGTGACGACGAAGTCCACGGTCTGCCCGGGCGTGGCGAAGTTCAGCGGCAGCAGCGCCTGCTGGGTGGTGGCGCCGCCGGACAGGAACAACACGGCGTAGTCATTGGGAATGGCCAGCAACTGGCGCAGGTCGGCCTCGCTTTGCTCGGCCAGGGCGACAAAGTCGGCGCTGCGGTGGCTGATCTCCACCACCGAGGCGCCCACGCCATTCCATTCCAGCATTTCCGCCTGCGCCTGGCGCAAGACCGCTTCGGGCAAGGTCGCCGGCCCGGCACTGAAATTGAACGCGCGCGTCATGTCCCACCTATGTCTGTGCAGTCGCTTAGTATGCCGCAGCGCACCAGGGTTGGCGGACGCGGGAAAAGTTGCATTTGCATCCGTTGCCGCGGATGGCGTGGCGGCCGGCTGGAAACTTCGGCCTCACCGGTGCAGTCTGAGTGCCTGCACACCCACCAGGCAGCCACGATGTCGATCCGCGACGCCCTGCGCATTCCCACCCACGAGATCACCGACGAAACCGTCTACCGCGAGCGCCGCCGCCTGTTGCAGGCGCTGGCCCTGGGCCCCGCCCTGGGCCTGGTTGGCTGCGCCGAGGCCGAGCCACCCCCGGCACCGAAAGTCACCATTACGCCCGAGCAGGCCAAGCAAGGCTTTCGCACCAGCGAAACGCTGACCCGCTACGAAGACGTGACCAGCTACAACAATTTCTACGAGTTCGGCACCGACAAGACCGACCCCTCGCGCGCGGCCAAGACCCTGCGCACGCAGCCGTGGTCGGTCAAGGTCGGCGGCGAGTGCGCCAAGCCCGGCACTCTGGCGCTGGACGACCTGCTCAAGGGCATCAGTGCGGAGGAGCGGGTCTACCGCCTGCGCTGCGTTGAAGGCTGGTCGATGGTGATTCCCTGGACCGGCGTGCCGCTGGCCGAGGTGCTCAAGCGCTTCGAGCCCACGTCCAAGGCCAAGTACGTCGCCTTCTCCACCCTGGCCGATCCCAAGCAGATGCCGGGGATCGCCTATCGGTCGATCGAATGGCCCTACAAGGAAGGCCTGCGCATCGACGAGGCCATGCACCCGCTCACCTTCCTGGCCACCGGCCTGTACGGCAAGCCGTTGCCGCAGCAGAACGGGGCCCCGCTGCGGCTGGTGGTGCCGTGGAAGTACGGCTTCAAGAGCATCAAGTCAATCGTGGAGATAGCCTTCGTCGAGAAGATGCCCGAAACCGCCTGGCACGAACTGCAGCCGAGCGAATACGGGTTCTTCTCCAACGTCAATCCGGCGGTGGACCACCCGCGCTGGAGCCAGAAGACCGAGCGCCGCATCTCCGGCACGGCCAGCAAGCTGTTTGCCGAGCGCATCCCGACCCTGCCCTTCAATGGCTACGCCGCACAGGTCGCCTCGCTCTATGCGGGCATGGACCTGAGGAAGTGGTTCTGAGCCCGGCAGCGCGTCCCCGGCCGCCGGCGCGCCCAGCGCGTCCCCGGCCGCCGGCGCGCCGCGCCAGCGCCGGCATGATCCTGGCCAAGGCGCTCGTGCACCTGGCCGCGCTGGCACCGGCGCTGTGGCTGGGATGGCAGTTCTGGCAGGTGTGGCAGACCGGCAGCGATGCCCTGGGCGCCGATCCGGTAGCCGAGATCGAGCACCGCACTGGCCTGTGGGCGCTGCGGATGCTCATGCTCACCCTGGCCATCACCCCGCTGCGCCAGCTCACCGGCCAGTCGGTGCTGATCCGCTTCCGGCGCATGCTCGGGCTGTACGCGTTCTTCTATGCCAGCGTGCACCTGTGCGTGTATCTGGGGCTGGACCTGCGCGGCTACTGGACGCAGATTTTCGAGGAGATCGTCAAACGCCCGTACCTGACGGTCGGGTTCCTGGCCTGGCTGCTATTGCTGCCGCTGGCCATCACTTCGACCCAGGGCTGGATCCGCCGGCTGAAGCGCAATTGGGGGCGGCTGCACAAGCTGGTCTACGCCGTCGGCGTGCTGGCGGTGCTGCACTTCTGGTGGCTGGTGAAGTCCGACATCCGCGAGCCGGCCCTGTACGCAGGCATCCTGGCGGTGCTGCTGGGCTGGCGGGCGTGGAAGGCGGTCAGCGCGCGCCGAACCACAGCAGCGCGCTCAGCACCGCGGCCAGCAGCACCGCGCTGAGCAGCAGCCAGGGCCAGCGGCTGACCCGGCCACCTGGCCTTGCGCCCTCGCCTTCGGCCGCCGCCGGCTTGCGCGGGGCCAGCGTGTCGGCCACCGGCTCGGCCTCGACCAACGGCGGTTGCACCGGCACTTCCAGCACGAAGCGGTGCTGGGTATCGAATACCAGCTGGTCGCCCGGCTGAAGCCAGCAATCGCGCACCGGCAACCCGTTGACCACGCTGCCGTCCTGCGAACCGAGGTCGCGCAGCAGCACGCGGCCGTCATGCGGCTCCAGCCGTGCATGGCGGGCGGCGAACAGGTCGTCGTCGATGAGGATGTCGGCGCCGGCGTCGCTGCCCACCAGCCGCGCCTGCTCCAGGGTGAAGCAACGGCCATGGTGGCGGCCACCGACGCCGCGCAGCAGCATCAGGGCATCGCCTGGTGCGTCATTGGCCGCGGCGGGAATCCGCGTCTGCGGCGCCAGCTTGGCCCGCAGCACCATCTCCACGCCGTCGGCATAGACCGCATCGCCGGGCCGCAGCAGCGCCATGCGCCGCACCGGCCTGCCGTTGACGTGGATGCCGCGCACGCCATTGGCGACCTGCAGCCACAGGCCGCGGCGGTCCAGGCAGAATTGGGCCAGCAGCAAGGCCCCCTGCGTATCGTCGACCAGCCGCACATGGCCCGAGGCATGGCGAACGATCCGGTGGACGCCGGGCTTGAGCGGATGGTCCGGCTGCTGCCGGTGGGTGAAGTGGACTTGCAGTTCGCGCACGCGGCGCAGCCTAGCAGGTTGCCCTGGCATCCAGAAGCAGGCACAGCAGCCACGCGCGCGAGGTGATCTGGAAGCGCGCCGGCAACACGGCCACAATGCGCGACTTCCCGTTGCCCGGAGCAGGCATGTCCACGATCGATATCCGCCAGGAACATGGCAAATCTCCCGAACAGGCGCGCGCGGCGATCGAAGAAGCCGCGCACAAGCTCGACGCGCGCTTCGGCCTGCGTTCGCACTGGCAGGGCGACAGCCTCCAGTTCAGCGGCAGCGGCGTGGACGGTGCGATCCAGCTGCTGCCCGGCGCGGTGCGCGTGACCGCCACCCTCGGCTTCCTGCTCTCGGCGATGAAGGGCATGGTCGAGACCGAGATCCGCCGCGTTCTCAGCGACAAGCTCGGTTAAGCCTGGCCGCGCCGGTTTCACCCGGCCAATGCAATGGCGCCGCTAGGCTGGCCCCCTCCGTCGCTGATGGGAACCACATCATGGCCAGTGCAAATCCGAACGCGCAGCGCAACCGCCGCCGTGGCGGCGAGCCCGAAGATGATGCCGGCGAGGCTTTCCAGGCGCAGGCCGAACAATGGTCGCGCCGGCTGGGCGAATCGGCCCAGCATGTGTGGTGGGCCGGACTGGGCGCCCTGCAACGGGCCCAGGCAGAAGGCAGCCGCTTGTTCGACAGCCTGGTCCAGGAAGGCGCCGAGGTGGAGCGCGATGGCCGCCGCCGCGCCGAAGAACGGGGCGAGAGCGTCCGCGACGAAGTACAGAGTCGCTTCGACCAGGTCCGCGACAACGCCGCGATGGGCTGGGGCCGGATCGAACGCGCCTTCGACGACCGCCTGCGCAGTGCCTTGCGCCGGCTCGATGTACCCGAGCGCGAGGAAGTGGACGCCCTGCGTCGCCAGATTTCGCAGTTGCGCAGCCAGGTGAGTCGATTGGCTGCCGCCGAGCGGGTGGCGCGCGGGCCGAGCGAGCCGGAAAGCGATATCGAAGGCCCGGACGGCGAACGCCTGGGCTGAGCGCACCGCTGCGCCATCGCCGCTGAATGTTGCAAAGCAACATCGATTTTCCGACAATCCGAACTGCCCGCCAGTCCATTCAGACGCCGTTTGCTTCCCTCCCCTCTCGGCTCCGGACTGGCGGGCACTTCCCGTCCGCGGCGGCCCGCCTGGCCCTGCAAAACCGTCTCTCATGATTGCCCGCCGCGCGCCGATATAGACTGCGCGTTCATCGCTGCGCGCCAGCCCCTGGGTTCTACACGGTTATTGCATGTTTTCCTGGATTCTCGCCCTGCTGTTGGCCATCGTGGTGTGGAGTGCTGCGGCGGTGTACCTGTGGTGGGTGCGGCGGCGCCGCGATGAGACTCGCGCCGGCCTGGCGGCCCTGGCCAACCTGCATTGGCGTGATTTCTCCGAGAGCGTGCGCCGCGCCCTGCACGACGAGCGTGGCT
>DATLJF010000115.1:0-18926 GCA_035539015.1 Stenotrophomonas sp. | reverse complement strand
AGCTGTTTCACCGGTCTCTCTCCTTGCGGTCGGGAATGCGCCGAGCATAGCGGAGCGGGCCCGGTCGGGTGCTTCACGAACTGCATGCGCGCCTCGTTCACGCGCCGCCCGGCGCCGGACCGTTAGCTTGCCGGTGAGTTCACGGGAGAAGACGATGGACAGGCAGCGAGTAGGTGGCAGCGACAGCAACCCGATCTGTCGGATCCAGGAAGTGGCCGGTGCGCAGCTGCGCGACAAATACGTGGTGGGCGACACCGGCGTGGCCTTCGATACCCTGGAAGCCGCGCAGGCGGCCGCGCATGAACTGGACGCGCTGACACCGCCCGAGCAGGAGTGAAGCGCGGTCGCGCTGGTCGCTCAGGCCGTGGGCGTGCCGGTGTGGGGGGTATCGATGAGCCGTGACAAATCGAAACCCTGCCGCGTCGCTTCGGCCAGGTAGGCCTGGCGAACAGCAGGGTCGATGCGGGGCTCGCGCGCCAGCAGCCACAGGAATTCCCGATTGGGCGTGCCGACCAGCGCGAAGCGGTACTCCGGGTCCAGCTTCAGCACCCAGTAGTCGCCCTTGGTGAAGGGAATCCAGCGCAGCCCCTCGGGCAGGAAAGTGACCTCCAGCCGGCTGTTACCCGCATCCACGGGCGTGGCCTGGCCGATCGATTCTTCTACTTCGCCGTTCACCCGGCAGCGGTTCTGCACCCGCACCTTGCCATCCTCGTCCAGCGAGTAGTGGGCGGACACGTCGGTGCCGTCGGCCGGTTCGTGGCGCATCGGCAGGCGAGCGATCTCGTACCAGGTGCCCAGGTAGCGGGACAGGTCGAGGCTGGGGATGGCAGTGACGTCGCTGGCGGACATGGGGGCTTCCTGTGTTTGGACAGGCACCGTAGGCGCAGGACCATCAATGTGGCGTGGACGCCCGCCGGACGCCTGGCCGAATGACGACCCCCGCGACGTTGCCCGTTAGGAGACCGGAAGACCGCGCTATGCTGTGGGCGCAGTCGTTCGTGCCGTCCCCTCCGCGTACTTCCCGTTGCCCCCTTCGATCCGGGAGTTTCGTCATGCTTGGAATCACTGCATTCGGCATGTTGCACACGGTTATCAGCTTGATCGGCATGGGTGCCGGCTTCGTCGCCCTGTTCGCGCGTTTCCGGATCGGCCGCGACACGCGCGCCGGCCGGGTGTTCGTCCTGTTCACTGCGCTTTCGGCTATCACCGGCTTGTTCATCTACCACCACGGTGGTTTCGGCAAGCCGCACGTGCTCAGCCTGGCGACGCTGGCGGTACTGGCACTGGGCGTGTGGTTCGAACGGCGCGGCGCGCTGCGTTGGCAGGCATTGCGCATGGCCTCGCTGCTGTACACCGTGGCGCTGTTCTTCCACTTCATTCCCGGCCTCACCGAAACCTTTACCCGCCTGCCGGCGGCCGCGCCGCTGTTCGATAGTCCGGACGACCCGCAGCTGGCTGCCAGCGTTGGCGTGATCGCGTTGGTGTTCCTGGCGATGGGCGTGGTGCAGTGGCGTCACCTGCGGCGCCTGGCGGGCATGGCGCCTGTGCCGCTGGTGGTGCCGGTGCCTGCGCCTGCGCCAATCGAGTAGTGCTTGCGCGTCGCGAGCTGCCCGCCTCAGCGCAGCTCGCGATCCATCCGGCGGTACCCGATCGCCTCGCTGAGGTGGGCGCGCCCGATGGCCTGGCAGTCGTCCAGGTCGGCGATCGTGCGCGCCACGCGCAGGATGCGATGCATCGAGCGTGCGGACAGTTGCCATTGTTCGATGGCGTGTTCCAGCAATAATTCGTCCGCGGGCGACAACTCGCAGTCGCGCGCCGTGGCTGCGGTATCGAGGCAACCATTGACGCAACCTGCGCGCCGTAGCTGGCGCGCACGCGCCGCCATCACCCGCGCGCGCACCGTGGCCGAATCCTCGCCGCGGGGTGCGTCGCGACGCAGTGCCTGTGGCGGCAACCGCGGTACTTCCACGTGCAGGTCGATGCGTTCGAGCAGCGGGCCGGAGATGCGCCCGCGATAGCGGCGGATCGCATCGCCGGTACAGCGGCAGCGCCCGCTTGGGTCGCCTGCCCAGCCGCAGGGGCACGGGTTCATCGCCGCCACCAGCTGGAACCGCGCCGGGAAGGTCAGGTGCAGCGCAGCGCGCGATACGGCGATCGATCCCGATTCCAGCGGCTCGCGCAGGACTTCCAACGCATGGCGTTGCCATTCGGGCAATTCGTCCAGGAACAAGACGCCGTGATGCGCCAGCGATATCTCGCCCGGGCGCGGCAGCGGACCGCCGCCGACCATCGCCACTGCGCTGGCAGTGTGGTGCGGCTGGCGAAACGGCCGCAGCCGCCAACGTGCGATCTCCAGGCCGCGGCCGGATTGGCTGGCCGAAGCGATCGTGGCTACTTCCAGGGCCTCGTCCTGATTGAGGGGAGGCAGCAGGCCTGGCAGCCGCGAAGCCAGCAAGGTCTTGCCACTGCCAGGGCTGCCGCACAACAGCAGGTGGTGGCCGCCGGCAGCGGCGATTTCCAGTGCGCGCCGTGCCTGCGGTTGCCCGCGCACATCGGCCAGGTCGCCGATGACGGGCGTCAGCGCAAAGTCTTCTGGCTCCTCTGGTAGCGCAGGCCATGGCTGCTCGCCACGCAAACCCGCGCACACCTGCAGCAAGGTGCGTGCGGGGATGGGCAACGCGTGGCTGGCCAGACTTGCCTCACCGGCATTGGCCGCCGGCAACACCAGTCGTCGTCCGTCATGCATCGCCGCCAGGGCGGCAGGCAGGACCCCGTCGACCGGCCGCAGCTCGCCGGTCAGCGCCAGCTCGCCAACGAACTCCAGGGTTGCCAATGCATCGCGGTCGATCTGGCCGCTGGCCGCCAGGATACCCAGTGCAATGGGCAGGTCGAAGCGGCCGCCTTCCTTGGGTAGATCGGCTGGCGCCAGGTTGATGGTGATACGCCTGGCGGGGAATTCGAACTGCGCGCAGAGGATCGCCGTGCGCACACGCTCGCGCGATTCCCTGACAGCCGCCTCCGGCAAACCAACGATCTGCGTGGAAGGCAAACCGCCGGACAAATGAACTTCTACCCTGACCTCCGGTGCCGCGACGCCCACGCGCGCGCGGCTGTGCACGAGCGCCAGGCTCATGCGGCGAACAGCGGGTCCAACTCAGGTCGGACCGTTGCTGCGTGCTTCGAGGGCTGCAACCGTCTTTTCCAGCGCCTCGATCTTTTCGCGGGTGCGCAGCAGCACGGCGCGCTGCACGTCGAACTCCTCGCGCGTGACCAGGTCCAGCCGCGAAAGGCCCGCCTGCAGCACGCTCTTGAAGCTGGCCTGCAGTTCGTCGCGCGATTCGCGCAAGCCGGGGGGCACCAGGTCGCTAAGGCGGCGGGCGAGGTCGTCGAGGTGGTTGAAGTCGATCATGGGCATCTCCGGTAGGCCAGGCCAGCATCTACTGCGTGCCGGGCGTGCGCCATCGGCGGCGCGGTCGCAAGGCCGTAAGGATAAGCCGCGATCAGGGTCCGCGCGCTGGGCGTCACGCGCCGCGCCGCCGGATCGGACAGGGTATTCTTCAAAACCTGACACCAGGGAATGTCCGATGAAGATGATCATGGCCATCGTCAAGCCGTTCAAGCTCGACGACGTGCGCGAGGCGCTGGCCGGCTGCGGCGTGGCCGGCATCACCGTGACCGAGGTCAAGGGCTTCGGCCGCCAGAAAGGCCACACCGAGCTCTACCGGGGTGCCGAGTACGTGGTCGATTTCCTGCCCAAGGTGAAGATCGAAGTTGCGGTCACCGAGGACCAGGTCGAGGCGGTGGTCGAGGCGATCGTGCGCGCCGCCGGCACCGGCAAGATCGGCGACGGCAAGGTCTTCGTCTACGACCTGGGAACCGTGGTGCGCATCCGCACCGGTGAGCTGGACGCCGACGCGCTGTAGGCGCGTCGCGCGCATCTCAGGCCGCGCCGCCTTTCATGCGGCGGTAGAAGCGCTTCCAACTACTGCGGATAGCGCTCACCCAGACCGGCTCGGCGGCCAGCGCCGCTTGTTCGGGCGACGGCGCCACGCCGGTCAGGCGCTTCTGCATCTTCAGCAGGTTGGCCTGGTCACTGCGGCGCAGCTGGCGCGAGATCACGTTGTCGCGCAACCAGCGCGGGAAGCGCCACGCCGAGGTGAAGTCGATCAACACCGGCACGCCGGCACTGATGACCACGTTGGTGCCATGCAGGTCGTTGTGGGTGATGCCGGCCGAATGCAGTTTCTCCACCGCCGCCTGCAGTTCCTTGAACACTTCCTGCCCGACCAGCGCGCTGGCGCTCAGCGTTTCGCCCGGGATGAACTCCATGCCCAGGGCCAGCCCGCCGAGCGTGCCGAGCAGCGCCGGCGCATGGCGCCAGCCCTTCAGTTGCTCAAGCATGCGTGCCTCATGCCGAACCATCAGCCGGGCGATCGGCGCCAGCACGGTGCGGCGGTAGCGGCTGTAGTCCTTGACCACGGCCGGGCGACCATCGACATGGGTGCGGTAGACATTGGGTTCGAGCAGCCGGGTGCCTTCCTTCAGCAGGACGGCGGCCTCGGCAGCGGCATCGATCGCGGTGGGGACGCGCGTATTCATTTGTTGCTCCTGGGCCTGCGCCGGCGCTATGGGGGAGGCCGGTCTTCGCAGGTAATCCCGCACCAGGGCTGGCCCGGCGCAGGGGAGCAATTTTAGAACTCACCAGTCTTTAAATTCTTAATGTTAAAAAAATGCAATGTTCCGCCATTGGAACAAAATGCCGGTTCCATGGGTGCGGCCTACGCTTTTCGAACACTGGCCGCGCCCACCACGACCGCGACTGCCAGGCCTACCGCGACCCATGACAACGCCGTTGGCAGGCTGCTGGCGTGGGCGATGAAGCCGATGAGCGCCGGGCCGGCCAAGGTGCCGGTGTACCCCATGGCCGACACCGCCGCGACAGCGACTTGTGGGTTGCTGCCGGGGTGGCGGCCGGCTGCGGAGAAGGCCAGCGGCGCGATATTGGCCGCGCCCAGGCCGGCCAATGCGTAGCCACACAACGCCAGCCAGGCCGACGCGGTCCACAGCGCCAGGGCCAGCCCGCCCACCGCCAGCGCGGTACCGACCAGCAGGACCGGCATGCCGCCATGGCGCGACACCCAACGGTCACCCGCGAAGCGTCCAGCGGTCATGGTCACCGCGAACACCGCATAGGCACTGCCGGCGCGGGCGGTGTCCACGTGTTGCAGGCTGTTGAGCGCGATCGCACTCCAATCCAGCATCGCGCCTTCCATCAGGAAGGTGGCGAAGGCCATGCCACCCAACAGCAGCAGGCGGCCATGCGGCCAGTGCCAGCCTTCGCCGCTGCCACCGGCCGGCAATAGATGCAGCGCGCAGCGCCACAGGGTCAGTCCGGCGATGACCACCATCGGCAGTACCGCTTGCCAGGGCGTTGCGCCCAGCCACAGCGCGGCGGCCACGCTGCCGGCGCCGAGAATGCAGCCCACGCTGAAACAGCCGTGGAAGCCGGACATCAGCGGCCGCTCGGACTCGCGTTCCACCATCACCGCGTGCAGGTTGATCGCCACGTCCATGCCACCGAGTGCGGCGCCATAGATGAACAGCAGTGCGGCCAGGCCGGCATGGCTGGACAGGAAACCCAGGCCCGGCAGGCAAAGGGCCGCCAGCGCGCCGAGCAAGATGATCAGGCGCCGGCTGCCAATCCGGCTGGCCGCCCAGCCGGCGAGTGGCATCGCGCTGACCGAGCCGATGCCCAGCGCCAGCAGCATCAGCCCTAGTTGGGCCTCGCTGGCCTGCAGGCGGTCGCGCGCGTACGGCACCAGCGGCGCCCACGCCGACAAATTGATGCCGGCGACCAGGAAGCTGGCGCGCGTGGCCCATTCGCGCGCGCGCTGCGTGCCCACCGGCCCGGCGTCCGCCGTTGGATCACTCACCCAGTGCGCGGGCAACGAACGGCGGGGCGACCAGCACGCCGGTGTGCAGGTGGGCGCTGTAATAAAGCGTGTCGAAAGCCTTGGCCTGCGCATCGGCCTGGCGGAAAGCGAAGTCGGCGCCGGCCTGCTTGCGTGCCAGGGTGACGCTCCACCAGCCGGTGGGATAGCACGGCTGCGGGAACGGCAGGGTCTTGAACGACTGGAAGCCGGCCTTGCCCATTTCCTGGCGCATTTCCTTGATCAGGTCCAGCAGCGCCAGCGGCGACTCGGACTGTTGCACCAGGATGCCGTCGTCCTTCAACGCGCGGAAGCAGCTGTCGTAGAACGCCTTGTTGAACAGGCCCTCGGCCGGGCCGACCGGGTCGGTCGAGTCGACGATGACGATGTCCACGCTACCGGCCGGGCAATTGGCCATGTAGGCCACGCCGTCGTCGAACAGCAGCTCGGCACGGGCGTCGCCGTTGGACTCGCACAGTTCGGGGAAGTACTTCTCCGACATCCGCGTGACCTGTTCGTCGATGTCGCACTGGGTGGCGCGCTCCACGCCCGGGTGCTTGAGCACCTCGCGCAGCGTGCCGCAGTCACCGCCGCCGATGATCACCACGCGCTTGGGCGCAGCGTGGGTGAACAGCACCGGGTGGCTGATCATCTCGTGGTAGAAGAAGTTGTCGCGCGTGGTCAGCATCACCGCGCCGTCGATCACCATCAACTTGCCCCAGTCGGTGGTGTCGTAGATTTCGATCTTCTGGAACGGCGACTGCACCTCGTCCAGCTTGCCGGTAATGCGGTAGCCGATGGCCGAGCCGGTGGGCTGGAAATGCTCGATGTACCAGTTGTCCTGGGTGCTCATGGGGATTCCTTGCGACGGGGCCGTGGCCAGGCGGCCGGGGGCGGGAAGAGGGCGCGCATTGTAGCGAAGCCGCCCTGATGCGTCCGTTACCGTCCGCGTACGGCACCTTGACCGCAAGTAGCAGGGTGAGGCGGGTAGAATGCGCGTCCCTCGCAAGTGCCGGAACCGCCCATGACCTGGTCCATCGACCACGCCCGCAAGACGTACTCGATCCCACACTGGGCCGACGGGTATTTCGACGTCGATGCGGCCGGACACGTGGTGGTACGCCCGACCGGCGCCGACGGCCCGGCCGTGTCGCTGCCGGAAGTGGTGGACGCCGCGCGCGCCGGCGGCGCCAAGCTGCCCCTGCTGGTTCGGTTCCCGGACATCCTCGGCCAGCGCCTGGGCAAGTTGCAGTCCGCCTTTGGCCAGGCCCAGGCCGACTGGGACTACGCCGGTGGCTACACCGCCGTGTACCCGATCAAGGTCAACCAGCATCGCGGCGTGGCCGGCACCCTGGCCTCGCACCACGGCGAAGGCTTTGGCCTGGAAGCGGGCAGCAAGCCGGAACTGATGGCGGTGCTGGCGCTGTCGCGTCCCGGTGGCCTGATCGTCTGCAACGGCTACAAGGACCGCGAGTACATCCGCCTGGCGCTGATCGGCCGCAAGCTCGGCCTGCAGACCTTCATCGTCATCGAGAAGCCCTCCGAGCTGAAGCTGGTGCTGGAGGAGTCGCGCAAGCTCGAGGTCAAGCCCGGCCTGGGCGTGCGCATGCGCCTGGCCTCGCTGGGCGCGGGCAAGTGGCAGAACAGCGGTGGCGACAAGGCCAAGTTCGGCTTGTCCCCGCGCCAGGTGCTGGACCTGTGGAAGTCGCTGCGCGACACCGAGTACGCCGACTGCCTGAACCTGCTGCACTTCCACATGGGCTCGCAGATCTCCAATGTGCGCGACATCGCCAACGGCATGCGCGAGGCGACCCGCTACTTCGTCGAGCTTTCGCGACTGGGCGCGAAGATCAGCCATGTCGACGTCGGCGGCGGCCTGGGCATCGATTACGAAGGCACCCGCTCGCGCAGCTATTGCTCGATCAACTATGGGTTGCATTCCTACGCCAGCAACATCGTCCAGCCGTTGGCCAACGCCTGCGAAGAGCACGGCCTGCCGCAGCCGCGCATCGTCACCGAGTGCGGGCGCGCGATGACCGCGCACCACGCGGTATTGATCGCCAATGTGTCCGAGGTCGAGCAGGCGCCCGAAGGCCGCGTGCCGGATGCGCATGACGACGAGCCGGCGGCCATTCGCCACCTGCGCGAAATCCACGAAGAACTGGACGTGCGCCCGGCGGTGGAGTTGTTCCAGGAGGCCCAGCATTTCCACGCCGAAGGCCTGTCGGCCTATGCGCTCGGGCAGATCGACCTGGTCCACCGCGCGCGCATCGACGACCTGTTCTATGCCATCGCCCACGCCGTGCGTGCGCGCCTGAGCTTCGACGAAAAGAGCCATCGGCCGCTGCTGGACGAATTGAACGAGCGCCTGGTAGACAAGTATTTCGTCAACTTCAGCGTGTTCGAGTCGATCCCCGATGTGTGGGCGATCGACCAGGTGTTCCCGATCGTGCCGATCGAGCGCCTGGACGAGGCCCCCGACCGCCGCGGCGTGGTCTGCGACATGACCTGCGACTCGGACGGCATGGTCAAGACCTATGTCGAGAACGAGAGCCTGGACACCTCGCTGCCGCTGCATGCGCTGCGTTCGGGCGAAAGCTATCGGATCGGCTTCTTCCTGGTCGGCGCTTACCAGGAAATCCTCGGCGACATCCACAACCTGTTCGGTGATACCGACGCGGTGGAAGTGGCTGTCGAGGGTGAGGGCTACCGCATTGCCCAGCAACGCCGTGGCGACACCACCGATGTGATGCTGGATTACGTGGGCTACCGCCTCGACGACTTGCGCGCTGCCTACGCCGAACGCATTGCCGCCGCGCAACTGCCGGTGGCGCGGGCACAGGAACTGTCCGAGGCGTTGGAGGCCGGGCTCACCGGGTATACCTATCTGTCGGACGAACCGCTGGTCTGAGCATGGGTACGGCGGTCGACACATGCCGCCGACGCCGGAATGAGGGATGATCGCCGGTGCCGGGCCCGCCCGGCTCTCGTCCTTCGTGGAGCACCGGCATGCTGGAACTGCTCAAGGCCGTGGCGATGGGGCTGGCGATGCTGCTGCCCATCGCCAACCCGCTGACCACCGTGGCGTTGCTGCTCGGCCTGTCCACCGGCATGACCGCGCAGGAACGCAATCGCCAGGCGCTGCTGGCCTGTGGTTACGTGTTCGCGATCATGTGCGTGTCCTATTACGCCGGCCAGGCGGTGATGGAAGTCTTCGGCATCACCATTCCCGCCTTGCGCATTGCCGGCGGAATGATCGTGGCCTTCATCGGTTTTCGCATGCTGTTCCCGCGCGACAAGCCGGAGGACGCACCGGAAGTGGAGAGCCGCACCGAGGAGCTGCGCCAGCACAGCAAGAGCGACATCGCCTTCATACCCCTGGCCATGCCCAGCACCGCCGGCCCCGGCACGATCGCCCTGATCATCAGCACCGCGGCGGCGATGAAGGACGAGATGCCGTTCGCGCCCTGGATCATGTGGGGCGCGCCGCTGCTGACCTTTTCACTGTTTTGCGTGATCCTGCTGCTGTGCCTGCGCAGCGCCGGCGCGATCATCCGCGTGATCGGCCAGAGCGGCGTGGATGCCTTTGCCCGGCTGATGGGCTTCCTGCTGGTGTGCCTGGGCGTGCAGTTCCTGATCAACGGGGTGCTGGATATCGTCGAGGACTTTCCGCTGGTGGGCTGAGCGCGCGCGCTGTCGCGTGTCTACAATCGGCGACCTGATTACGCTGCCATTGCCCATGCGCCTGCCTGGACTGGATCTACTGCGCGCCATCGCCATCGTATGGGTGATGTTGTTCCATTCTTTCGTGGTCGGCGGCCTGGGTCCGGACTGGTCCTGGCTCTCTCGCTACGGCTGGATGGGCGTGGACCTGTTCTTCGTCCTTAGCGGCTTCCTGATTGGCAGCCAGGTGCTGCGCCCGCTGGCCGCTGGCGCGCGGCTGGACTATCGCGAGTTCTATCTGCGGCGCGCGTTTCGCATCTTGCCGGCATTCCTGTTGGTGTTGTTGATCTACGTGATCGCGCCGGGTATCCGCGAAGTGCCCGGGATCGCGCCGGCGTGGATGTTCCTGACGTTCACCCTCAACCTGTTTATCGACTACAGCCACAGGGCCGCTTTCTCGCACGCCTGGTCGCTGTGCGTGGAGGAGCACTTCTACCTGGTGTTCCCGTGGTTCGCGGCGGCGGTCGCCGGGCGTGCTTCCTGGCGATGGGTGGCGGTGCTCGCCGCCATGGTCGTGCTGGGTGGAATCGCGTTGCGAGGCGGCATCTGGCTACACAACCACGCGCTGGATCCGGACATGGCCGCACGCAATTGGTTCGTCGAGGATCTGTACTTCCCTACCTGGAATCGCCTCGACGGCTTGCTCGCCGGCGTTTTGCTCGCGGCTTGGCGGACGTGGCGTCCGTTGGCCTGGGAGCGCGCGCAGGCGTATGCGAATACAGCGCTGCTGGCGGGCGTGGCGGTGATGGCGTGGGCATTGTGGTTGTTTCGCGACCGTGTGGGCCTGCTCGGCAATACCCTGGGCTGGGCCGTGCTGGCGCTGGGAATGGGTCTGCTGGTCTTCGCCGGCGCCGCCCCGGGAGGCCGCATGAAGCAGTGGCTCGCGCCTTTGGCCGGCTGGCTGGCGGCGATTTCCTACAGCCTCTACCTGGTGCACAAGGCGGTGTACCACGTGATCCAGCAGCAGTTCGGCGCCTGGCTGGAGGGACGGGGCGTGCTGGCGTTCCTGATCTATGGGGCGGCGGCGGTAGCCACCGCCGCCGCATTGCACTACACGATCGAACGCCCCGGATTGAAGTTGCGCTCGCGTTGGTTAACGGCGCGACTGGCAACCGCCGCGGCCTGAGCTCAAGACTCGCGTGCCACCTGGAACCCGGCGAAAGACTGCGTCACCGGCATGATCTCCAGGCGATTGATGTTCAAGTGTGGCGGCAGCGTGGCGACGTAGAAGATCGTTTCGGCGATGTCCTCGGCGGTCATCGGATTGGCCCCGGCGTAGAGCTTGTCCGAGGCGCCCTGGTCGCCATGGGTGCGGACCAGGGTGAATTCGGTCTCGGCCATGCCCGGCTCGATCGAGGTTACCCGCACCCCGGTGCCGTGCAGATCCGAGCGCAGCCCCAACGAGAACTGGCTCACGAACGCCTTGGTCCCGCCATAGGCATTGCCGCCCGGGTAGGGGTAGGTGGCCGCCACCGAGCTGATGTTGATGATCGCGCCCTTGCGTGCGATCAACCGCGGCAACAAGCGATGGGTCAGGTTCACCAGCGCGGTGACATTGGTGTCGATCATCGTGTGCCAGTCCTGCAGCGCGGCCGATTGCGCCGGGGCGGTGCCCTGGGCCAGGCCGGCGTTATTGACCAGCAGGTCGATCTCGGCAAACGCCGCCGGCAGCGCGGCCAGAACCGCGTCCATCGCGGTCGTATCGCGCACGTCGAAGATCGCCGCATGCACCTGGTCGGCGCCGAACTCCTGCACCAGCGGCTGCAAGCGCTCGCCACGGCGCCCGGTGACGATCACGCGCCAACCGGCCGTGGCCAGGCGCCGCGCAGCGGCCAGGCCGAAGCCGGAGGTGGCGCCGGTGATGAGGGCGGTCTGGGTCATGGCAGCTCCGAAGGAAAGCGAAGCGCAGATTTTCGCACCATCGCGCCACACCCGGTACGCACAAAAAGAAAACCCGGCGCCGGGCCGGGTTGTCGAAAGCGCTGGCGAGGCGACTACTGCGCCTTGATCGCGATCGCCGGCACGCCGCTGCCGCTGAGCTTCTGCTTCGCTTCGGCCAGTTCGCTCGCGGTGCCGTAGGGCCCCATGCGAACGCGATAGACCGTGCGCCCGCCGATCTGCGCCGACTCCACCCGGGCACTGAGGCCCAGCATGGCCAGCTTGGCCTTGGTCGATTCGGCATCTCCGGAAGCTCCGAACGAGCCGGCCTGCAGGATGTAGCGGACGTTGTCGGCGGCGGCGGCGGCGGCCGGTGCGGCTGCGGTCTCGCGCGGCGCAGGAGTGGGCGCCGCCGCAGGCACCATGGTGTTCGCAGGCGTCTGCGCAGGCGTCGCGGCACGGGCCGGCGCTACTTCGGCCAGCGGCTTGGGTGCCGGGGCTTCGGACACCGGTGCCGGCTGGGCTGGGTTGCCAGCAGTGGCGGCAACGCTGGCCGGGGCCGGCGGCACCGGCTTGCCTTCCAGCGCGGCACGGGCGCGCGCGGCTTCTTCCGCACGCGCGCTGGCGGCCAGCTCGGCGTCGGACATCTGCACTTCCTTGCCTGGGAGCAGGGTGTAGAAGTCGTATTGCGTCGGCGCGGCCGCATCGGCCTTGTCGGCCGGCTTGCCGGCCGGGCGTGGCAGCTCGGCCGGGGTGTCGACATCGGCATCGGCCACCGGCGCCGGTTGCGCGTCCGGGTTCGGGCGCGGCCCGACCCGCAGGAAGCCGTCGCCATCCTTCTTGAACAGGCCCGGGGCAGCCAGGAACACCACCGCCGCGATCGCCGCGCCGGCCACCAGCCAGACCCAGCCGGGCGTGCCGTTGCTGCTGTTGCGCTTGGCCTGGCTCTTACCGCGTCGTGCTGCCATCTACTACTTCTCCAGTGGACTGCCGGAACCCGCGGGTTCCTTACATTTTTTCCGGTGCGCTGACGCCGAGCAGTTCCAGGCCGTTGGCCAGAACCTGGCGCGCGGCCTGCGCCAACGCCAGCTTGGCGTCGCGTTCTGCCGCATCGTCCACCAGCACCGGTGTCCCGTGATACCACGTGTGGAAGGCATGCGCCAATTCACGCAGGTATTGCGCGATCTGATGCGGTTCCAGCGCCTCGCCGGCGGCCTCGACCACTTCGGGATAGCGCGACAGCTCGACCATCAGCCACAGCGAGGTTTCGTCTTCGAGCTTGCCAAGGCCGGCGATGCCACGGTTCACATCGTGGGCCAAGCCTTTTTCCTGGCCCTGGCGCAGCAGGCTGCAGACGCGAGCGTGCGCATATTGCACGTAGAAGACCGGGTTGTCATTGCTCTGCTGGCGCGCCAGATCGATGTCGAAGGTCAGCTGCGAATCGGGCTTGCGCGCGATCAGGAACCAGCGCACGGCATCGGCACTGGTTTCCTCGATCAGGTCGCGCAGGGTGACGTAGCCACCGGCGCGCTTGCCGAGCTTCACTTCCTGGCCGCCCCGCATCACCGTGACCATCTGGTGCAGGACGTATTCGGGCCAGCCTTGCGGGATACCCAGCTCCATCGCCTGCAGGCCGGCGCGCACGCGCGCCAGCGAGCCATGGTGGTCAGCGCCCAGCTCGGTGATCGCACGCTCGTAGCCGCGTTGCCACTTGGTCAGGTGGTAGGCCACGTCCGGCACGAAATACGTATAGGTGCCGTCGGACTTGCGCATCACGCGGTCCTTGTCATCGCCGAAGTCCGTGGACCTCAGCCAGAGCGCGCCGCCTTCCTCATAGGTGTGCCCGGAAGCGATGAGCTTCTGCACCGCCTCCTCGACCTTGCCATCGTTGTAGAGCGAGCTTTCCAGGAAGTAGATGTCGAAGTCGACGCGGAAAGCGGCCAGGTCGTGGTTCTGTTCGTTGCGCAGGTAGGCCACGGCGAAACGGCGGATCGCGTCGAAGTCCTGCGGGTCCTTGGCGCCGGTGACCAGGTGGCCTTCCAGGTCCACGGTCTGCCCGGTGAGGTAGGCCTGGGCCACGTCGGCGATGTAGTCACCGCGGTAGCCGTCCTCCGGCCAGCCTTCGCTGTCCGGGGTCAGGCCAAGCGCGCGTGCCTGCACCGAGCGGGCCAGGTTCTCGATCTGCACGCCGGCATCGTTGTAATAGAACTCGCGCTTGACGTTCCAGCCATTAGCATCGAGCACCCGCGCCAGGCTGTCGCCAATCGCCGCCGCGCGGCCGTGGCCGACATGCAGCGGACCGGTCGGGTTGGCCGACACGTATTCCACGCCCACGTTGCGCCCGTCGCCACTGAGATTGCGGCCGTAGTCGCCACCCTCCTTGAGCACGCTGGCGGCTTCGCGCTGGTAGGCGGTGGGGGTGAGATGGAAGTTGATGAACCCGGGACCGGCGATTTCCACCCGTGCCACGTCGTCGCTGGCTGGCAGCGCAGCCACCAGCGCCTGCGCGATGGCGCGCGGGTTGCTGCGCGCAGCCTTGGCCAGCAGCATCGCGGCATTGGTGGCGAAATCGCCGTGCTCGCGGGTTTTCGGGCGCTCGACCACGAAGTCCGGCGGCAAGGTGTCGGCGGGCAAGGTGCCGTTGGCGCGCAAGGCTTCGATGCCTTGACCAATCAGGGCGCGGAGTTGGGGTTTCACGGAGGATTCTGCGCAGAACGAGAAAGGCGGCGATTTTAACCGACCGCGCGGGAATGGACGCGGCGGCCGTTCAGCTGGGGTCGCCAGAAGCGAGCCGGCCGGCTTGCGTGGGGCCGGCCGGGACGGGCTCCAGCGCTTTCAGAGCAAGCCGAGCGAGGCCATGGACATCGGCGGGCCGTCGCCGATGACGAAATGGTCGAGCAGGCGGATGTCGACCATCCGCAGCGCCTTCTGGACCTCCTGGGTCAGGCTGCGGTCGGCTGCCGAAGGTTGGGCATGCCCGGAGGGATGGTTGTGCCCAATGATGATGGCGGCGGCATTGTGGGCCAGGGCCCGGCGGACCACCTCGCGCGGATGGATCTGGGCACTGTTGATGGTGCCGCTGAACAGCTCTTCGAAGGCGACCGCGCGGTTCTGGTTGTCCAGGAACAGCACCGCGAAGACCTCCTGCTTGTGCGGGCGCAACCGCGCCGAGAAGTACTCGCCGGCGTCGGTCGCGTTGGTCAGCGCGCAGCCGCGCTCCAGCCCCGCCCACAGGTGGCGCTTGTTGAGTTCCAGGACCGCGGACAACTTGCACGCCCGCGCCGGCCCCAGCCCGGGCAGGCGGGTCATTTCGCGGGTGCCCCGATCGAGCAGCCCGCGCAGCTTGCCCGCTTCCTGCAGGAGGTGGTGCGAGGTTGCCACCGCATCCTGGCCACGCACCCCGGAGCCGAGGAAGATCGCCAGCAATTCAGCGTCGGACAGCTTGCCCGGACCCTGGCTGATCAATCTTTCACGCGGACGCAGTTCAGCTGGCCAATTCTTTATGTGCATATGGCTAGGATGCATGCTGCACCGGGCAGTCGATATCAGCCTGGCCATGGCCTTCGGTTAATCTAATTCTCCTTGTATGTGTAGGAATTCCCTTACGTGACTGCCCCTTCAGAGTCCGTCCCGCTGCAGGGACAGCGCGTGCTGCTGTGCGTGGGCGGCGGCATCGCCGCCTACAAGTCGCTGGAACTGGTACGCCGCCTGCGCGATGCCGGGGCGGACGTACAGGTGGCGATGACCGCAGGCGCCCAGCAATTCGTGACGCCGCTCAGTTTCCAGGCGCTGTCCGGTTACCCCGCGCGCACCAGCCTGTGGGACAGCGCCGCCGAGCAGGCGATGGGCCACCTGGAACTGGCGCGCTGGGCCGACCGCGTCGTGGTGGCGCCGGCCACCGCCGACCTGATCGCGCGGCTGGCCCACGGCCACGCCGACGACCTGGTCACCACCCTGTGCCTGGCGACCACCGCGCCGGTCACCGTGGCCCCTGCGATGAACCACCGCATGTGGCTGCACCCGGCCACCCAGGCCAATGTCGCCACGCTCGCTTCGCGCGGCGTGCGCGTGGTCGGGCCGGCCGATGGGCCGTTGGCCGAGGGTGAATCCGGGCCGGGTCGGCTGGTCGAGCCGAACGACCTGGTACGCGCGCTGGCCGAGTCGGTTGCGCCGGCGGCCCAGGCCCAGGGCGACGGCCGCCTCAAGGGCTTGCGCCTGGTCATCAGCGCCGGCCCCACCTATGAAGACCTCGACCCGGTCCGCTACGTCGGCAACCGCAGCAGCGGCAAGATGGGCTTCGCCCTGGCCACCGCCGCCGCGCGCCATGGTGCCGAGGTCGTGCTGGTCGCCGGGCCGGTGCACCTGGCCACGCCGGCAGGGGTGCAGCGAGTCGATGTGCGCTCGGCTGCGCAAATGCGCGAGGCGGTGCTGGGGGCTTTCCCGGCCGATATCTACATCGGCGCGGCGGCCGTGTCCGACTACACCCCCCGGCGGGCGGTGCCGCAGAAGATCAAGAAGACCGGCGAAACCCTCACCCTGGAGCTGGTGCGCACCCCCGACATCCTGGCCGAGGTCGCCGCCCAGACCGGCGCGCTGAAACTGGTGGTCGGCTTCGCCGCAGAGACCCACGACGTGGAGAAATACGCGCGCGGCAAGCTCGCGGCCAAGCGCCTGGACCTGATCATCGCCAACCAGGTCGGCCTCAGCGGCAGCGGCTTCGAAAGCGACGACAACGCCGCCACGGCCTACTGGCAGGGCGGCGAACGTAATTTTCCCAGCAGCAGCAAGGCCGACCTGGCCGAACGGCTGCTCGAACTGATCTCCGAGAGGCTGCAAGCATGAGCGTGACGGACCACCCCCTGCAGCTGAAGCTGCTGGATCCCCGTTTTGGCGACGAGTGGCCGCTGCCGGCCTACGCGACCGCTGCCAGCGCCGGCATGGACCTGCGCGCCGCCACCGAGGCGCCGATGACGCTGGAGCCAGGCGATGCGGTCCTGGTGCCGAGTGGCATTGCGATCCATATCGACGACCCCGGCCTGTGCGCGGTGGTCCTGCCGCGCTCCGGGCTGGGCCATCGGCACGGCATCGTGCTGGGCAACGGCACCGGCCTGATCGATGCCGACTACCAGGGCCCGCTGCTGATCAGCGTCTGGAACCGGGGCCGGGAGGCCTTCACGATCGCGCCGGGGGACCGCATCGCGCAATTGGTGTTGCTGCCGATCGTGCGCGCAACGTTGCAGGTGGTGGATACTTTCGCCGACAGTGCACGGGGTACGGGTGGATTCGGCCACACCGGCGTGCGCTGACAGGGGGCTGTCGAGATGAGCAGGACGAACGAAGGCGGGCAGGCCGTGTCCAGCCTGCGCAGGTCCGCGCCGTTGCTGGCGCTGCTGGCGTTGTTGCTGGCGGCGTGGTTCGGCTGGAACGGGTATGTGCAGTGGCGGCACGGCAACGTGGTCGATGTAGTCAGCGCCTCGCGTGACCGCGCGCTGGGCGAGATCGGACGTGCGCTGGCGGCTCAGGCCGGGCAGTACGACAAATTGCTGCAGGACGAGCCGGTCGTCGCAGCCCTGGCCGCGGGTGATGCCACCGCCGCCGCAACGGTCATCCGCGAACGCTTCAAGGGTGCCGAGGATGTGCAGATATGGGGCGCCGACCTGGCCGACGCCTACGCCGACAGCGCCAAGTTCGGCTATTCGCGCCTGGCCCTGCTCGAAGCTGCCCTGCAGAACGAAAAGGCGCAGGTGCGCGTGGTCCGTGATGACGGCCAGGCGCGGTTGGGCGTGGCCGCCCGCGTGCAGCTGGGCGACGTGCCGGCGGTGAGCTTCGTGCGGCTGCCGCTGTTGCGCCTGACCGGGCCCTTCGATGCCCTCGACGTGCCTTCCGACGGCTACCTGGCGCTGCGCCAGGGCGCCTTCAACGTGGTGCAGAAGGGCGACACGTCGCTGGCCAACTCGGCCGAAGCGATGTCGCGCCCCCTGGGCAAGGAAGGGCTGCGCCTGGCCGCCGCGGTGGCGGAAGTGGACAGTGGCCCGCTTGGCCTGGGCGCAATCCCGTGCCTGATCGTCGCTGTCTTGTTGGTGCTGTTGGCGGTGCTGGCCGTGCTGGCGGCGCGTGGCCGCGTGCGCCTGCCCAAGCGGCGTGCGACGCAGGAAGACAGCAGCGATGCGCCGACCTTGAGCGAGAGCCTGCGCCAGGACGCGGAGGTCGCCGCGGCGGCGGCAGCGGCAGCGCCGGCGGACGAGGAGGGTGCGGGTGCGGTTCGCCGCGCCGCCGCGCCCACCGTGGTCGCCGATATCTTCCGCGCCTATGACATCCGCGGCATCGTCGGCAAGGAACTCAACCCCGGGGTGGCCGAGCTGATCGGCCAGGCCATCGGCAGCGTGATGCAGGCGCAGGGCCTGCGTGATGTGGTCGTGGGCCGCGACGGTCGCTTGTCCGGCCCGGAATTGACCGCCGGCCTGATCGAAGGCCTGCGCCGCGCCGGCTGCCAGGTGACCGATATCGGCCTGGCGCCGACCCCGGTGGTCTACTTCGCCGCCTATCACCTGCGCGCGGGTAGCTGCGTGGCGGTGACCGGCAGCCACAACCCGCCGGACTACAACGGGTTCAAGATCGTGGTCGGCGGCGAGACGCTGGCGGGCGATGCCATCACCGACCTGTACCGCCGCATCGCCGAGGGGCGCCTGCATACCGCGGGCGAGCCCAGCAGCCTCAGCCAGCGCGATGTCAGCGACGACTACATCCAGCGCATCGCCGATGACGTGCAGCTCGACCGCCCACTCAAGGTGGTGGCCGACGCCGGCAATGGCGTCGCCGGCGAGATCGCGCCGCGCCTGCTCGAAGCGATCGGCGCCGAAGTCATCCCGTTGTACTGCGATGTCGATGGCACCTTCCCCAACCACCATCCCGACCCGAGCGAACCGCACAACCTCGAAGACCTGGTGCAGATGGTCCAGCGCTTCGACGCCGACATCGGCCTGGCCTTCGATGGCGATGGCGACCGCCTCGGCGTGGTGACGCGCGAAGGCAAGATGGTCTTCCCCGATCGCCTGCTGATGCTGTTCGCCGCCGACGTGCTGCAGCGCAACCCAGGTGCCTTGATCATTTACGACGTCAAGTGCACCGGCAAGCTGCAGGACTTCGTGCTGCGCCATGGCGGCAGCCCGATGATGTGGAAGACCGGGCATTCGCTGATCAAGTCGAAGATGCGCGAGACCGATGCCGAGCTGGCAGGCGAGATGAGTGGCCACTTCTTCTTCAAGGAGCGTTGGTACGGCTTCGATGACGGCCTGTATGCGGCCGCGCGGTTGCTGGAAGTGCTGGCGCAGCGCGACGAAACGCCGTCGGAAGTGCTGGCCGAACTGCCCGACGGCCTGTCCACCCCGGAGATCA
>DATLJF010000114.1:0-2331 GCA_035539015.1 Stenotrophomonas sp. | reverse complement strand
CGCCGGATAAGGATCGTAGTTTTCGATCGCGATGTCGTCGAAGCGGAAGCCGAACAGGTCGGTGACCGCGGGATTCAAGCGCAGCTGCGGCAGCGGCCGCGGTGTGCGCGTCAGTTGCTCGCGCGCCTGTTCGTAATGGTTCGAGTACAGGTGCGCGTCGCCCAGGGTGTGGACGAAATCGCCGACCCCCAGGCCAGTCGCCTGCGCCACCATATGGGTCAGCAAGGCGTAGCTGGCAATGTTGAACGGCACGCCGAGGAAGATATCGCCACTGCGCTGATACAACTGGCAGCTGAGCTTGCCATCCACTACGTAGAACTGGAACAGGCTGTGGCACGGCATCAGCGCCATCTGCGGCAGCTCGGCCACGTTCCACGCGCTGATCACCAGCCGGCGCGAATCCGGGTTGCGCTTGATCTCCTCCACCAGCCACTGCATCTGGTCGATCTGCCCGCCCTTGCCATCCGGCCAGCTGCGCCATTGCTTGCCGTAGACCGGGCCGAGGTCGCCGTTTTCGTCGGCCCACTCGTCCCAGATGCCAACTTTGTGCTCCTTCAAATAGGCGATGTTGGTGTCGCCCTGCAGGAACCACAGCAGCTCATGGATGATCGAACGCAGGTGCAGCTTCTTGGTGGTGACCAGCGGAAAACCCTGGTTGAGATCAAAGCGCATCTGCCAGCCGAATACGCTGCGCGTGCCGGTCCCGGTGCGGTCGGATTTCTCCGCGCCATGCTCGAGGACGTGGCGCAGCAGTTCCAGGTATTGCTTCATGGCTTCTTCTCCACCGCCACTGCCAGCGGCACCGGTTGCAGCACCGGCGCGCGCCGCGACAGCCATAGCCACCACAGGCCGAGCAGGATCAGCGGCAGGCTCAGGATCTGCCCGCGCGTCAGCCAGCCAAAGGCGACGTAGACACCTTCATCGGGCATGCGCACGAACTCGACCAGGAATCGGAACAGGCCGTACATCAGCGCGAACAGGCCGGACACGGCGAAACGCGCACGTGGCTTGGCCGAGTACAGCCACAGCACCACGAACATCACCACGCCTTCCAGGAAGGCTTCGTACAGCTGCGAGGGATGACGTGCCAGGGAATTGAGGGCGCCGCTGGCGTACTGCGCCTGTAGCTGCTCCCAAGGCAACCCCTGCAGGCTCTGTTCGGCGCGCGGGAAGATCACGCCCCAGCCACCGCCGGTGTACTTGCCCCACAACTCGCCGCCGATGTAGTTGCCAAGACGGCCAAAGCCCAGGCCCAGCGGCACCAGCGGCGCGACGAAATCCATCACGTCGAAGAAGTGCAGGCGCTGCTTGCGCACCCACCACAGGCAACCGGCGAGCACGCCGAGCAGGCCACCGTGGAAACTCATGCCGCCTTCCCAGACCTTGAACAACACCAGCGGGTTCGCCAGCCAGGTATCGAAGGCGTAGAACAGCATGTAGCCGACACGCCCGCCGATCACCACGCCGAGCATGGCGTAGAACAACAGGTCCGAGAAGCCGTTCATGTCCACGCCGGGCAGGCGCCCGGCCAGCACGCGCGAGCGCCCCAGCGCCCAGGCGCTGAAGAACGCCAGCAGGTACATCAACCCATACCAGTGCACTTGCACCGGGCCGAGCGAAAAGGCGATGGGATCGATGTGGTGGAGATAGATCACGTGGCGGCCCGACGGAAACGAGTCGCTATTCTGCCACCGGCCACGGTCCGCGGCTTGACCGCGGCCGTCGCCATTGCGGCCACGCTTAGCCTAGGAACTGCGGGCGGTTCGGCAGCTCGTCTTCGTTCGCTTGCCCTTCCACGGCCGGGTAATGCTCGGCGATCAGCGCCGAAGCGGCCTGGATCGCGCCCACCACGGCCTGCTCGGCCTGCCCTGCCTGCAGCAGCGCCTGCATGCGCCGGCAGATCTCCTGCCATTGGGCCGGCGAAACCCGGCCGTGCAGACCACGGTCGGCGACGATCTCGATCGCATGGTCGGCCAGCAGCAGGTAGATCAGCACGCCATTGTTGGCGTGGGTGTCCCAGGTTCGCAGTTGCGCAAACGCAGCTTCGGCGCGGTGGCGTGCGGTAGCGCCCGACCACAAGGCCGCCAGGCCAAGATCGGATTCCACTGCGAACATCACCTCGCCGCTATGCAGCAGCTCGCCTTCGGCGATCGCCTGGGTGATCACGTCCAGCGTGGCCGGCGGAAACAGCTTCCGGGCGGAGGGGGCAAACAGGTGGCGGAGCCAGCGCATCACCAGCTCCCCGAGGCGCCACCGCCTCCGGAAGAACCACCGCCACCCCCCCAGCCACCGCCGCCGAAGCCACCGCCTCCACCGAAGCCACCCCCGCCA
>DATLJF010000113.1:0-8911 GCA_035539015.1 Stenotrophomonas sp. | reverse complement strand
AGTAGCGCGTGTACGGCGTGTTGCCCGGCACGTGGTACTTGGCGCCCGGGTCGAAGAACTGCTCGTCGCGCGCACTCACCGGCGCCACGCCCTGGTACTTGGCCTTCAACTGCCACCAGGCCTGGTTGTAATGGTCCGGCGTGATCGAACCATCGAACACGCCCCAGCGCCAGCGGTCGATCATCAGCCCGAACGGCAGGAACGCGACCTTGGCCAGGGCCATGCGCATCTGCGCGTTGATCAGCGCCTCGCGGCTGTGCTGCTGCTCGCCGACCAGGCCGACCGAATGCAGGTAGTCCGGCGTCATCGCCAACACCACCGTGTCGCCGATGGCTTCGTGGAAACCATCGTTGGCGCCGCCCTGGAACAGCGGCGGCAACGGGTTGTAGGCGAGGTCGTAGTAGATGTGCCCGAGCTCGTGGTAGATGGTGGTGAAGTCTTCCTCGGTCGGCTTGATGCACATCTTGGTGCGCACGTCCGGCCCAGTCTTCTGCGCCGGCTCGCCGCCCATGTTGAGGTCCCACGCGCTGGCATGGCAGACCACGTCGCGATCCAGCGGCTTGATGAACTGCGAACGCTGCCAGTAGCCGTCCGGCAGCTTCTGCATGCCCAGCGAGGTATAGAAATCCTGCGCGCGCTCGGTCATCGCCTTGGCGGTGCGCAGCTGCGCCTCGCGCTCGGCCTTGAAGCGCGCCTCGGCGCTGCTGCCGTTGCCAGCGGGCGTACGCGCCAGGGCGGCGCTCAGTTCGCCCTGGTACTGCTTCTCCAGCGCGGCGGTGATGTCGAGATCGCCAGCGCCGGGATAGGGTTGCAGCAGGTCCCACAGGTTGCTCCAGTCCTGCTGCCACATGTTGCCCATCAGGTGTGCGGGCAGCAGCCCGCCGGGCAGTTCGCCCTTGTCGGCGCCGTAGTGGGCGTCGAGCTTGCCACGGGCGTAGCACTGCAACTGTTCGTACAGCGGCTTGACCTGGTCCCACAGGCGATCGGTCTCGGCGGCGATCTGTTGCGGCGGCATGTCGTAGCCGCTGCGCCACATCTGCCCGACATCGGCAAAGCCACTGTCGCGCGCGCCTTCGTTGGCGAGCTCGACGAAGCGCTGGTAGTCCGCGCGCATCGGCACGGAGATCGAATGCCAGCCCTGCCACGCATCGAGCTGTTCGTCGTAGTCGCGGCTGCGCGCCAGCACCTGCTCCAGTTCGCCCAGCTGGCGGCACTGCCTGGCATCGCCCTCGCCACGGCAATAGGTGCCGGCGCCGTAGTCGCCTTCCATCTTGGCGGCCAGGGTGGTCAGCTCGGCCAGGCGCGCCGGGTCGCGGGGAGCCGGCATCGCGCTCATCAATCGCAACAGTTGCAGCGAACGCGCGGTGTCGGCCGACATCGGCTGGCCTTCGTATTGGCGGGCCTGCGCGATCCAGGTATTGAGCTGGGTCAGTGCACGCTCGTTGGCCTTGGCCGCCACTCGCTGGGTGTCGTCGTTGATGTAGGTCGATGACAACCACTGCGCCGAGGACAGTTCCGGATAGGCCGCCTTGTACTCGGCGTTGACCCGGGCGATGAAGGCGTCGGCGCTTTCAGCGGGTGGCTTGCGCGCGTCCTGCGTGGCCGCCGTCGGGGTTGGTTCGCGATGGCAGGCGGACAGGGCCAACGTGCCGGCGGTGGCGACGGCGAGCAAGGCGAGGCGTGGATTCACGGCGGATCCTGGCAGAGAGCGATCCGCGGAGGCTAGAGGTCGCGCGCCGACGCTGCAAGGGCGGGCGCGGCGACGGTCAGGGCAGGGCGCGGGAGTGCGAGGGTCCCGCAATCGGCGAGACCGGAGCGCGCGGCGCCTGCGCGGCGTCCGCCAGCGCGCTGGCGCCGGCACGCTGGCAACCGGCGAACAGGTCGCGGCTGCCGTCGTACAGGCCGGTGCGGACCTGCATCAGGCCCAGGACCGAGGGGAACAGGTTGTCCTGGTCGGCGTGGCCGGCGGCGCGTTGGCGCAGGCATTGCAGGTCGAGGCCGCGGTCATGCGCGAACTGGGCCGAGAACCACATCAGCATCGGCACGTGGGTCTGTTCCTGCGGTGCGATCGCATACGGCACGCCGTGCAGGTACAGGCCCTTCTCGCCGAGCGATTCGCCATGGTCGGACAGGTAGATCATCGCGGTGTCGTAATCGGGCATGGCACGCAATGCGCCGATCGCCCGATTGAGGAAGTGGTCGGTGTACAGCACCGCGTTGTCGTAGGCGTTGACGATCTGCTCGCGGCTGCATTGGCCCAGGTCGGGGTTCTGGCAGGCCGGCCCGAAGCGGGCGAAGGTGGCCGGGTAGCGCTCGTAGTAGCTCGGGCCATGGTTGCCGAGCTGGTGCAGGACCACGACGCGGTCGCCCGGGCGCGCTCGAACCTGAGCGGCCAGGTCCTGCAACAGCACCTCGTCCATGCAGCGGCCGTCGTGGCACAGGCCTTCGACCTTGGCATCGTCCAGCGCCTGGATCGGCAGGCCGTCGCACACGCCCTTGCAGCCGCTCTGGTTGTCGCGCCACAGCACGCCGATGCCGGCGTGGTCGAGCACGTGCAACAGCGATTGGTGGCTGCGGATACGGTCCTCGTTGTAATCGTGGCGGCCCCACGGCGAGAACATGCACGGCACCGATACCTCGGTGCTGGTGCCGCACGAATGCATGTCGGGGAAGTTGACCAGGCCATCGACCTGCGCCAGCTCCGGCGTGGTCTGGCGCGCGTAGCCGTCGAGGCCGAAATTCTGCGCGCGCATGGTCTCGCCCAGCACGATCAGCAATAGCCGCGGCCGCGCCTGTGGCGCGCGCGGGGTGGCGCTGGCGTCCTCGCCGATCGGCAGCTTCGGCGCGTGGTGGCTGGGCGTTGCCGATTTCAGGTTGGCGCGCAGTGCGGCGAGGGTGTTGATCGGCGTGGCCAGGTAGCGGATCTCATGGTGGTTGCGCATCAGCGCCGACAAGTCCTGGAAAGACAGCAGCGCAGCAATGGCCGCGGCCGTGGTCATTGCCACCAGGAAGCCGGCGCGCACCAGTACGGCATGCAGCGGCGCACGCTGGCGCAAGCGCAGGCGCCACAGCAGCACGATCGGCAGCAGGCCGTAGCACAGCAGCGGCAGGATCAGCGACGGAGTGATGAGCTCGCCCGATTCCTTGCGGTCGGTGGCCAGCACGTTGCGCAGCATGTCAGCGTCGATGAAGACGTTGTAGCGGCCCATGTAGTAGGTCGCCAGCGCGGTGCTCAGCAGCAGCACGGTTAGCACCGGCTTGGCGCTCCACCGCCACAGCAATAGCCCGAGCAACAGTGAGTGCACCGCCACCAGCACCACGAACAGCGACAGCGCCATGCCGATGCCACCGCCACTCCAGGCCATGGCGCTGCGCCAGAAAGGACCGTTGCAGGCCAGCGCAAAGAACACGCTCGCGGCAAGGATCAGGCCTTCACTGGAAAGCGTCGGCCGCCAGCTCCAGTCCAGGCTGCGCAGCCACTGGCGCCACGCCGGGCGTGAGAGGGAAACGTTCATGCCGGCACCGGCAGCAGGCGGAACAGCATCAGCGGCACGCTCCAGCACAGGGCCAGGCTCCACAGGTCATGCGAAAGGAAATGCGCCCCACGCAACTGCTGCGACAGGCCGAACACCAGGCCGCTGCCGAGCGCCAGCGCGAATGCCGGCCAGCGCCAGCGTGGCGCGACCGCGAGGGCGAAGAAGTACAGCGCCAGCCACGCATAGCCGGCGCTGGCATGGCCGGCCGGAAAACAGCCCGAGGCGGGCAGGCCATGACGCGATTCCAGCAAACCGTAGAACGTACGGCCGCCGCCGTAGCGGGCCAGGTCCCAGGGGCAATCCATCCGCGTGACGTGCTTGAGCAGCGACACCAGCCCGGTCGAGACGGCGATCGATGACAGCAGGGCCAGCCAGGCCCAGCGGCGCGGATGCGCGGGCACAAGCCAGGCCCGCAGCGTGGCGATCAGCACGAACAGCGCGCCGAGCTGGCTGAGCCACTTGCCGGCGCCATGGATCAACTGGTTGGTGGACCAGGCGTGCTGCAGGGCCCATTGGTTGCCTTCGAGCCGATACAGCAGATCGGCGAACCAGAAGTCACCGCCGCCGCCGACCAGCCATGCATTGACGATCAGCAGCAGCGCCAGTGGCAGGTACAGGTGGGTGGCCAACGGTGCATCGATTGCGCGGCGCACGCCTGGCGAGACATCCGTCAGTACGGATGCGGAAGGGACATTCATGGGAAGCCGTCATACCGAGAGTGCGGCCATGATCGGGAGCGAGTTGTCGGAGAGTGGTCGGATCGCGCGGCGGCGACCGCGCTTTGTTCAGTCGTCGTTGTCGTCCGGCTCGCCGGAAGCCGGCGTGCCCTCGGCGCACGCGCTGCGCCAGGCCGTGCCCGGCACCAGCAGCCATTGGTTGCGATTGGATTGGCCGATCTCGATGACCTGTGCGCGATCCACGCACGGGCTCAACGCCTGGCGCAATACGAACAGCCAGCGTTGCCGCGGGGCATGCGCCAACCACGGGCCAGCCTTCTCCCACTGCGTGGCCCAATCGGCCTTGAAACCGAACTCGGTGACGGGTCGGTCGGCTTGCAGCAAGTTCTGTTCGCGCCAGGCGACCATGCCCAGCTGCGCTTGCGGGCCAATGCGTTCGCCAACGCGTTGCATCAGGCCTGAGGCCGAGCTGTACGCATCCAGCGCCGGCGCCAGGGCCAGGCCATAGACCGTCCACAACCAGGCGGTGGCGAGTACCACGCCGAGCGCGGCGCGGCGCTCGCGCGCCCACGCGGCGATCGCGCACAAGCCGGCGCCGAGGAAGAGGAGGCCGTAGCGCAGGTGCGCGACGGTGGTGGCGTCGAACTCGCGGCGCGCGGCATCGCGTGCCAGCCACGGGCCGAACGCCAACGCCAGCGCGGCCACGCCCAGCACCACGACATAGCCGCACAACAGCCGGCGCGGCAGTGCGCGCCGCAACAGGCCGACCAGCAAGGGAGCCGCCGCCAGGCATGCCGCCGGCAGGATCGGCAGGATGTACAGCTCGCGCTTGCCCGGGCTGACGCTGAAGAACAGCAGTACCAGCACGCTCCAGCCGAGCAGCAGGCCAAGCCGCGCATCGCCGCGCTTGAGCCGGCGCCACCACGCCGGCAGCAGCGCGGGCAGCAACAGGCTGCCGGGCAGCCACAGCAGCGCGATCACCTTGAGGTAGTACCAGGCCGGTTGCACGTGGTGCCAGGCCGCGGTGTAGCGCGTGGCGGTCTGGCGCAGCAGGATCTCGCGGGCATAGGCCTGCAGTTGCGGATCGTGGCCATGCCACAAGGCCAGCCCCAGCGGCAGCAGCCACACCGCGGTGCCGGCCAGGAACATCGGCAGCGCGCCGGCCCAGCGCCAGCCATCGCCGGGCTGCGCCGGCCAGGCGGGCAGCCGCCGGCGCGCGTACAGCGCCCAGGGCAGCAGCACCAGCAATGGCAGGAACCCCACGCCCTTGGTCACGGTGCCCAAGCCGGCGGCAAACGCGCCCAGCCACCAGCAGCCCCAGGCCGGGCCGCGCGCCAAATGGCGCACCAAGCCCCATAGCGACAGCGTGGTCATCGCCAGCAACACCATGTCGATGTGCGCGCGCTTGGCCATCAGGCCGAATTGAAGCGTGCAGAACACCGCCAGGGCGGCGGTCTCGCCGATGCGCCGGTGCCACAGCCGGCGGCCGAGATCGCGCACCAGCCATAGCGTCAGCAGGGCTGCCAGCAAAGAGGGCAGCAGGAAGGCAATGCGCCAGTCACCGATGAGCTCGTAGGCCGCGGCCTGCAACCACATGAACACCGGTGGCTTTTCCGCGTAGAGCTCGCTGCCGCGATGCGGCAGCAGCCATTGACCGCTCTCGACCATGCTGCGCGCGGCCAGCACGAAGCGCGGTTCGTCGGCCGGGTTGGGTTGGCGCAGGCCCAGGCCGGCGAGCAGGCTGAGGCCGATCGCCAGGGCGACCAACACGCGGGCCCAGCGCAAAGAGGGAAGTCGGGTCGAAATGGCCGCGGCCGGATCAAGGCGAAGAGCCGAGCAGCATGGTGCGGCGGGGGTGGGAAGAATGTCGGAAGCGGAGAATTTCGACACCTTTCCGACATCATCCCGCTAGGATGCGGTTGCGGCCCTGGCCGACGCCCGTCCCCCCAACGGATATTGCATGCGGCTCCTGGTCATCGAAGACAATCGCAACCTGGTCGCCAATCTCTTCGATTACTTCGAAGCGCGCGGCCACGTGCTGGATGCCGCGCCCGACGGTACCACCGGCCTGCATCTGGCCACGACCCAGACCTACGACGCGATCATCCTGGACTGGATGATGCCGCGCATGGATGGCGCCGAGGTCCTGCGGCGCCTGCGCGCAGAGCATCATTCGGAAGTGCCGGTGATCATGCTGACCGCGCGCGATGAACTGCCCGACAAGATCGCCGGTTTCCGCGCCGGCGCCGACGACTACCTGACCAAGCCGTTCGCCCTGCCCGAGCTGGAGGTGCGGCTGGAGGCGCTGCAACTGCGCGCCCAGGGCCGCGGCCGCAGCAAGGCCTTGCAGGTGGCCGACCTGCGCCTGGACCTGGCCACGCTGGAAGCTACGCGCGAAGGCCGCCCGCTGCATCTGTATCCGGCCTGCCGCAAGCTGCTGGAAGTGCTGATGCAGGCCAGCCCGGCGGCGGTGACGCGTGAGCGCCTGGAACATGCGTTGTGGGGCGACGAGCCGCCGGACGGCGACATGTTGCGGTCGCATATCTACGAGTTGCGCCGCAGCGTCGATGGGCCGTTCGCCGAGAAGTTGATCCATACCTTGCCGCGCGTGGGCTACCGCCTGGCCCAGTTGAGCGCGGCGGAGGCCGACGATGGCCACTAAGCCGCGCGCACTGCGCCGGCAGGTGACGCTCTGGTTGGTGGTCTACGCCGCGCTGATCTCGCTGGCGGTATTCGTGCATGGCTACATCGTCAACGAACAGGCCGAGCAACTGACCTGGCACTCGCTGCTGCAATCGGAGCTGGACCACTTCGTCCAGCGCAGCGCCGAGGATCCGGACTACCACTGGACCGACAGCCAGACCGTGCAGCTATTCGGCGATGACGACGATTCGCCGCCGCCGCCGGAATACACCGGCCTGCTGCCGGGCATCCATGACGGCATCGCCTACCACGGCCGCGACAAGGTGCTGATGGTGCAGGACGTCAACGGCCGGCGCCTGGTGCTGGCGCTGGACATCACCGAGTTGCAGCGGCACGAGAACAACCTCGGCTTGTGGATGGTGGCTTCGAACCTGGTCGCGATCGTGTTGCTGGGGTTGCTGGTGGGCTGGGGCATGGGCCGGGTGGTGCGGCCGCTGACGCAGATGGCCGAGCGCATCCGCGGGCTGCAGCCGGACCGGCCCGGCCAGCGCGTAGCGCTGGATGCGCGGGCCAGCAGCGAGCAGACGGTGATCACCGAGGCGTTGAACGACTACCTGGCGCGCAACGACCAGTTCGTCGAACGCGAGCGTGCGTTCGTCAATAGCGCCAGCCACGAGCTGCGCACGCCGATCGCGGTGATCGCAGGTGCCAGTGAATTGGCGCTGGCCCACGAAGACATGGCGCCGGCGGTGCGCCAGCAGTTGCAGCGCATCCACCAGACCACCGAAGGCGTGGAGCAGTTGCTGGCATTGTTGTTGGTGCTGGCCAAGGACCCGGCGCGGATGGCGCGCAGCAACGACGAGGTGCGCCTGGACCAGTTGCTGCCGGAGATCGTCGATGACCACCGCCACCTGAGCGCCGACAAGGACCTGGCGCTGTCACTGCAGGCCGACACCGCCGTACGCCTGTCCGCACCGGTGGCGATCCTGCAGGCCGCCATCGGCAACCTGCTGCGCAACGCAATCGAGAACAGCGACCGCGGCACCATCCGGATCGTGTTGTCGGCCCCGGCCACGGTACGCATTGAAGATCCCGGCCACGGCATGTCGCCGGAGGAGATCAGCGCGATCTACGCGCGGATGGCACGCGGCAACCACAGCGGGCGCGGTGCCGGCATCGGCCTGGACCTGATCGGACGGCTGTGCGAGCACCTGGGCTGGCAGTTGCAGTTCGAATCGGTCGAGGGGCGCGGGACGATCGCCTCGCTCGACCTGTCCTCCTCGCTCGCCCGCTAACGTCCCACGCAACCGGCGAACAGGTCGCGCGAGGCGTCGTAGATCCGCGTGCGCACCTGCATCAGGCCGAGTATCGACGCGAACAGATGATCGTGATCGGTGCGCTGGGTCGCGCGCCGCTGCAGGCAGGCCAGGTCGAGGCCGCGGGCAGTAGCGAAGGACGGCGCGAACCACATCACCATCGGGATCCGCGTCTGCTCCCGCGGCGCAATGGCGTACGGCACCCCATGCAGGTACAGGCCCTTTTCGCCGAGCGATTCGCCGTGGTCGGAGACGTAGAGCATGGCGCTGTCGTAGTCGTCCATGGCCTGGAGCGAGGCGATGGTGCGGCCGAGGAAATGATCGGTGTAGAGCAGTGCGTTGTCGTAGGCATTCACAATCTGCTCGCGGCTGCATTGGCCCAGGTCTGGGTCCTCGCAGGCCGGCACGAAGCGCTTGAACCTAGGCGGATAACGCTGGAAGTAGCTGGGCCCATGATTTCCCAATTGGTGCAGCACCACGACGCGGTCGCCGGGGCGGGCGCGGACCTGTGCGGGCAAGTCATCCAGCAGGATTTCATCCAGGCAGCGGTCGCCCTGGCAGAGCGTGGGCGATTCGGCGTCCTGCAGCAACTGCGTGGGCAATTGCTCGCACACGCCCTTGCAGCCGCTCTGGTTGTCGCGCCACAAGGTGCCGATGCCTGCGTGCTCGAGCACGTGCAACAGCGACTGCTGTGAGCGGATCGCTTTTTCGTCGTAGTTGTGGCGCCCAAGCGGAGAGA
>DATLJF010000112.1:0-14783 GCA_035539015.1 Stenotrophomonas sp. | reverse complement strand
TACCTGGCCCCGGCCATCACCTGGAAGCCGGACGAGGCCAACACGCTGACGGTGCTGGCGCGCTGGCAGAAGGCCGATACGGTCGAGGCCGGCGGGTTCCTGCCGCTTGAAGGCTCGCTGCAGCCCGGGGCCAATGGCCGTCGGATCTCGCGCAGCTTCTTTGGTGGCGAGCCCGGCACCAGCGGCTACGACAAGACCTTGCAGTCGCTGGGCTACGAGTTCACCCACGACTTTGGCGGCGGCGTCAGCTTCCACCAGAACGCGCGTTATAGCGAAGCCGAAGTAGACGCCAGCAACGCCAACCTGGGCCTGTTCGGCCTGCAGGACGACTTCAGCCCCGGCAGCGATCCTGGCCGCACCCTGGTCGCGCGCTACTACTACCCGCGCCTGGACAAGTCCACCAGCGTCGGCCTGGACAACAACCTGCAGTTCCGCTTCACCAGCGGCCGGGCCGAGCACACGGTGCTGGCGGGCCTGGATTACCGCCGGTTGCGCGACGACTACGCCTCGGCCTTCGCCTTCGGCGTGCCGCCGATCGATGCCTATGACCCGGTCTATGGCGCGGTATTGGACGTGCCGGCCTTCACCTCGCACCAGGTGCAGGTGCAATCGCAGATTGGCGCCTACCTGCAGGACCAGATCCGCATCGACCGGTGGGTGGTGACGGTAGGCGGTCGCCAGGACTGGGTCGGCACCGACACTGAGGACCGCATCAACGGCGGCAGCAAGCACCAGAGTGATGACAAGGCGACCGGCCGCGTCGGCGTGAACTACCTGTTCGACAACGGCATCACGCCGTACATCGGCTACTCGACTTCGTTCCAGCCCACCGTCGGCACCGACTTCAACGGCAAGGCGTTCGCGCCAACCAGCGGCGACCAGATCGAAGCCGGCATCAAGTACCAGCCGCCCGGCGGCCGCCTGCTGGCCACCCTGGCCGCCTACCAGATCACCCAGGAGAACACCCTGACGGTCGACCCCGAGCACACGCTGTTCTCCGTCCAGCAAGGCGAGACGCGGGTACGCGGCGTCGAGCTCGAAGGTCGCTGGAATGTCGGCGCTGGCCTCAGCGTCTACGGTGCCTACACCTATACCGACTCGGAAGTGACCCGGACCACCGCCCCCGGCACCCTGGGCAAGGAAATCGCATTGCAGCCGCGCAGCCAAGCCTCCCTCGGCGCGGACTACACCATCACCACCGGCGCGCTGGCCGGCCTGGGCTTCGGTGCCGGCGTGCGCTACACCGGCAGTCAGTACGGCGACATCTACAACCTCTGGCAGACCCCCTCCTACACCCTGTGGGATGCCGCCTTGCGCTACGACCTCGACCAGTGGCGCTTCCAGCTCAACGCCGCCAACCTGGCCGACAAGAAGTACATCGCCGCCTGCAATAGCGCGACCTGGTGCTACTACGGCTACCCGCGCACGGTAACGGCGACCGCACGCTTCCAGTGGTGAGCGCAAGCCGCCGGGCTTGATGGCACGAAGGCGCCGCGAGGCGCCTTCGTTGTTTTCCGCGCATGCGGTGCCCGGGGTGAATGCGCGCCTGGGCCGGCGGCTTGGACGCGCGTGGCCCTGGCGCCCATAATTCCCTGTCCAGAACGGCGCCGGCCGATCACGCCCCTCCCCTAGCACTCAGGAGCAGACATGCCTTCCTTCGACGTGGTGTCGGAAGTCGACAAGCACGAACTTACCAACGCGATCGACCAGGCCAATCGCGAGTTGTCCACCCGCTTCGACTTCAAGGGCGTGGATGCCACGTTCGAACTCGACGACAAGGTGATCAACCAGTCCGCGCCGAGCGATTTCCAGCTCAAGCAGATGACCGACATCCTGCGCGCGCGCCTGATCGCCCGTGGCATCGATGCCCGCTGCCTGGAATTCGGCGAGGTCGAGACCAACCTGGCCGGCGCACGCCAGAAGGTGACGGTCAAGCAGGGCATCGAGCAGAAGCTGGCCAAGCAGATCGCAGCCAAGATCAAGGAATCCAAGATCAAGGTGGACACCCAGATCAACGGCGACAAACTGCGCGTGAACGGCAAGAAGCGCGACGACCTTCAGGAAGCCATTGCCCTGCTGCGCGCCAGCGAGTTCGAACTGCCGCTGCAATTCGACAATTTCCGTGACTGAGCCGGCCGCTTCCGCCGAATCGGCCTCGCTGGATTATCTCGGCGACACTCGGCGCTGGATCGAGCGCGCGGTGATCGGGCTCAACCTGTGCCCGTTCGCCAAGGCGGTCTACGTCAAGCAGCAGGTGCGCCTGGTCTTGAGCGACGCCACCACCCCCGAAGCGCTGCTGGAAGAGCTGGCCGAGGAACTGCTGCGCCTGCGCGACACGCCCGCCGAGGAGATCGACACCACGCTGATCGTCCACCCGTTCGTGCTCGAGGATTTCCTCGACTACAACGACTTCCTCGACAACGCCGACGCCGCAGTGGAGGCGCTGGACCTGCAAGGCGTGCTGCAGGTGGCCAGCTTCCACCCGCACTACCAGTTCGCCGGCGCAGGCCCGGAAGACGTCGGCAACTACACCAACCGCTCGCCCTGGCCGACCCTGCACGTGTTGCGCGAAGACAGCGTGGAGCGCGCGGTGGCCGCCTTCCCGGATCCGGATGTCATCATCGAACGCAACCTGCAGACGCTCGAAGCGCTGGGCGCCGAAGGATGGCGCAAGCTGCTGCTGCGTGATTGAGGTTGGCGCTCGGTGGCGGAAAGAGCTTTCTTCCGTAGGCCTTTCCTATCCACCCGCTTCCAATCGCAATTCCAGCAAGCGTCGCGCGTCGGCCAGCGAATCGACGATGCGGTGGCCCAGTGCACGCACTTCCTCGTCCGGTGCCAATAGGTCGGGCACCTGGATCGGCGTCATGCCGGCGGCCAGCGCCGCACGCACGCCGGTGGGCGAATCTTCCAGCACCAGGCAGTGCGCTGGCGTGACTTGCAGCTGCGCGGCGGCCAGCAGGTAGATGTCTGGCGCCGGCTTGGGATGGGCCACGTCGCTGCTGGTGCAGATGACGTTGAACCGATGCAGCAACCCGGCGCTTTGCAGCTTGCGCAACGCCAGCGGACGACGGGTCGAGGTCGCCACCGCACGCGGAATGGCGCGTGCGACCAACAGGTCGAGCAGTTCCATGATGCCGGGACGCAACGGTACGCCGGCCTCGACCACGCCGTCATAGAGCTCGTGGCAGCGGGCCAGCAGCGCCTGAGCATCAGCTTCGCCGATACGCTCGGCGAGCATCGCGCGGCAGGCGGCGTCGCCCTTGCCCACCATGCCCAGCCAATAGTCAGGAGGAATCGACTGGCCCAGTTCTTCGGCGGCACGCGCCAGGCAGGCGGTGATGGCGCGCTCGCTGTCGAGCATCAGGCCATCCATGTCGAAGATCACCGCCTGCGGCAGGAACGGCAGTGCGGGTGGCGTCATGCCGCCGCTCCGAACAGGCGAGCCAGGTCGGCGGTGTCCAGCATGCGCCACTGCCCTTCTGGCAGCTGGCCCAGGTCCAGCCCGCCGATGCGGCTGCGATGCAGTGCGACGACGTGATTGCCGACGGCGGCGAACATGCGCCGCGCTTGGTGATAGCGCCCCTCATGCAGGACCAGGCGCGCCTGCCGCGGGCCCAGCACCTCCAGTTCCGCCGGCAACAGGGGTTTATCGTCTGATTCCAGCATCAATGCGCCGCTGGCAAATTGCGCTGCTTCGTCTCCGCGCAGGTCTTCGGCCAGGGTGACCTCGTATTGCTTGTCCAGGCGCGACTTGGGGGAGACGATCCGGTGCAGCAATGCGCCATCGTCGGTGAACAGGAGCAAGCCGCTGGTTTCGCGGTCCAGGCGCCCGACCGGCGAGAGCAAAGGCGAGCGCAGGCGAAAGCGCGGCGGCAGCAGGTCGTATACCAGCCGGCCGCTGTCCTTGGTCGAACAGGTGTAGCCGGCGGGCTTGTGCAGCATCAGGCTCAGGCCGATCGGCGGGTCGAGTGGCTCGCCATCTACGCGGATCGCTTCATGCGGCACGGCATCGTCTGCGTACAACACCTCACCGTCGGCGTCGGTAATGCGACCCTCACGGAACATCCAGGTGACTTCCTTGCGGCTGCCGTAGCCCAGGTTGGCAATGTGCTTGACCAGCTTCATCCGCGCTTCCCCCGGCGCGCCACGATCGCCTTGAAGCCACCCTGCTCGGCCGCGACCTGGACCTCGCCGAAGCTGTCGTTGAGGATCTGTTCGTAAGGCAGGTGGCGATTGGCGACCACAAACAAGCGCCCACCCGGCCGTAGCGCCTGCGCCGCGACCGCGATGAAGCGCTGGCCGATATCCGGACGATCTTCACGCGCCGGCGTATGGAAAGGCGGGTTGCTGACGATGAAGTCGTATTGGCGCGGCAACCCAGCGGTGACGTCGTGCCAGTGGTAGTCCAGGGCGACTTCGCCTGCGAGCGGCGGCAGGTTGCGTCGCGCCAGGTCCAATGCCCGCGCCTCTGCTTCGTACAGATCCAGCGCAGCAACCTGGGGGCAACGCGCGAGCACCTCGGCGGACAAGTAGCCGAACCCTGCACCGAGATCGGCGCCGTGGCCGCTCAGGTCGGGCGGCAACTGCTCGGCCAGCAGGATCGAGGCCGGGTCAGCGCGGTCCCAGGCAAAAATACCCGGGCGGCTGAGGAAACGGCCGCCGAGCACGCGCCGCGGTTCGTCGAGCCTGGTCCAGCGTTGGGCCAAGGCGGCGTCATGGCCGCCTGCCTGGGGCGCCGTCCAGTACACGCGGCAGTGGTTCTTGGTCAGGTTGCCGGCCAGGCCCGCGAGCTGCTTCAGGTCGGCCTCGCCGGAGCGGGCGCCTTCGTTGTTCGACTGGCAGGCGACGATCACCCCTCCCGGCGCCAGCTGTGCCAGGGCTTGGGCAAGCAGCGCCCGCGCCTCCTCGCGCTGGCGCGGCGGCAGTACCAGCACCAGCGCATAGCCTCCCGGAGGCGGCGAAGCCGGCAATTCCGCGTGCACGCTGTGGCCAGCGCGCTGCAATGCGTCGGCGAAGGGGCGGAAACTTTGCACGCAATCCAGCTGCACGCCCTGCGCCTGTTCGCGCAAAGGCCAACCCTCGCGGGCGCGCAAGAACAGTACCGGCCCTTGCGGCCAGCGCAACTGGCCTTGGGCGAAGGGCAGGAACAGGGTTTGCAGCGGGGCGTCGGCAGCGACGGGCATCGGCACGCGTTCTGGCGGGGGGAAGCGCACATTGTACCGTCGCGTCTTCATGGCACGCCGCTGCCTCGGCCTCGACACGACATTGATGCGATGCCAACACCGCAGTCAGTAGGGTGCCTGGACCCCATACTGAGGAGTGACCGCATGCGAGCCCTGTTTATCGGTGGCGTGGTCGACAACAGCGAGATGGACCTGGACAACAGCCCGCCGCCGTTGCACTACCCGGAAAATACCGGAGCCGGGCGTCCGCGTTATCGCCTGCACCAGGTCGGTACCCGCAGCGATGGCACGGTGGCCTATGTGGTCTACGGTGCGCCGGAACTCGGCGACGACGAAGTGGAACGGATCGCCGAGGAGCGCGGGTATGCGCGCCGCTTCGAGGCAACACCGACGATGCCCGTGCGCTGAGCGCCCGGCAGCCGCCAGGCGCTCGGCAATGAGCGCCCGGCCTACGGCGAGGAAGGCGCCGCCATTGGCGCCGCCACTTTGGCCGTCACCCGCCATACGGCATTGCCCACGTCGTCGGCGACCAGCAGGCCGCCGCGCTTGTCGATGGCAACGCCCACCGGACGGCCCTGGGCATTGCCGTCCACATCCAGGAAACCGTCCAGCACCGTGCGCGGCTGGCCTTGCGGTTGGCCGTCGACGAACGGCACATAGACGACCTTGTAGCCGCTGGGCGGGTCGCGGTTCCAGGAGCCATGCTGGCCGATGAAGGCGCCGCCGCGGTACCGCGCCGGGAGCGTGTCGCTGGTCCCGAAGGCCAGGCCCAGCGATGCGGTGTGTGCGCCCAGCGCGTAATCAGGCTTGATCGCCGAGGCGACCTTGGCAGGATCCTGCGGACTGACTCGCTCGTCGACATGCTGGCCGTAGTAGCTATACGGCCAGCCATAGAACGCGCCTTCCTTCACCTGGGTCAGGTAGTCGGGCACCAGGTCGCTGCCCAGCTCGTCGCGCTCGTTCACTACCACCCACAGCGATTGCTTGGCCGGCTCCCACGCCAGGCCAACCGGGTTGCGCAAGCCGGTCGCATACAGGCGCGTGCTGCCATCCTGCGGATCGACTGCCAGGATAGCGGCGCGGTTGAGCTCGGCATCCATTCCCTTCTCGGCAACATTGCTGTTGGAGCCCACGCCCACGTAGAGCCGGCTGCCATCGGGGCTGGCGACCAACGACTTGGTCCAATGGTGGTTGATGCCCCCCGGCAGGTTGGCCACGAACTTGGGCGGCGCAGTGATCTGGGTGTCGCCTTCGCGGTAGGGAAAACTCACCAGCGCGTCGGCGTTGGCCACATAGAAACGGTCGCCGACCAAGGCCATGCCGAACGGCGAATACAGGCCGCTGAGGAACTGCGTGCGCACCTCTGCCACACCGTCGCCATCGGCATCGCGCAGCAGGGTGATGCGATCGGCACTGGGCGTGGCGGCGCCGGCCTTGGCCATCATCGAGGCCATTACCCTGGCGCGCAGGCCACTTTGTTCTTCCTTGGGCCGCGGTGGGGCGTTGGTTTCGGCCACCAGCACATCGCCATTGGGCAGCACGTACAGCCAACGCGGATGATCGAGATCGCGGGCGAAGGCCACCACGCGCAGATCGTCGGCCGGCACCGGCGTGGCGTCCCCGGTCCAGCGCTTGACCTCGGCCACCTTGACCGTGGGGATCACGCGCTTGACCGGTGCTGGCAGTTGCGGGTTCGGCCCGGTGCCGGCATCGATCGGGTAGCGCGCGGTATCACCGCAGGAAGCCAGCGCCACCAGCGCCAAGGAAGGGGCCGCGAAACGGGCCAGGCGCAGGTTCAGGGAAAGCACGCGCGATTGCATCGAAGGAACGCCCTCGTCTCTGCGGTGGGTTCCGGATGATGCCCCACCTGGGCGACCAGGGGGTAAAGAGTTCGTCAAACGCGCTGCGCGGCGCCCAGCGGCCTTCAATCCTCGATCGGCGGCAGCGGCCTCACGTCGCGGATCGTGTCGAGCCACACCCAATGCGGCTGCTCGGGATGATCGAGATCATCCAGGCGAAGCAGGCCGTTGATGCCCTCATTCTCGGCCTCGTCGCGGAATGTCTGTACCGTCGGCCGCACGGCGACCGTTCCCAGCAGGCGGGTGCCGTCATCGAGCGTCACCTGTACCCGCGCCTCGCTGGGTAGCTGCAGCACCCACGCCGACAACGCGGCAATCTGCGCCTGATCGGTATGGACGTGTTTGGCGTACTTGGCCATGCGCGGGCGGCTTCCGATGGGAACGCCCACAGCCTAGCCGCGGCACCGTGAAAACCGGGCCAACAGCTCAACGCTTGCGTTTGCGTGCCCCGCGCACGGCCGTGACCAGCTGGGCCACGCTGTACGGTTTGGCCAAATGCTCCTGGAAGCCGGAAGCCAGCGCGCGGTTGCGATCATCGGCCCTGGCCAGCGCGGTCACCGCGATGGCCGGCAACATCATCGCATCCAGCCCCATGTTTTCGCGGATGGTGCGGATCAGCCCATAGCCATCCATGCCCGGCATGCCGATGTCGGTCAGCATGGCGTCGAAGCGCTCGTGGCCACTCTCGTCCAGCAAGGCCAGTGCATCGGTCGCGCTGCCCGCCATCACTACCTCGGCGCCCTGCTCTTCCAGCAGCCGCCGCAAGTATTCGAGCATGTCTGGCTGGTCTTCGACCGCGAGCAGGGTCATCCCGGCCAGCGCCTGCGCCTCGACCACCAATTCGTTGGCCAGGCTGCGACGCAGCTCGCGCCGTGGCCGCTGCGATTGCTCCGGCCGCTCCGGCAAGCGCACCCGGAAGGTGGCGCCGCAGCCGCGGCCGGCGCTGCTCGCGCTGGCCTGCCCGCCGTGCATTTCCACCAGCTGCTGCACGATCGCCAGGCCCAGCCCCAACCCGCCGTGCCGGCGCGTGGTGGTGCCATCGGCCTGGCGGAAGCGGCCGAACAGGTGCGGGAGGAACTCCGGCGCGATGCCGTCGCCCGAATCCTGGATGGCCACCACGAAGTGGCGGTCTTCGCGCGTTATCCGGACCTCGATGCTGCCGTGCGCCGGGGTGAACTTGATCGCATTGGACAGCAGGTTCCAGAACACCTGCTGCAGCCGCGTGGCATCGCCCAGCACGTAGCAGGGCGTTTCCGGTGCTACCAGGGTCACGGCCTGGTCCTTGCCCTCGGCCACCAGGTCCTGCGCGCCGATGGACTCGCGCAGCAGCTCGACCAGGTCCAGCGTTTCCACTTCCAGTTGCACCTTGCCCAGCAGCATGCTGCTGAGGTCGAGCATGTCCGAAATCAGGCGCTTTTGCGCCTTGGCACTGCTGGCGATGACCGACAGGCCCTTGTAGTTGGGATCACCTTCGCCCACCCGCTGCGACAGCAACTCGCTCCAGCCCAGGATGGTGGTCAGCGGCGTACGCAACTCGTGCGACAAAGTCGCCAGGAATTCATCCTTCAGCCGCGCCATGCTCTCCGCTTCGCCACGCGCGATGCGCTCGGATTCGAGCAATTGCTCGCGCGCCAGCTCGATCTCGCGGCGCTCGGTGACATCCGGGCTGCTGCCGGCCAGGCCGATGAAACGGCCATCGGCCGAATACCGTGGCGTGGCACTCATCTCGATCCAGCGCCAACGCCCATCGTGGCGCCGTGCCCGCACCAGCGCGCGCATGCCGCGTTGTTGCTGCAACGCTTCGGCCAGTTCGAACTGGAATACCGGCAAGTCTTCGGGGTGCAGCAGCTCACTCCACGCCGACACCGTGCCGCTGGAGATATCCAGTCCGAAGAAATCACCATAAGCGCTGTTGACGAAGCGCATGACGCCGTTGACGTCGAGCACCCACACCGGCATCGGCAGGCCATCGGCCAGCGCGCTGAAGCGCGCCTCGCTCTCGGCCAGCTCGCGCTCGATGCGCTTGCGCTCGGTGATGTCCAGGAACAACACGCCGATGTAGCCGTCCCTCTCGGCGCCAATGCGAAAGGCGTCCACCGAATACCAACGGCCGAGTGCGCGCGCCTGCAGCTCGAAGCGCGAACGCCGGCCGGTGCGTGCAACTTCACCGTAGCGCTCGTACCACTCTTCCTCGTGCTGTGGCCGCAGCTCACGCATCGACTTGCCGACCGCATCGACCAACCCGGTAAAGCGCTCGAAGGCCGGGTTGACCTCCTGGAAGATGTAGTCCACCGGCCGCTCGCCGTCGAAGACCATGCGCACCAGGCAGAAGCCGGCATCCACGTTCTCGAAGATTTCGCGGTAGACGCCTTCATTCAGCGCCCCGGCCGGTGTCGCTGCCAGATCGCCAATGGCGGGCTCGGCCTTATTCACTGGATCGCCTGCTCGCATGGGTTCCACCTGCGGGGGCTGCCCGCGCCGGGTGCGCGTTCGCGCCGACGCATAGAGTGGAAAGCACGGACAGGTACGTCAAGAGCGCAAAGCGTGCGGAAAGTCACCAACGCCACCAGGCCATGCACAGGATCAACGCGCTGAGCACAGTAATGGCGGCCAGCACGCCGCGGAAGGCGAATTGGCCCTGGCGCCGCAAGCGCTCGTCCAGCCACTGCTGGGCCTCGTCGCGCCAACCTGGCCGCAACGCTGCCGCTTCCTGGCTGCGCAACAGGGCGCGCACCTTGGCCACGCCGAGTGCTTCGCACTGGTCCCAGCAAGCCCCGACCTCCGCAGAAGCGACGCCCTCGCGCATCGCTTCACTCCCAGGTTGTCCCCAACTCAAGCGCACGCCGGTCAGTCCCATGTGTAATTCGGCCGTTCCTGGTCCAGCTCCCGTTCGATCGCCATGCGCGCCAAGTGGGTGTAGTTGCTGCGCGGGCCGCGTCCGCGGCCGGTCAGCACGCCCTGGTAGTCCAATCCGCACCAGACCCGACCGGTCCATTCGACGCAATCTTCGGCAATCACCAACATCAGCGAGTAGCGGTACTCCTGCCCGAACTTGTTGCGGCACGAATAGATGGGAGGGAACTGCACCGCTACATCGGTTTCGTCGGCCAACGCCGCAAGGTCGCGGCGCAGGCGGTCGCGCGGGTTGGTGCCAGGTGGCAGGTTCGACGCTTGCCCTTCCAGGTCCAGATCGCTCTGCATGTCCACGAACAGGTCCGCGCCGGTCTTGGGGCTGTGACCATGTTGCTTGGCCCAGTCGATGAATTGCAGGCGCAGGTCAGGGGGAGGCGACAGGTGGGGTTTCATGGGCGGCAACGAGGGGAATTGGCGCGATTGTGCGGATAACGGCGTGAAGCGGACGCCGAAGTGCGGTGAACCTGGTGTCGACTCGGCGGCGTGAGCACAAACCAGGGAACCGGCGCGCCCAGCTGCCGATGAATCGAGCGCAACGCGTGCGCGGCCTCCCCGCCCACCCCGTTGCTGGGGCCTCGGCGGCAGGCGCAGACTGATGCAGTCCCACCCCGGAGCCGCTCGCCATGAACCGTACAGCCGCCTGCGCCGTGCTAGTGCTCACCTGCCTGCTGGGCTTTTTTTCCAGCGCCGAGGCGCGGGTGCGCAGCGTCACCGATCCCAGCGTGCCGCGCGCCCTGCCCGCCGAAGGGCCGGTCTCGGTGAAGTGGACCGATCCGGGCCAGTTCACCGAGATCCGCTACAGCGGCAATCGGTTCGAGTCGCAGCAGGGCGATTGGGTGACCCAGTTGGCGGACTACTTCCGCACTTCGGCGACCAAGCAGCTGCCGCCGGGCGACCACCTGGACATCACCATCACCGACATCAAGCGCGCCGGCGAGTACGAGCCCTGGCACGGTCCCCGCGGTCGCGACATCCGCGTGGTCAAGGACATCTATCCGCCGCGTATCCGCTTCAACTATGTGTGGACGGGCGCCAATGGCCAGGTGATCGAGCAGGGCGAGAAGCGCCTGATCGACTCGGCATTCCTGACCAGCAACCTGCAGATCAACGACAGCGACCAGCTGCGCTATGAAAAGCGGATGATCGACGACTGGACACGCGGCCAGTTTCGCGACGCCAGGAACACCGCCGGTCGCTGAGACGCCTCGCCGATTGGCTACGGGCCATCGAGGTAACGCCGCGGCACCCGCTTGAGGCCGCACAGCATCTGGTAGGCGCTGACCCCGCAGTGCGCGGCCAGCGCCGAAATATCCGGCGCTTGGCCCCACAGCTGCACCGGCGTGCCGACCTCGGCCGCCGGGTGGTCGCTGAGATCCACCGTCAGCATATCCATCGAAACGCGTCCGACCAGCGCACACGTGCGCCCATCGACCACCACCGGCGTGCCGTTGGGTGCGAACTGCGGGTAGCCGTCCGCGTAGCCCATCGCCACCACGCCCACGCGCGTCAGCGGCCGTTCGGTGACGAAGCGCGCCCCATAGCCCACCGGTTCGCCCGGACCCAGGTCGCGCACGGCGATGATCTTCGAGCGCACCGACATCACCGGGCGCAACTGCGCCGTGAGCGCGTTTTGCGCTGGAACGAAGGGGTTGGCACCGTAGAGCATCAGCCCGGGCCGGCCCCAATCGCTGCGCAGCGCCGGCCACCCCAACAGGCCCGGCGAGTTGCACAGGCTGGTCTCGGCCTGCATGCCACGGCTGGCCAGGGCGAAGGCGACGGCCTGCTCATCGGTGCGGCTGCTGTCCAGTTCGTCGGCACGCGCCAGATGCGTCATCAGCACGATCGACGCGACCTGCGGCAACCCATGCAAGCGCAGCCAGGCAGCGCGGAAATCTTCCGGAGACAAGCCAAGCCGATGCATGCCACTGTCCAGCTTCAACCACACCCGTAGCGGGCGCGGGCTGTTGAACGCGGCCAGCGCGTGCACCTGGGCGGGCGTGGCAATCACCGTCCACAGGTCGTGCTCGGCGATCAACGAGAGTTCTTCGCTGTCGAAAAAACCTTCCAGCAGCAGGATCGGTACACGGATGCCGGCCTGGCGCAGCTCCAGCGCCTCTTCGATACAGGCCACGGCAAAGCCATCGGCTTCGCCCTCCAGTGCCTGCGCACAGCGCACCGCACCGTGGCCGTAGGCATCGGCCTTGACCACGGCCAGGGCCTTGCCGCCTGCGATGCGACGGGCCAGGCGATAGTTGTGGCGCAGTGCGCCCAGGTCGATCAAAGCGTGGGCTGGGCGCACGCGGCGGCTCCGGAGGTGCGAGGCGCGGCGGCCTGGTGGTAGCGGAAGACATCCAGGCCTTCGCGGCTGATGTCCGGTGCGCGGCCGCTCATCAGGTCAGCCAGGTAGCGGCCCGAACCGCAGGCCATGGTCCAGCCCAACGTGCCGTGCCCGGTATTGAGGAACAGGTTCGAATAGGGGCTGGCGCCTACCACTGGCGTACCGTCCGGCGTGGCCGGGCGCAAGCCGGTCCAGAATTCGCCGCGGGCCAGGTCGCCGCCGCCGGGGAACAGGTCGCGCACCACCATCTCCAACGTTTCGCGGCGCTTGGGGTTCAACGACAGATCGTAGCCAGCCACTTCGGCCATTCCGCCGATGCGGATACGGTCATCGAATCGGGTAATGGCGATCTTGTAGCTTTCGTCGAGGATGGTGGAGGTGGGCGCGCGCGCCGGGTCGAGGATCGGCAGGGTCAGCGAGAACCCCTTGAGCGGGTAGACCGGCAAGTTGATGCCGAGCGGGCGCGTCAGCAGCGGCGAGTAGCTGCCCAACGCCAACACGTAGCGGTCGGCCTGCTCGACCCGGCCGTCGATCACCACGCCCTCGATGCGACCACCGGCACCGACCAGCTTGTCGATGCGCTGTTCGAAGCGGAATTCCACGCCCGCCTCGGCCGCCATCCGCGCTAGGCGCTGGGTGAACAAGCGGCAATCGCCGGTCTGGTCATTGGGCAGGCGCAACGCACCGGCCAATTCGGCCCCGACGCCGCCCAGGCCGGGCTCGACCTCGGCGATCTGGCGCGCGTCCAGCAACTCGTAGGGCACGCCGTACTCGGCCAAGACCGCGATGTCCTGCGCCGCCGCGTCCAACTGCGCCTGGGTGCGGAACAACTGGGTCGTCCCCAGCCGGCGGCCTTCGAACTGGATGCCGGTCTCGGCCATCAGGGCGTCCAGGCAGTCGCGGCTGTATTCGGACATGCGCACCATGCGCGCCTTGTTGATGGCATAGCGCTCGGCGGTGCAGTTGTGCAGCATGCGCGCCAGCCAGGCGTATTGCGCCAATGCCAGGGTCGGGCGGATGGACAGTGGCGCATGCGCTTCGAAGAGCCACTTCACCGCCTTCAGCGGCACACCCGGGGCGGCCCAGGGCGAGGTGTAGCCAAACGAGAGCTGGCCCGCATTGGCATAGCTGGTTTCCAGCGCCGGCGCCGGCTGGCGGTCGACCACGGTCACCTCGAACCCGGCTTGCGCCAGATACCAGGCACTGGTCGTGCCGATGACTCCACTACCCAGCACCATTACCCGCATGTTCGCCTCGATCCGGTCATTTCCCTGCCTCAGTGGCGGCAGGCGGCCAATCCGGCGCATTGTATGCGCGCTTGCGTGGTGCATTATCTCGTTTGCAGCACCCTATCCAGTGGAATCCACCAGCCACCCTGCCGATCGCCGAGAGCCCGATGCCCGCCCGCAACCGCGAACTGGACAAGATTGACCGCAAGATCCTGCGCATCCTGCAAGGGGAAGGGCGCATTTCATTCACCGAGCTGGGCGAACGCGTGGGCCTGTCCACCACGCCCTGTACCGAGCGGGTGCGCCGGCTCGAACGCGACGGCGCCATCACCGGCTACTACGCGCGCCTGGACCCGCAATATCTCAAGGCGAGCCTGTTGGTATTCGTGGAGATCAGCCTGGCCTACAAATCCGGCGACATTTTCGAGGAGTTCCGCCGCGCCGCGCTGAAGTTGCCCAACGTCCTCGAGTGCCACCTGGTGTCGGGCGACTTCGACTACTTGATCAAGGCCCGCATCAACGAGATGGCGTCCTATCGCAAGCTGCTCGGCAGCACCTTGCTCACCTTGCCGCACGTGCGTGAATCCAAGAGCTACATCGTGATGGAAGAGGTCAAGGAAACGCTGGCCTTGCCGATCCCCGAATAGCGCGCACGAAAACGGCGCGCAATGCGCGCCGTCGTGTCTTCTCAGAGGGGGTCAGCGCTGCTGGTCTTTCTGGGTGCCCTGGTTGCCGCGCTGCTGATCCTGCTTCTGGTTGCCGCGCTGCTGGTCCTGGTCCCACTGCTGCTGACCCTGCTGCCGGCCCTGCTGATCCTGCTGCATGTTGCCCTGCTGACCCTGCTGACCGCGCTGGTTCTGCTGATTCTGGTTACCCATGACTGCACTCTCTTTTGGTTGGGGATGCACCGCTTTAGAAGCGTTCGCGGTGCGCAACCAAAATCGCGCGATGGCGGTTAATCAGGCGAGAAATGCCGGTGATTCGGACTTTGATCGCGCTGACTGCGCGACAACGGCTTGAACGGTTCATTCCCGCGTTCATGCGGGCCGATGTGCCTCACGGCCCGATGCGCTGGCCGTCGCCGCTGGGCACGGTGTTGTAGTAACGGCCGGTGCGGGTATCGAGTACCCGGTTGGGCCCCACTTGCTGCATGCCATTCACGACCTGGCCGTTGCGATCGGCATGGGTTCGCCCGCGGCCAAGGTGTACGACCGCAACGGCCAGGTCGTGAATGGCATGCAGCAAGTGGGGCCCAACCGGG
>DATLJF010000111.1:0-1761 GCA_035539015.1 Stenotrophomonas sp. | reverse complement strand
TCGGCAGCGTTGTAACGGGTGTTCATGCAGCTCGCGATAGGCATTAGACGACGCGCAAGTGTGCGGTCTGGGGCGATGATTTGCACGTGGGGTGCCAGGCATTCAGTGCCGGGCTGGCCGCGCGGGGCTAACCTGCGCCTTGCCAAACCTGCCTTCCGGACCCATCTGGAGCGGACCGTGGCGCTGAAGAGGAGAAGCGACAAATGAAGATCCGACACATTCTGATGCTCGCCGCCGGCATGGCCGCGCTCGCTGCCGTGCCGCTGGCCATGGCCCAGCAGAAGGGCGGCCAGACCGAAGGCGCCGGCCAGCAGGGCGCCGCCGCCCAGCAGTCCGCCGATGCCCAGGCGCAGGCCGAGGTCGACGCGCGCGCCAAGCGCCGCGCCGCCGCCGCTGCGCAGAAGGACGAGGCGATCAAGCAGGGCAAGCTGGACAAGGGCGCCAAGGAAGCGGAAGAGGAAAAGCCACTGCGCTGAGTCCTGGCCTGTTGCACCCCAGACGCCCCGGCGCAGGCTGGGGCGTTTGTTTTTGCGCGAGCGCTGGCGCCATGCCCTTGGGCAAAACGCCGGCAACCTGTAAACTATGGCTTTCCGGGAGGCCTTGAGCCATGACCCCCCTGATCTTCGTTACCGGCGGCGTAGTGTCCTCGCTAGGCAAGGGCATCGCCGCCGCTTCGCTTGCGTCCATCCTCGAAGCACGTGGCCTGAAGGTCACGATGATGAAGCTGGACCCCTACATCAACGTCGACCCGGGCACGATGAGCCCGTTCCAGCACGGCGAGGTATACGTCACCGACGACGGCGCCGAGACCGACCTGGACCTGGGTCACTACGAGCGCTTCCTGCGCACGCGACTGTCGCGCAAGAACTCGGTCACCACCGGCCGGATCTACGAAAACGTGATCCGCAAGGAGCGCCGCGGCGACTATCTTGGCGCCACCGTGCAGGTGATCCCGCACATCACCGACGAAATCCGCCGCTGCATCGACGAGGCCACCGAAGGCTTCGACGTGGCGTTGGTGGAGATTGGCGGTACCGTCGGCGATATCGAATCGCTGCCGTTCCTGGAGGCGATTCGCCAGGTGCGCACCGAGCGCGGCGCCGAGAAGGCGTTGTTCATGCACCTCACCCTGGTGCCGTACATCGCCGCTGCCGGTGAGCTGAAGACCAAGCCGACCCAGCATTCGGTCAAGGAACTGCGCTCGATCGGCATCCAGCCCGACGTGCTGCTGTGCCGTTCCGAACAGGCGATCCCGGATTCCGAACGGCGCAAGATCGCGCTGTTCACCAACGTTTCCGAGCGCGCGGTGATCAGCGCGGCCGATATCGACGTGCTCTACGGCATGCCGCTGGAACTGCATCGCCAGGGCCTGGACGAGATCGTCATCGACCAGTTCAAGCTGCGCGACAAGGCCGGCCCTGCCGAGTTGTCCGAATGGGCGGCGGTGGTCGATGCGGTCAAGCATCCGCTGGACGAGGTCACTATTGCCGTCGTCGGCAAGTACGTCGACCACCAGGATGCGTACAAGTCAGTGGGCGAGGCGCTCAAGCACGGCGGCCTGCGCCAGCGCACCAAGGTCAACCTGAAGTGGATCGAAGCCCAGGAACTGGAAGGCACCGATCTCTCGGCACTGGCCGATGTCGACGGCATCCTGGTGCCAGGTGGCTTCGGCGACCGCGGTTTCGAGGGCAAGGTGCTGACCTCGCGCCATGCGCGCGAAACCGGCCTGCCTTACTTCGGCATCTGCTACGGCATGCAGGC
>DATLJF010000110.1:0-17277 GCA_035539015.1 Stenotrophomonas sp. | reverse complement strand
CGAGGCTGGCCTGCGCAGCCAGGTTGGCGGCGCGGTCGAACTCGACCTCGATGCGCTGATCGACCGCAAGCTCAAGCGCTTCATGGGCGATGCCTCGGCCTACGCCTACCTGGCCATGCGCGATGCGATCGCCGATGCCGGCCTGGACCAGGAGCAGGTCAGCGACCTGCGCACTGGCCTGATCGCCGGCTCCGGCGGCGGTTCGAGCCAGTGGCAGGTGGAAACCGCCGACCTGCTGCGCCAACGCGGCGTGCGCAAGGTGGGTCCGTACATGGTGCCGCGCACGATGTGCTCGGCGGTGTCGGCTTCGTTGGCCACCGCCTACAAGATCCGCGGCCTCAGCTATTCGATCTCCGCCGCCTGCGCCACGTCGGCGCACTGCATCGGCGCCGGCGCCGACCTGATCCGCCACGGTGCGCAGGACATCGTGTTCGCCGGCGGCGGTGAAGAACTGCACTGGACGATGAGCGTGATGTTCGATGCGATGGGCGCCCTGTCCACTGGCTACAACGATCGTCCGGCAGTTGCTTCGCGCCCCTACGATGCCGATCGCGACGGTTTCGTCATCGGCTCCGGTGGCGGCATGCTGGTGCTGGAAGAGTACGAGCACGCAGTCAAGCGCGGCGCCCATATCCACGCCGAACTGCTCGGCTATGGCGTGACCTCGGACGGTGCCGACATGGTCGCCCCTTCCGGCGAAGGCGCCGTGCGCTGCATGCGCATGGCCATGGAAGGCGTGCAGCGTCCGATCGACTACCTCAACACCCACGGCACTTCGACCCCGCTCGGCGACATCACCGAATTGGGCGCGGTGCGTGAAGTGTTCGGTGCCGCGGTGCCGCCGCTGTCCTCGACCAAGGCGTTGTCCGGGCACTCGCTGGGCGCGGCCAGCGTGCACGAAGCGATCTACAGCCTGCTGATGCTGCGCGACGGCTTCATGGCCGGCTCGGCGCATATCGACACCCTCGACCCACGCGCGGAAGGCTTCCCGATCCTGCGCGAAAGCCGCCAGGCCAAGCTCGACACCGTGATGTCGAACAGTTTTGGCTTTGGCGGTACCAATGCCGCGCTGGTGTTCGGGCGCCTTTGAACGCCCGCCCGCGTGCCTGGCACGCGGGCGCTCCGAATCAGCCGTTCATGCCGCTATGCCGCAGCAGTGCGTCGATCTTCGGCGCCCGGCCACGGAAGGCGCGGAAATTATCCGCCGCACTACGGCTGCCGCCGCGCGATAGCACTTCGCTGCGGAAGCGCGCACCGGTCTGCGCCAGTTGCTCCGGCGCCTCTTCGAACGCTGCGTAGGCATCGGCGCTGAGTACTTCGGCCCACTTGTAGCTGTAGTAGCCAGCCGCATAGCCGCCGGCAAAGATATGGCTGAACTGGTGTGGGAAGCGGCTCCAGGTCGGCGGGCGATTGACCGCCACCTCGTCGCGCACCCGCTCCAGCAGTTGCAGCACGTTGTCCTGCGCCGGGTCGTAGTCGCTGTGCAGCTGCATGTCGAACAGGGCAAACTCCAGTTGGCGCACCGTAAACATGCCGCTCTGGAAATTGCGCGCCGCCAGCATGCGTTCGAACAGGTTGCGTGGCAGCGGCGCACCTGTGTCGACATGCGCGGTCATCGCCTGCACGCGCTCCCATTCCCAGCAGAAGTTCTCCATGAACTGGCTGGGCAACTCCACTGCATCCCACTCCACGCCGTTGATACCGGCCACCGCCAGCTCGCCGATGCGGGTGAGCAACTGGTGCAGGCCGTGGCCCATTTCGTGGAATAGCGTGGTCACTTCGTTGTGGCGGAAGGTCGCCGGCTGGCCGTCGCTGCCCTGGCCAAAGTTGCACACCAGGTACACCAGCGGCGTCTGCACACCACTGGCGCGGTCGCGGCGGTTGCGGCAATCATCCATCCAGGCGCCACCGCGCTTGCCCTCGCGCGCGTACAGGTCAAGATAGAACTGCCCGACCAGCGCGCCATCGGCATCGACCAGGCGATAGAAGCGCACGTCCGGATGCCACACCGGTGCGCTGTCGGCTTCGACCCGCAGGCCATACAGCCCCTGGATCAGTTCGAACAACCCGCCCAGCACCTTCGGCTCGGTGAAGTAAGCCTTCACTTCCTGCTCGGAAAAACTGTAGCGGGCCTGCTTGAGCTTCTCGCTGGCGTAGGCCAAGTCCCAGGCTTCCAGGCGCTCCAGCCCCAGTTCATCGCGGGCGAAGGCCTCCAGCTCAGCGCGGTCGCGCTGCGCGTGCGGGCGCGCCCGTGCCGCCAGGTCGCGCAGGAAATCCAGCACTTCGACCGGACTCTGCGCCATCTTGGTGGCGATTGAATATTCGGCATAGCTGGCAAACCCGAGCAATGCCGCCAGCTCGCCGCGCAGGCTGAGGATGCGCTCGATGTTGCCGCTGTTGTCCAACGCAGCGTCACCAAACTCCGAGGCGCGCTCGCTGTTGGCGCGATACAAGGTGGCGCGCAGCTCGCGATCGTCGGCATATGCCTGCACCGGCAGGTAGCAGGGCATCTGCAGGGTCAGTTTCCAGCCCGGGCGCCCTTCCTTCTCGGCGGCGGCGCGGGCGGCGGCAAGCACTTCGGCGGGCAGGCCGGCCAAGCGCGCCGGGTCGTCCACGTACAGCGACCACGCGTCGGTGGCATCGAGCACGTTCTGCGAGAACTTGGCCGAGAGCGAGGACAGTGCCTCCTGGATCGCGGAGAAACGTTGCTTTCCGGCTTCATCGAGCTCGGCACCACCGAGGCGGAAATCACGTAGCGCGTTATCGATGACCTTGCGCCGGGCCTCGTCGTAAGCGGCCGCCTCGGGCGTAGCCGCCAGCTTCTTGTATTGCGCATACAGCGCCAGGTTCTGCCCCAGCGCGCTGCCGAAGCGCGAGACCTTCGGCAGGTTGGCGTTGTACGCCTCGCGCAGGGCGGGGGTATTCACTACCGCCTGCAAGTGGCCTACCTGGCCCCAGGCTCGCCACAGCCGCTCGGTCGCATCGTCCAGCGGCACCACGAAGCTCTCCCAGGTCACCGGCTCGACCTGTTCGGCCAGCTTCACTGCCGCTTCCGCCTCGGCCAGCAATTGGTCGATGGCCGGTGCCACGTGCTCGGGCGCGATCGCGTCGAAACGCGGCAGGCCGGAAAAATCCAGCAGTGGGTTGTTCATGGCGGCTCCAAAGACTAGGTCAACGGCGATATGGCGATCATTCCAGCCAGGCACAAGGCAGGTCCGGCAGGCCGCGGCCGGCAACCGCGGTGGCGATGGCGGCATCGCTGGCGGTCACGTCGATGCCGCGCTCGGGATACCAGGCCGGGTTGTAGTAGCTATGGGCATAGCGCTCGCCGGCGTCGCACAGGATCGTCACGATCGAACCGTGGCGTTGCGCGCTGCGCATCTGTTCAGCGGCCAGCAGCACGCCGACGAAATTGGTCCCGGTCGAACCGCCCGCCCGGCGCCCCAGGCGCGCGCTCACATAGCGCATCGCCGCCAGGCTGAGGTCATCGGGCACCTTGACCATGCCATCGACGCAGCTGGGAATGAAGCTGGCCTCCACGCGCGGCCGGCCGATGCCTTCGATGCGCGATCCGCCGGTGATCTGCAGGTCGCGGGCGCTCTCGTCATTGGCCAGCGCGCGGCAGTAGCCGTCAAAGAACACCGACACCTCCGGATCCGCGCACAGGATGCGGGTGTCGTGGCGGCGGTAGCGCACGTAGCGGCCCAGGGTGGCGCTGGTGCCGCCGGTACCGGGGCTGCAGACGATCCATTCGGGGATCGGGTGCGGCTCCTCGGCCATCTGCTTGTAGATGGACTCGGCGATGTTGTTGTTCGCGCGCCAGTCAGTGGCGCGTTCGGCGTAGGTGAACTGGTCCATGAAGTGGCCGCCGCTTTCGCGCGCCAGCTGTTCGGACGTGCTGTTGAGATCGCAGGCGCGTTCCACCAGGTGGCAGCGGCCACCATGGAATTCGATCGCGGCGATCTTCTCCGGCGACGTCGAAGCCGGCATCACCGCGATGAACGGCAGGCCGAGCAAGCGCGCGAAGTACGCCTCCGACACCGCGGTCGAGCCGCTGGATGCCTCGATGACCGGCCGCCCTTCGCGCAACCAGCCATTGGTCAGCGCGTACAGGAACAGCGAACGCGCCAGGCGATGCTTGAGGCTGCCGGTCGGGTGGCTCGACTCGTCCTTGAAATACAGGTCGATGCCGGGAAAACCGGGCAAAGCCAGGGGTATCAGATGCGTATCGGCCGAGCGGTTGAAATCCGCTTCGATCTTGTGGATGGCCGCGTTGACCCACTGACGTTGCGACATGGCAGGAAGAGCAGGAGGGAAAGCGCAATTCTACGCCCCGGCGCAGTGGCCACCGGCCCCCGAAGGGACCCGGTGGTATCCTTGCCCTTCACCTTTGTCACCGTTGCCCATGTCGCTGCTCCTGCGCCTGCTGCTTAGCCTGACCTTGCTGGCCAATACGGCCGGCGGCGCCTGGGCTGCGCACGGCCTGCCCGGCAACGCGGGCGCGGTTTCGCAGCAAGCCAGCACGCAGGGCTGCCATGAGCACATGGCGCCGGCAGCTGCCCATCACACCGCGCAGCACGCGCCCGCGCTTGCCGCCGCTCACGGCATGCACGATGGCTGCTGTGCCCAGGCCGGCTGCGACTGCCTGCAACACTGCGGCAGCGCATTCCAGATTCCGGCCGGGCTGGCGTTGACCCCCGCGCCAGGCCAGGCGCCCGAACCGGGCATGTCCGCAGGCCGCGGCCTGGCCAGGCCTTACCAACCGATCCGACCTCCCATCGCTTGAGGCACGGCGGCTTGCCCGCCGGTTGACCGTGGCCGTTCGCGGCCGTGTTCCCCAAGCTTGCGCAGCCACTGCGTTTGGTTGCGCCATGGAGTGTGTTCGATGCTTCCCGATTCTTTCAGCGGCGCGCTGAGCCGTCGCCGCTTCGTCCAGGGCCTGGCCCTGGGCGGCGTTGCCGCGGGCACCAGCCTGTGGCGCCTGCCCGCCCTGGCCACGCCAGTCACCGCCACCGCTCTTGCCGTGCCCGAACTGCGCGGCACCGACCTGCAACTGTCCATCGGCCGCTCGGCGGTGGACTTCACCGGCCGTGCCCGCCCGGCCATCACCGTCAATGGCAGCCTGCCGGCGCCCACGCTGCGCTGGCGCGAGGGCGATACGGTGACCGTCCGCGTCGCCAATCGCCTGGCTGAAGGGCCGACCTCCATCCATTGGCACGGGCTGCTGCTGCCGGCCAACATGGATGGCGTGCCCGGCATGAGTTTCGACGGCATCGCCCCGGGCGAGGCCTATCTGTACCGCTTCACCCTGCGCCAGTCCGGCACCTACTGGTATCACAGCCATTCGATGTTCCAGGAACAAGCCGGCCTGTACGGCGCGCTGGTGATCGACCCGCTGGAGCCACCGCCCTATCGCCACGATCGCGAACACGTGGTGCTGTTGTCGGACTGGACCGACCTCGATCCGGCCGCCCTGTACCGACGCCTGAAGCAGATGCCGATGCACGACAACACCTACCAGCGCACGGTCGGCGATTTCATCCGCGACGCCCGCAGCGACGGCCTGCGCGAAACCCTCGCCGACCGCGGCATGTGGGGACGCATGCGGATGACCCCGAGCGACCTGTCCGACGTCAACGCGCATACCTATACCTACCTGGTCAACGGTACCGCGCCGGCAGGCAACTGGACCGGCCTGTTCCGCCCCGGTGAGAAGGTGCTGCTGCGCTTCATCAACGGCGCGGCGATGACCTACTTCGACGTGCGCATCCCCGGCTTGAAGCTGACCGTGGTCGCCGCCGATGGCCAGTATGTGCATCCGGTAACGGTCGAGGAGTTCCGCATCGCACCGGCGGAAACCTATGACGTCCTGGTCGAGCCGAGCGGCCAGGACGCCTTCACCTTGATTGCGCAGGACATGGGGCGCACCGGCTACGCCCGCGGCACCCTGGCGGTGCGGCACGGATTGGCAGCGCCAGTGCCGCCGCTCGACCCAAGGCCGTTGTTGACGATGGCCGACATGGGGCACGGCAGCGGGCATGGCATCGGGCATGGCGCGCATGCACCGGAAGGCAGTTGCGGCGCGATGATGGCCGAAGGCGGCTGCGGCGCGGCGATGCCGATGCCGGGTATGACGCATGCCGCGACGCCGACGCATGGCGCCAAGGCGCCGAACAATCCACTGGTGGACATGCGCAGTGGCGCTACCTCCCCGCGCCTGGACGATCCCGGCATCGGCCTGCGCGACAACGGCCGCCGCGTGCTCGCCTACGCCGACCTGCGCAGCGCCTTCGACGACCCGGACGGCCGCGAGCCGGCGCGCGAGATCGAACTGCACCTTACAGGGCACATGGAACGCTTCGCGTGGTCGTTCGATGGCGTGCCGTTCGCCTCTGCGCAGCCGCTGCGGCTCAACTATGGCGAGCGCGTTCGCATCGTCCTGGTCAACGACACGATGATGCAGCACCCGATCCACCTGCACGGCCTGTGGAGCGACCTGGAAGATGCGCAAGGCCAGTTCCAGGTCCGCAAGCACACCCTCGACATGCCGCCGGGCACGCGCCGCAGCTATCGCGTGCGCGCCGATGCACTGGGTCGCTGGGCCTATCACTGCCACCTGCTGTACCACATGGAAGCCGGGATGATGCGGGAAGTGCGGGTGGACGCATGAACGCGCGACGGACCTTGCTGAGCTGTGCACTTTGGGTCGCGCTACCGGCGCTGGCGCAGGAGCATGCCGCGCATGCGCAGCCAGTAGACCATTCGAAGATGGATCATTCGAAGATGGACCACTCGAAGATGGATCATTCGAAGATCGATCACGCGAACATGGATCATTCGAAGATGGGCCATGCGACAACGGCGCAGACGCAGGGCGCGACAGACGTGCCGCGAACGCCCGTCCCCGCGCTGACGGCCGAAGACTTCGCCGCCGCCTTCCCGGTCCTGCACACCGGCCACGGGCATTCGAGCCAGGCCTTCAGCTACGTGCTGGTGGATCGCCTCGAAGCCTGGAACCGCGAGGCAGGCAGCGGCCAGGCCTGGGAGGTCAACGGCTGGTTCGGCGGCGACCTCAATCGCCTGCGCCTGCGCAGCGAAGGTGAGCGCGCGCGCGGGCGCACGCATTCGGCCAATGTTGAACTGCTGTACAGCCGCGCCATCACGCCGTGGTGGGACGTCGTTGCCGGCGCGCGCCAGGACTTTGCCCCCGGTGCGGCGCAGACGCGCGCGGCCATCGGCATACAGGGCCTGGCGCCCTACAAGTTCGAGGTCTCGGCCACGGCTTACCTCGGCGGTGGCAGCGGCGCGGCGCTACGCCTGGAGGGCGAATACACGCTGCTGCTGAGCCGGCGCTGGATCCTGCAGCCTCGCGTGGAGGCGGGACTTTCCGCCAACGAAGATGCCAGCCGCGGCGAAGGCGGCGGCCTGGACAAGGTAACTGTCGGCGTGCGCCTGCGCTATGAAGTGAGCCGCCGCTTCGCACCCTATGTGGGCTGGGAACATGAGCGCCGGTTCGGCAACGCCGCCGAGCTCGCGCGCAACGCAGGTGAGCGCGCGCGCGACAGCCGCTTTGTCGCCGGGCTTCGCTTCTGGTTTTGAGTCTGGCCTTCCGGCCGCTGTGCACCAGGTGCCGACGCAGGTGGCGGGTACAATCCCGCCACCTGCCGCGCAGCGACGCGCCCACGCGCGAGCGCCGGCCCCCATCGTTGAAAGGGTTTACGCCATGAAATTTTCAGACCTCCAGCAACAGCCCGGCGTCTGCGCCGTGCCGCCGCCCGAAACGGCCGGCTTCGTCTTCAACCACACGATGCTGCGGGTCAAGGACATCACCGCGTCGCTGGATTTCTATACCCGCGTGCTTGGCTTTCGCCTGCTCGACCAACGCGACTTCGCCGAGGCCCAGTTCAGCCTTTACTTCCTCGCCCTGCTGCCTGCCGATGCGGCCATCCCCAGCGACGAAGCCGCACGCCGGGTGTGGATGGCCGGTTTGCCGGGCGTGCTGGAACTCACCCACAACCATGGGACCGAGCGCGAGGAAGGCCCGGTGTACCACGACGGTAATCGCGACCCCCGCGGCTTCGGCCACATCTGCGTTTCGGTGCCGGATATCCACGCGGCCTGCGCGCGCTTTGATGCGCTGCAGGTGCCTTACCAGAAGCGCCTGGAAGAAGGCCGCATGAAGCACCTGGCCTTTATCAAGGATCCGGACGGCTATTGGGTGGAAATCATCTCCAACACCCCGCTGGCCTCGGCTTGAAGGACGCCGGCTGCGGCCGGCGATCCCAGTAGTTCTACCGTTGCCGCGCGTTCCACCCAGCATGAGCATGGGGCTCGCGACGGGATGACGCTGCCAGGTCCGCTTTCCCGTCAAGACTCCCGGGCGCATTCCGCGTCCGGCCCGATCGATGGAGGAAGCGCATGGCTGTATCCCGAATTTCCGTTTGCGCGTTGGTCTGCGTGCTGTTGGCAGCGGTTCCGCTGGCGCGTGCGCAGACGGCCGAGCGCGACCCCAAGGCCCTCGAGGCCCTGCAGCGAATGGGCACTTATCTGCGGTCACTGCCTGCCTTCCAGGTGAGTGGCGAATCGGCGACCGAGTACGTCCTCGACGACGGCCAGAAATTCCGCATCGACGGCACCGTCGACTATCTCGCCAAGGCACCGAACCAGTTGCACGCCCGCATCGCCAACGCCGGGCAGGCGCGCGAATTGTTCATCGACGGCAAGGCGCTGACGGTCTACTCCCCTACCCTCAAGTACTACGCCAGCGGTCCGCTGCAAGGTGACTTGCAGACCTTGTTGCGGCAGACCGAGGCCCGCTACGACGTCCACCTGCCGCTGGCCGACCTGTTCTGGTTCGGCACGCCGCAGGCACCGGCAAGCAGCGTGCTGGCGGCCAGCGTGGTGGGGCCGGCACGGGTCGGCGGCCAGGCCACTACCCAATACGCTTTCCGCCAGGCCGGCGTGGATTGGCAGGTGTGGATCGACGACGGGGCCAAGCCGCTGCCGCGCCGCTTCGTCATCACCGACACCACCGACGCCGCGCGCCCGCAGTACACCGCCGACCTGAAATGGGACGTGGCGCCGAAGATCGCGCCGCAGGCGTTTACCTTCAAATCCGGCAGCGGCGATCACCGCATCACGCTGGTCGCGGTGGAAGCGGCGGAGGGGCAGCCATGAACGCTTCGCGCCGCCTCAAGACCGCCCTGGCCTCGACCCTGGCCGTGGCGCTGCTCACCGTCCAGGCGATGAGCCCGGCGCTGGCGCTGCGCCCCATGGGCTTTGCCCACGGCATGATCAACCATCCGATGCCGCATCCGATGCCCCATCCGATGCCGCACCCCGGTCCGGGCCCTGGGCCCGCTCCCCATCCGGGGCCGCACCCGGAACCCGGACCGCATCCAGGGCCGCATCCTGGACCCGGACCTGGACCTGGCCCACATCCTGGTCCTGGACCTGGCCCTGGTCCTGGTCCGCACCCCGGGCCCGGCCCGCATCCGCCAGGCCCACCGCCACCGCCGCCCCCCTATTGGTATGACCATCCCTGGGCCACGGCAGCCGCCGTCACCACCGCGGCTGCGTTCACCGCGGCCGCGATCGGCTCGGTGGTCTATGCGCTGCCCACGACCTGTACCATCACCGTGATCGACAACGTCACCTACCAGAACTGCGACAACGTCTGGTACCGGCCCGAGTACATCGGCACGACGGTGCGCTACGTGGTGGTGGAAGCGCCCTGAGCACACCGGTCCCGGCGCCACCGCGGTGGCGCCGGCGGCGAGCGCTTGTGGCGGCGCCCTACAATGGCATCGTCCTCGCCAGGAGATGGCCATGCTTAGAGAAATCATCCGCATGGGCGACCCGCGCCTGTTGCGCATCGCACCGGCGGTCACCGAATTCGACGCTGCCCTGCAGACACTGGTCGAAGACATGTTCGAGACCATGGATGCCGCCGGTGGCGTCGGCCTGGCCGCGCCGCAGATCGCCGTCGACCTGCAGTTGATGGTGTTCGGTTTCGACCAGAGCCATCGCTATCCCGATGCGCCGCCGGTGCCACGCACCGCCCTGGCCAACGTGCAGATCGAGCCGTTGTCGGAAGAACGGGTCGACGGTTGGGAAGGTTGCCTGTCCATCCCGGGCCTGCGCGCGGTCATCCCGCGCTGGCGCCTGATCCGCTACCGCGGCCAGACCCCGGACGGCCAGTGGCTCGAACGCGAAGCCGAGGGTTTCCACGCGCGCGTCGTGCAGCATGAGCATGACCACCTGATTGGCCGGCTATATCCCTCGCGGATCCGTGATTTCAGCAAGTTCGGCTTCGAGGATGTGTTGTCTTACGAGTTGTAGGCCTTCACGCCGCGCCGAAACTCGCAGTTACCCTTTCTGAACGCCAGGGAGAATCCAAAATTAACTTGCGTTTCCTGCGCGGAAGCGTAATTTTATTTGGTATGGCCAAGCGTACGCCCCCGACCCATCCCCGCGCCCAGCGCCAAATCGAGGCGCTGGGCCAGCGCCTGCGCTCGGCCCGGATGCGGCGATCCATGACCCAGGAAGTTATGGCCGAGCGCGTGGGCGTGAGCACACCCACCCTTGCCAAACTGGAAAATGGTGACCCTTCGACCAGCCTGGCGACGGTTCTGCGGGCGCTGAGCGCACTCGGCCTCGATGCCGACATCGACCTCATCGCAAGCCAGGACCCGCTGGGTCGTGCGCTGCAGGACCAAGCGCTGAAGCGATCCAACGCAGGGCCCGCCAAACGGCGTGTGCCGCGGGCACCTCCGCCAGCACGAGAGCGTGAGCCGTGAGCGACTTGGCCGTATGGATAGAGGACCACTCGCTCGGCGGCTCGGCCCTGGTCGGCCACCTGCAGCGTGCCAATAGCAGAACCGGAGAAGCGCTCAGCTTCGAATACGACGCCCAGTGGCTGGCGAACGCCGGCCCGGTGCCGGCGTTTTCACTGGATCATCAGCTCTACTTCGGCCCCGGCACGCAATACGCTCGAGCGGGTGCCGGCGCATTGTCCGGTGCCTTTGTCGACTGCTCGCCCGACCGTTGGGGCAAGCGCCTGATGGATCGGCGCGAGGCGATCGAGGCGCGCGAGCAGGGACGCGCCGTACGCAGCCTGCGTGCCTGGGACTACCTGGTCGGGGTGAACGACGAATCTCGCATGGGCGCCTTGCGGCTGCTGGATTCGCAAACGTTGCGCTACGTCGACGATCGCGCGCTGAGTGCGCCGCCGGTGACCGAGCTGCGCCAGTTGGAAGCGATCGCCGCCCGGGTGGAGCGTGGCGATGACGATGACTCCGAGCAAATGGCCAAGTGGGTCAAACAGCTGATTGCGCCGGGCGCATCGCTCGGCGGCGCGCGCCCCAAAGCCAGCTTCCGCGACCCACAAGGTCAGCTGTGGCTGGCGAAGTTTCCTTCCAACGACGATCGTGTGAACGTTGGGCTGTGGGAGTTCCTGACCTACCAGCTCGCGCTTGACGCTGGCATCCAGATGCCCGAGGCCAGGCTGATGCCGCTGTCCAACCGTGGCCATACCTATGCGGTGCGGCGATTCGATCGCACGCCTGCGTCCCGCCGCGCGTTTGCCTCAGCCATGACCCGGCTCGACGTCGCCGAAAGCGAAGCAAGCAGCTACCTCGACATCGTACTGGCGATCGAGAGTGCCGGTACATCGACGCGGATTGCGCATGACTTGCAGCAGCTGTTCCGCCGCGTACTGTTCAACATCCTCATCGGCAACCGCGACGACCACCTGCGCAATCACGGATTCCTGCGTACGGGAGATGGGTGGCAGCTATCGCCCGCGTTCGACGTCAATCCGAACCCGGACAAGGACCACCATGTGCTCGCCATCAATGAGTCCGACCCGTCGCCAGACTCGGGGCTACTGCTGGACACGGCTGCCTACTACCGCCTGCCGAAGAAGAACCTGGGCGCGGTAGTGCAGCAAGTGCGCGACGCGGTACGTGGCTGGGAAGCGCGGGCGCGTGCGCTGGGCGCAAGCGGCAGTGACATTGCCCGCATGCAGGCGGTCATAGACCCCGAGCGCTGAAGCGCGCTACTCCACCGTCACCGACTTGGCCAGGTTGCGCGGCTTGTCCACGTCGGTGCCACGCGCCAGTGCCGTGTGGTAAGCGAGCAGCTGCACCGGAATGGTATGCACGATCGGGCTGAGCACCCCGACATGGCGTGGGGTGCGGATCAGGTGCACGCCTTCCGAAGCACTGAACTGGCTGTCCTGGTCGGTGAACACGAACAACTCGCCGCCGCGGGCGCGCACTTCCTGCATGTTCGACTTCACCTTTTCCAGCAGCCGATCGTTCGGGGCGATCACCACTACCGGCATCGATGCGTCGACCAGCGCCAACGGCCCATGCTTGAGCTCGCCGGCCGGGTAGGCCTCGGCGTGGATGTAGGAGATCTCCTTGAGCTTGAGCGCCCCTTCCAGGGCGATCGGGTAATGCAGGCCGCGGCCGAGGAACAAGGCGTTCTGGTGCCCGGCGAAGCGCTCGGCCCAGGCCATGATCTGTGCTTCCAGGTTCAGCGCGTGCTGCACGCTGCCCGGCAGGAAGCGCAGTTGCTCCAGGTAGTCGGCTTCCTGCGCGGCGTCGATGCGGCCGTGCAGCTTGCCCAGCACCATGGTCAGCTGGAACAACACCGCCAGCTGCGTGGTGAAGGCCTTGGTCGAGGCCACGCCGATCTCGGCGCCGGCACGCGTATAGCAGACCAGTTCGCTGGCACGCGGGATCGCGCTTTCGGGCACGTTGCAGATCGACAGCGCGTGCTTGTGGCCCAGTGACTTGGCGTACTTGAGCGCCTCCATCGTGTCCAGGGTTTCACCGGACTGGGAGATGGTCACCACCAGGTGCTTCGGATTGGCGTAGGCAGCGCGATAGCGGTATTCGCTGGCGATCTCCACGCTGCACGGCAACCCGGCAATGGCTTCGATCCAGTAGCGCGCGGTCAGGCCGGCGTAATAGCTGGTACCGCAGGCCAGTATCTGCACGCCTTCGATGCCGCGCAGGATGTCGGCGGCCTTGGCACCGAACAATTCGGCCGGGAAACCACCGGCGTCGATGGCGGCCTCGATCGTGTCCGAGAGCGCGCGCGGCTGCTCGTGGATTTCCTTCTGCATGAAGTGGCGGAAAGGCCCCAGCTCCAGCGAAGCCAGCGACACGTCGGACAGGTGCAGTGGGCGTTCGACCAGGGCGCCGTGTTCGTCGAACACGCGCACGCCATCGCGGCGCAATTCGGCGGTGTCGCCTTCCTCGAGGAAGATCACCTGGCGCGTGGCCTGGATCACCGCCGACACATCGGAGGCGACGAAGTTTTCGCCCTGGCCCACCCCCACCAGCAACGGGCAACCCATGCGCGCGCACACCAGCCGCTCCGGTTCAGCCTGGCTGACCACTGCCAGGGCGTAGGCGCCGGTCAGTTCCTTCACCGTCACCTGCAACGCCGCCAGCAGGTCGTGGCCCTGTTGCAGCTGGTGGTGGATCAGGTGGGCGATGACTTCGGTGTCGGTCTGCGATTCGAACGCGTAGCCGAGCGCGCGCAGCTCCTCGCGCTTCTGCTCGTGGTTTTCGATGATGCCGTTGTGCACCAGGGCCACGCCGTGGCTGATGTGCGGATGCGCGTTGGCCTCGGTGACGCCACCGTGCGTGGCCCAGCGCGTATGGCCAATGCCCAGCTGCGCGTCAAAGCCTTCCTCGGCGGCGGCGGCAGCCATCTCCGACACGCGGCCGGTGCGGCGCACCCGGCGCAGTTGCGGGCCATCGAGCACGGCGATGCCAGAGGAATCGTAGCCGCGGTATTCCAGGCGCTTGAGGCCTTCGATCAACAGGGGGACTACGTCGCGATCGGCGATCGCGCCAACAATGCCGCACATAGGAAAGTCTGCCGGGGTAAAGGCGGACATTCTGCCATGTCCCATTCTGGCTTCGCGCTGGCTGCGCCCGGACAAAGCGTCCGCAATGGTGTCCGCGGACACGACGGACACCGTGGACACCCGAATAAATGTCGGAATTTCAATGATTTAAATGTGGCACGGAAGCTGCTTTGGTCCTACTGACTCCTACCCTTCCAATTGCCCATGGCCATCCGCGACACCTCCGCCCAGGATCAGGTTCTCTCCCGCCATGCGACCCCGGCGCCCTGGCGCCGCTGGCTGTGGCCGGGGGTCGGCGCGGTGGTGGTGTTGGGCGGCATCGTCTGGGCGGTGTCGGGCTGGAGCGCCGGCACTGGCTCCTTCCAGGAATCGCGGGTGCGCATCGCCGAGGTCAAGCGCGGCGACCTGGTTCGCGACATCGCCGCCGATGGCCGCGTCATCGCCGCCAACAGCCCGATCCTCTACGCGATCTCGGCCGGCACGGTGACCTTGAAGGTGGTGGCCGGCGACGTGGTCAAGCAGGGCCAGGAGCTGGCGGTGATCGACAGCCCCGAGCTGCGCAGCAAGCTGGCGCAGGAGCAGGCCACCCTGGCCGGCCTGGAAGCGGAGGCCAGCCGGGCCACCCTCGATGCGACCCTGGCCCACGCCACGGCCAGCAAGACCACCGACCAGGCCGGCCTGGTCCGCACCGCCGCCGAACGCGACCTGGCCCGTTACCAGCGCGGCTTCGATGGCGGCGCAGTGCCGGAAGTGGACCTGGCCAAGGCCCGCGACGAACTCAAGAAGGCCGAGATCGAATTGCAGCACGCCAAGCAGGACACCGCGCTGCAAAGCCAGGGTGCCGAGCTGGATGCGCGCAACAAGCGCCTGCTGGCCGACCGCCAGCGCTCGGTGGTGACCGAGGTGCAGCGCCAGGTCGACGCATTGACCTTGCGGGCGCCGTTCGATGGCCAGGTCGGCCAGGTCCAGGCGACCCAGCACACCAACGTCATTGCCAACGCGCCGGTCCTCGGCGTGGTCGACCTGTCCAAGTTCGAAGTGGAAATCAAGGTGCCCGAGAGTTTTGCCCGCGACCTGGCGATCGGCATGCCGGCGCAGCTGACCAGTGGCAGCGGCGAGCCGTTCCCGGGCGAGATTTCCGCGGTGTCGCCGGAAGTGGTCAACGGCGAGGTCACCGCGCGCATCCGCTTCACTTCCAAGCAGCCGCCGGGCCTGCGCCAGAGCCAGCGCATGAGCGCGCGCGTGGTGATGGATACCCGCAAGAATGTATTGAAGGTCGAACGCGGACCGTTCGTCGAGCAGTCCGGCGGCCGCTACGCCTACGTGATGGACGGCAATGCCGCCGTGCGTCGGCCGGTGCAGCTGGGTGCCAGCAGCCTGGGCGAAATCGAGGTGATCTCCGGCCTGCAGCCAGGCGAGCGCGTCGTGGTCTCCGGCAGCGACCAGTTTGGCGAGTCCGAGCGCGTCACCCTGCATTGATTCAATGGTTTTTCTCCAGACAGTCCACCAGACATCCTCACACCAGAAGGAATGCCCCATGCTCCAGATGCAGTCGGTCTCCAAGGTTTTCCGCACCGAACAGGTGGAAACCCACGCGTTGCGCTCGCTCGACCTGCACGTGCGCGAGGGCGAGTTCGTTGCCGTGACCGGCCCGTCAGGCTCGGGCAAGACGACCTTCCTCAACATTGCCGGACTGCTGGAGACCTTCACCAGCGGCCAGTACCTGCTGGATGGTGAAGACGTCAGCCACCTCTCCGACGATGCCCGCTCGCGCCTGCGCAACCGCAAGATCGGCTTCATCTTCCAGGGCTTCAACCTGATCCCCGACCTCAACCTGTTCGACAACGTCGATGTGCCGCTGCGCTATCGCGGCATGCCGGCGGCCGAGCGCAAGCAGCGCATCGAAGACGCACTGGGCAAGGTCGGCCTGGGCTCGCGCATGAAGCACTACCCGGCCGAGCTGTCCGGTGGCCAGCAGCAGCGCGCGGCCATTGCACGCGCCCTGGCCGGCAGCCCGCGCCTGCTGCTGGCCGACGAACCCACCGGCAACCTCGACTCGCAGATGGCCCGCGGGGTGATGGAGCTGATGGAAGAAATCAACGCCCAGGGCACCACGATTGTCATGGTCACCCACGACCCCGAACTGGCCGCACGCGCGCAGCGCAACGTCCACATCGTCGATGGCCAGGCCACCGACCTGGTGCGCGACCCAGTGCTCGCACGCGCCCCCGCGCAAGTTGCCTCCCCGATTGCCGCCAACGAGTGAGGCCCACGCCATGTTCGGCTATTACTTCAATCTTGCCCTGCGTAGCTTCCGCCGCAACAAGGTGCTCACCGCGCTGATGGTGGTGGCCATCGCCTTGGGCATCGGCACCAGCATGACCACGCTGACGGTGTTCTACATCCTCTCCGGCGACCCGCTGCCCGGCCGCAGCCAACACCTGTTCTTCCCACAGATGGACCCGGCGACGATGGACGGCTTCATTGCCGGCGAAGAGCCGGCCGAGCAGCTGACCCGCTTCGATGCCGAGAAGCTGCTGCGCGAGAAGAAGGGCGACCGCCAGGCGCTGATGACCGGTGGCGGGGTATCGATCGAGCCGGAGAAGTCGGGCATGCGCCCGTTCAATTCCGATGCCCGCTACACCTCGGCTGACTTCTTCGCGATGTTTGGCACGCCGTTCGAATATGGCAATGCCTGGACCGCCACCGAAGACGAAGGCCACGCCCGCGTCGTGGTGCTGTCCAAGGAACTCAACGAAAAGCTGTTCGACGGCCAGAACAGTGTCGGGCGCAACATTCGGATCGAGCAGAACGACTTCCGCGTGATCGGCGTGCTCAAGTACTGGCGCCCCACCCCGCGCTTCTACGATCTCAACAGCGACCGCTATGGCGAGGTCGAGCCGGTGTTCATGCCGTTCTCCACCGCTGTGGAACTGAAGTTCGGCCGCAATGGCTCGATGGATTGCTGGGGCGATTCGGACAACGACGAGACCGGCTTGAATGCGCCTTGCACCTGGATGCAGTACTGGGTGCAGCTCGATACGCCGGCCAAGGTCGCCGATTATCGCCAGTACCTGTCGAACTATTCCGACCAGCAGCGCCAGGCGGGCCGTTTCGAGCGCCCGACCAACGTGCGCCTGCGCAGCGTGATGGAATGGCTGGACTTCAACAACGTGGTGCCCAACGACGTGCGCCTGCAGACCTGGCTGGCGTTCGGCTTCCTGCTGGTGTGCCTGGTCAACACCATCGGCCTGCTGCTGGCGAAATTCATGCGTCGCAGCGGCGAGATCGGCGTGCGCCGCGCACTCGGTGCATCGCGGGCTTCGATCTTCGCCCAGGCCTTGGTCGAGGCCGGCACGATTGGCCTGGCCGGCGGCATCCTCGGCCTG
>DATLJF010000109.1:0-6143 GCA_035539015.1 Stenotrophomonas sp. | reverse complement strand
ACCTGCATTACCTCAATCGCTTCCCGGTGCAGCGCCTGAAGATCGACCGCAGCTTCGTGCAGGGAATGCTCGCCGATGCCAACACCGCCGAGGTGACGCAGGCGATCGTGCACCTGGGCCACGCCCTGGGCATGCAGGTGGTAGCCGAAGGCGTGGAGACGGTGCAGGAAGACGCGCTGCTGCGCCAGCAGGGCTGCGACGAGATCCAGGGCTACTTCTATTCGCGGCCCTTGGCGCCACGGGATCTGGCGCAGTGGTTGCGCGAGGCGGAGATCGGCGCGCGCATGGGGCAGCGGCTCAGCCTGGCGTCCGGCTGAGCCCTCAGGCAGACACTGTGCGGCCGGCGGCGGATTTGCCCGGGCCACCGGACAACGCTTCGATCAGCTCCACCAGCCCCAGCGGATCCAGCGGCTTGCCCATGTGCCCGTCGAAGCCGGCGAGCATGGCTTTTTCGCGATCTTCTTCACGCACGTAGGCGGTCAGGGCGATCGCCGCGATCTGCGGCTGGCGTACCGGCGCGCTGCTGCGTACCGCCTGGATCAGGTCGTAGCCATCGCGTCCGGGCATGGCGATGTCGCTGATCAAGGCATCGAACTCCTGCTGCCGTAGCAACTGTTCGGCGGCATCGGCCGAGCCGGCGCTGGTGACCTGGGCGCCGGCCTGGCGCAGGAAGTGCTCGGTGGCATCGCGTGAGTCGTTGTCGTCGTCCACCAGCAACAAGTGCACGCCCCGCAGCCGGCCGGCCATGGCCTGGGGCAGGGGGCCGACCTTGCCGTTGGCCGGGTCCTGCGTTCGCGGTGCACTGACTCCGTGCTGGTAGGGCAGTACCAGGGTGAACGTGGCACCAAGGCCGTGGCCGGCGCTGGTGGCGCCGAGCCAGCCGCCATGCAGGTCGATCAGCTGGCGCGAGATCGACAGGCCCAGGCCGAGGCCGCCGACGCGGCGCGTGGTGCTGGCATCGGCCTGGCGGAAGCGGTCGAATACGTGCGGCAGGAAGTCCGGCGCGATGCCCACGCCGGTGTCGTGCACCGACAGCCGCAGGTGGTCCGGCGCGGCCGCCATTTCCAGCTCGACCCGACCATTGGCGGGGGTGAACTTGATCGCGTTGCCGATCAGGTTGACCAGCACCTGCTGCAAGCGTCCGGCATCGCCGAAGAACGGCGTGGTGCCGTCTTCGAGCCCGCGCACGCGCAGCTCGACCTGTTTGTTGGCCGCGGTCGGGCGCATCAGGTCGATGGTGCTGCGGGCCAGCCCGCCGATGTCGAAATGCTCCGGTTGCAGGCGCACCTTGCCCGAGAGGATGGCGCTCATGTCGAGCAGGTCGTCGATGATCTGCGCCTGCGAGCGCGCGCTGCGCTCGATGATCACCAGGCCCTTGTCGATGTTTTCCGGGGCAAAGGATTCGGTCTGCATCAGCCGCGACCAGCCGAGGATGGCGTTCAACGGCGTGCGCAGCTCGTGGCTGAGCGTGGCCAGGAAATCGTCCTTGATCCGGCTGGCGGTCTCGGCCTCGTTGCGGGCGCTGGTCTCGGCCTGCAGCGAGGCCTTGAGCTGGGCGTCGATGCGGTTGCGCTCAATGACAATGCCGGCCAGGTGCGAGGCCGAGCGCGCCATCGCCTGTTCGTGCAGGGTCGGCAGGTATGGGGTGCGGTAGTACATCGCCAGGGTGCCGAGGACCACGCCATTGCTGCCGAGGATCGGGGTGACGTAGCAGGCGGCAATGCCCATTGCCAGGGCATGGGTGCGGTGCTCGCCCCAGGTTGCGTCTTCGGCGATGTCCTCGCAGATGACCTGGTGGGCCTGGCGCGCGGCGCGGCCGCACGGCGTGCCGCCGTCGGTAATGGCCAGGCCGTCGAAGCGCACCGCGTACTCGAGCGGCAGGCTTGGCGCGGCGGCGCAGCGCAACAGGGTCTGTTCGGGATTGGCCAGCATGATCGAGCAGCGCAGCGAGCGTTCGCCGCGGGCTTCCACGCTCAAGGCGATGGAATCGAGCACGATCGGCAGCGGCGCACCGGTGGTGATGAGGCCGAGGATCGAGCGCTCCGAGGCGGTCGCATCCTCGATGCGCTTGCGCTCGGAAATATCCATCAACGAACCGATGTGGCCGAGGAAGCTGCCATCCACGCCGAAGTGCGTGGTGGCGGTGTCCATGCACCAGCGATACTCGCCATCGTGGCGGCGTACCCGGTACTCGGCGCTGAAGGCGCGGCGCTCGTCCAGTGCCTGCAGGAAGCCGTGGCGTACACGCGCCAAGTCATCGGGGTGGACCACCTCCCACCAACCACCGGCGATCGCATCGGCGGTGGTCTGGCCGGTGAACTCGGTCCAGCGTGGGTTCCAGTACACGCAACTGCCTTGCGCATCGGACATCCAGATCATCGCCGGCACCGTTTCGCATAGCTTGCGGAAGCGCGCCTCGCTCTCCATCAGGCGGTCTTCGAAGCTGCGGCGGTCGTGGATGTCGGTATAGGTGCCTATCCACTGGCTGATGCGGCCGTCCTCTTCGCGAATCGGCAGGGCGCGCGCTAGGTGCCAGCGATACTGGCCGTCGTAGCGGCGCAGCTGGCACTCGATCTCGAAGCCGTCCCCGGCGGCCAGCGCACCGCGCCAGGCCTGCGCGGCCTTGCGCAGGTCGGTATCGGTATGGGCCATGTCCCAGGCCGTGCGCGCGTCGGCGTGCGGATCGCAACCGGTGTACTCGTGCCAGCGGCTGTTGAAGAAGCGTGCCACGCCCTCGGGGTCGGCGATGAAGATGATCTGCGGCAAGGTATCGGCCAGGCGCCGCAGGCGGGCCTCGTTGGCCGCCAGCTGGCGCTGCGCCTTGCCGCGTTGCAGCGACTCCCAGCAGCGCGCCACCACCAGCCGCACCAGTTCCACTTCCTCACTGGACCAGCGCCGCGGCGTGGCCTGGTGCACGCCCATGATCGCCACCAGCTGCCCGTTCTTGTGCAGCGGCACCGCCAGGGTGGCGCGGATGCCGTGGTTGCGGTAGCCATCGCTGAGGTAGGGCGGGGCATCGGCGCCCTGGGTATCGCGTACCAACCAGGGGCGATTTTCGATCAGCGCTTCGAGGAAGCCCTCGGCGATCGAGCACAGTTCGAACTCGCCGCGCAGGCTGTCCATGCCTTCGACATGGTCGCTGAGCACCCGCATCGTGCGCCGCTCCATGTCCACCAGGCCGTAGCCGGTACGATTGGCGCGCAGGTGGTGGCACAGCAGGCGCACGCTGGTATCGAGGATCTGCTGTGGTTCGGACAGCTCCATCAGCGCGTCTTCCAGCGCCAGCAAGAAGCGGTTGCGTTCCTCGGCATGGCGCTGCCGGGTCACATCGATGCCGTGCACCAGGATGGCATCGACCACGCCGGCATCATCGCGCATCGGCTGGTAGACGAAGTCCAGCACCGACTCGTAAGGCGCGTCCTCGAACGGCCGCTCCAGCGTGAGCCGGATGGCCTGGCCGACGAATGGCTCGCCGCTCAGGCGAACCTGGTCGAGCAGCTTGATCACGCCCTGGTCGACCACCTCCGGCAGGGCGGCGTGCAGCGGGCGGTCGATGATCTGGCGTTCGCCCAGCAACTGCTTCATGCGCTGGTTGGCGCTTTCGATCAGATAGTCCGGCCCGCGCAGCACGGCCAGGAAGGCGGGCGATTCCTCGAATGCAGCGACCATGTGGGGCGCGCGCGCGGGACGCTCGCGCACACACAGCGCACCGGCGATGCCGGCCTCGTCGTAGAGCGGACTACAGGCCCACGAACCGGCACCCGCAGCGGCGGCGAAAGCGGGCAGGCGGCTGGCCAGGGCGCCATCGAGCGGGGTCACGGCGGCGCACAACTCGCCGCGCAGGGCCGGGTCCAGTTCCGCCAATGGCCGGCCGAACGCGGCCGGATGCAGTGAGCCAAGCAGCACCGCGCCGGCTTCGTTGTAGACGCAGTTCAGCGCCGGCCCCCACAGCAGCAGCGCAGGCGAAGGATTATTCAGGCACAACGACAAGGCGCTGCGCAGTGCGGGCGGCCAATGGCCGGCCGTACCCCAGGCAGTTTCGAGCCCAGGCGATTGCGCCACCCAGTGTTGGCTGGCGCCAGCGGCAATTCCGGCCGGCATACCCGGCGCTGTCGTTTCCATGCGGCTCCCCAGTCGCAACCCAGGAACAGGCCCATCTTATGCCCGTAACGGGCTCAGGGGCTGGCGGCGATCTCTTGTGCTTGTTGCAGTGAGCGCACCAGATCCTCGGCCAGGTAGGGCTTGATGAGCAAGATGCCACGATCGAAGGCCGAAGGCAGCCCGCCGTTGGCCTGGCCGGTGGCCACCACGAATGGCACCCCGAGCGCGTTGAGCCGCGCGGCGACCGCTTCGCTGGTCTGGCCGTCGCCCAAGCGGTAATCGAGCACCGCCAGGTCCGGCCCGGCGTCGTCGACCATCCGCAGCGCTTTTTCCACCGTGGCCACCGGCCCGGCTACGGCTGCGCCGGCCTGGGCCAGCTGCAGTTCCAATAGCATCGCGTTCATCTCGTCGTTCTCGACCACGAGCACGCGCAGCCCCTTGAGTGCCGCCATTGCAATCTCCTGGACCAGCCCCGGTATCGCTGCCCGGAGTATAGCCGCAGGCGGCGGCGGGCGACCGAACCGGGACAGGGCCAGGACAACGTGTCGCAAGGCTGCACATTGGCCGCCGCCTCGGCTATACTTCGCGGCCGCGCCGAAGTGGCGGAATCGGTAGACGCAGCGGACTCAAAATCCGCCGCCCTTAAAAGCGTGTGGGTTCGAGTCCCACCTTCGGCACCAGGAAGTGTTCCAGCGGGTTCCAGCGACCGCCAGACAGCTAAGCCCCTCTGACCGAGGGGCTTTTTTGTGCCTGAAAGTTCGAGTCGATACCCGGGCCCGACCGCCCGGGTTACATGCGGGATCGCCGCCACACTTTGGCGACGTTCTGGTCGCACATAGCCGCCTGCCCGCCGTGGCTAGCCTTTACTCTCCGGGAATATCTCGACCGTTACTTCGTGGATCTTTCCGCTGAAGCGGAACGGCAGCTGATAGGTCCAGTCGACGGCTGAGCCGTTGTCCATGCCGATGTCCAGGCCTTCGGTGATCGAGAACTGGATCGGCACGGTGTGCTCCAGGCGCCCGTTCGCGACTTCCTTGCCGTCGATGGCGAGCGTGACCTTGCCGCCTTTGCCCATGCCGCCGCCGTCGTAATCAAACTTCACCGACACGGTCGACCTACCCTTGGCTACGGCCACCTCCGAAGTGAAGGTCGGCCGAGCCATGCCTAGGAAGTTGTAGACGAAGACCGGCTTGCCCTCGCGCAGGTACAGCCCGTAGCCTCCCTCGGCGCCACCATGGGTGATGATCATGCCCTCGGCCTTGTCGTCGGGTACTTCGATGTCGGCGGTGATGGTCCAGGACTTGTTGAGCATCGGCAGGCAGGCCGCGTCTGGCAGCGCCAGCATGCCTTCGTAGTAGGTGGCCCGGGTACGCTTGCCAACTAGGTTGGGACGGCCCATCGCTTCGGCGTTCATGCGGATCGTGCCGCGCCAGTCGAGCGGCAAGACGCTGTACTTGGCGGCTTCGGCCCACCAGAGATCCTGCAGCTCGCGCAGCTTGTCGGGGTGTTCCGCCGCCAGGTCGTGCGCCTGCGAGAAGTCGCGGTCGAGCTTGTACAGTTCCCAGACTTGACTATCCGGCGACCAGTCCTCCGGGCGTGTGGGGATCCAGGGCGCGAAGCCGGGTGCCGAGGCCATCCAGCCATCGTGGTAGAGACCGCGATTGCAGACCAGTTCAAAGTACTGTGTGCGTCGCTTGCTGGCCGCGTCGGCATCGTCGAATGTGAACGCGAAACTCTTGCCCTCGATCTCCTTTTGCGGAATGCCATTGAGTTCGCGCGGCGCTGTGATGCCGCAGACCTCGTAGATGGTCGGCACGATGTCGATCACGTGCAGGAACTGGCTGCGCAGGCCGCCCTTGTCGGTGATCTGCGATGGCCAACTGATGATCATCGGGTTGCGCGTGCCGCCGAAATGGCTGGCGACCTGCTTGGTCCACTGGAAGGGCGTGTTCATCGCGTGCGCCCAGGACGAGGGGAAGTGGTTGAAGTGTTTCGGTCCGCCGAGCTCGTCGATGGCCTTCAAGTTTTCCTGCCATTTTTCT
>DATLJF010000108.1:0-4726 GCA_035539015.1 Stenotrophomonas sp. | reverse complement strand
CGAACTGGTGGTGGCGCTAGGCCAGGACGCGCCGGCCGGCGTGGTGCCAGTGGCGCAGGCCGAGGCGCTGGTCTATGGCTACGGCGTCGGCCTGGACCTCACCCGCCGCGACCTGCAGGCAGCCGCCAAGGCCAAGGGCCTGCCGTGGGACATCGCCAAGGGCTTCGACTATTCGGCGCCGGTCAGCGAGCTGGTGCACGCCGGTGAAGTCGGTGCGCTGGAGGCGTTGAACCTGTCGCTGGAGGTCAACGGCGAGGTGCGCCAGCAGTCACTGCTGGACCAGATGATCTGGAACGTGCCGGAGATCCTGCATGAGTTGTCCAAACTCTATGCACTCAAGGCCGGCGACCTGGTCTTCATGGGCACGCCGGCCGGCGTGGCCGCGCTCAAGCCGGGCGATCGCTTCAGCGCGCGCCTGGAGAACGTCGCCGAACGCCATGGCGTGATCGCGCGCTGACGGCGCAGCGGCTAGGATTCCCTCTTCCCACCATGAGGAGCACGCCATGGGCATATTGAAGGAGTTCAAGGAATTCGCCATGCGCGGCAACGTCATCGACCTCGCCGTCGGCGTGGTGATCGGCGCGGCGTTCGGCAAGATCGTCACCGCGCTGGTCGAGAAGGTGATCATGCCGCCGATCGGCCTGATGATCGGCGGGATCGACTTCGCCAAGCTGGTGTGGGTGCTGGCGCCGGCACGGATCGGCGCCGACGGCAAGGAAATCCCGCCGGTGGTGATCGCCTACGGCGACTTCATCAACACCATCATCCAGTTCCTGATCATCGCCTTTGCGATCTTCATGGCGATCAAGGTGATCAACCGGCTGACCCACCACCACAAGGCCGAAGCCGGCCCGAGCGAGGAAGTGCTGCTGCTGCGCGAGATCCGCGATTCGCTCAAGCAAGACGCGCTCAAGCACGACGCTTTCCCGCGTGATCCGCTGAAGCCGTGAACCAGGTCGCGGGAGGGTGACCTCCCGCACAGGGCAGGAAGGCCGCGCGCTGCTAGGCTCGCGGTCTTTCCTGTCCGGAGCTTTCCATGCGTCGCCTTGCTGTCGCCATCGCTGCTCTGCTTGCCACGTCCGGCGCCGTTGCCGCCGAGACCGCCACCACCCTGCCCGCCAAGGCGATCGATATCGCCACGCAGCTGCGCCAGCAGGCGCTGGCCGATAACACCGCGTGGAAGGTCACCGAATCGCTCACCACCGAAGTGGGCCCGCGCATGGCCGGCAGTGAGGCCGATGCTCGTGCAGTGGCCTGGGCCAAGGCCAAGTTCAAGGCGCTGGGCTTCGACAAGGTCTATACCGAGCCGGTGACCTTCCCGAAGTGGGAGCGCCGCAGTGAGCAGGCGCAGGTGCTTGGCGCCAACGCCCAGCCCCTGCATGTGACCGCGCTGGGTGGCAGTCCGGGTGGCAGCGTCGAAGGCGAGATCGTGCGCTTTGCTGATCTGGCCGCGCTGAAGGCGGCACCGGAAGGCTCGCTCGCCGGCAAGATCGCGTTTGTCGACTACCGCATGGAAAAGAAGCGCGACGGCGCCGACTACGGCCAGGGTAGCGGCATCCGTGGCCGTGCTCCGTCCGAGGCGATTCGCAAGGGCGCGGTCGGCTTCCTCATGCGCTCGGCCGGCACCGACTCCCATCGCGTGCCGCACACCGGCATCACCCGCTTCGACGACGGCCTGACGCCGGTGCCCTCGGCAGCGCTGTCCGGCCCCGATGCCGACCAGCTCGCCCGGCTTGCCGCGCAAGGTCCGGTGCGCGTGCGCGTGAACCTGGATTGCGGCTGGGACGGCACCGCCACCTCGTACAACGTGATCGGCGAAATCACCGGGCGCAGCAAGCCCAAGGAAGTGGTGGTGATCGGCGGCCACCTCGATTCCTGGGACCTGGGCACGGGCGCCATCGACGATGGTGCCGGCGTTGGCATCACCATGGCCGCCGGCCATTTGATCGGCCAGCTCAAGCAAGCGCCCAAGCGCACGATCCGCGTGGTGGCCTTCGCCAATGAAGAGCAAGGCCTGTACGGCGGCCGCGCCTATGCCGACGCACGCGCCAAGGCCGGCGAAGTGCCGCTGCACCAGATCGGCGCGGAAAGTGATTTCGGTGCTGGCCGCATCTACGGCTTCAATACCGGTTCGGGCAATGCCGAAGGCTCGCGCGCGGCGACCCAGCAGATCGCCGAAGTACTGGCGCCGCTGGGCATCGAATACATGCCGAGCAAGGGCGGCCCCGGTCCGGACATCGGCCCGATCGCTGCGAAGGGCGGTGCCTGGGCGTGGCTGGCGCAGGACGGGACCGACTATTTCGACCTGCACCACACCGCCGACGACACCCTGGACAAGATCGACCCGAAGGCACTGGCGCAGAACGCGGCGGCCTACACGGTGTTCGCGTATCTGGCAGCGGAAGCCGATGGTGACTTCGGCAGCCAGGACAAGCCGACCCAGCCGCCGAACGAGTAAGGTCCGGCCGCCTTCCCGTTTGCGCGGGAAGGCGCCTGGATGGCGTGGCGTCAGCCGGTCTGATGCCCTCGCCAATGCGCCAGTAATACTGCCGTTGCGCTGGCCACATTGAGGCTTTCCACTGCGCCGGTGCCGGGAATGGACAGGCGCAGGTCGCACGACTGCGCCAGCGCGCGGTCCATGCCTTCTCCCTCGGCACCCATGACGTACACCAGCCGCGGCGGCAGGCGCGTGGCGAACAGATCATCGCCGCCTTCGACCAGCGTCGCGGCCATGACGAAACCGGCATCGTGCAGCAGCTCATCGGCGAGCGCGGGCTTGGGCAGGCGTACCAGGGGCACCGCCTCGGCCCCACCCTCGGCCACGCGCGCCGCCGCGCCGGACAGCGCCAGCGGCGAATGCTCCGGCAACAGGATCGCGGCTACGCCGAAATGCGCCGCCGAGCGCAGGATGGCGCCGAAGTTGTGCGGATTGCCGACCCCATCGAGCCACAGCAACAGCGCCGGCCCGCGCCGCAGCGACGGCAGCCAATCGGCCAACGCCGGCACCGGCTCGCGCAGCACATCGGCTACCACGCCTTCGTGGTGCTGGCTGGCGGCGAGCTTGTCCAGGTCGCCCGCCTCCACCACGCGATAACCGACGCGATGGGCCACGCACCACTTCAACAGCGGCTGCACCTTGGGGATCATCGCCTCGGCCAGATACAGCTTGCGCAACGCCGAAGGCCGGCGCTGGAACGCGGCGAGCACCGCGTTCAAACCATACAGCCGCAACTCCTCGCCACGCCCGGGCCCGCCGCCACCATTTCCGCCGCCACCATTTCCGCTGACACCGCCTTCGCGTGCGCCGTAGGGCGAGCGCGCGGGGGGACGCCGGTCCGCGCCAGCATCGGCAGGGCGCGGCGGCCGCCGCGATTTCCAGGGATCGTTCACTGCAAGTTCCTGAGGACAGGCCAGGGATCAGCCCAGGCCGCCATGATGACGCCCACCGCCGCGCACGTCATCCGTACGCGGCGGCGGCCAGCGGCAATCGCAGCGCTCAGTCGGCGCGGCGCTTCCAGAAGTCAGCATTGCGAATGCCGACCACATCGGGGTCGAACACTGGATCCAGGCCGAGCTTCTTCTGCCGCTCATAGTCGCGCAGCGCCAGCAACGCCGGCTTGCGCAAGATCAGGATGGCGATGATGTTGAGCCAGGCCATCAGGCCTACGCCGATATCGCCCAATCCCCAGGCCTGGCTGGCATTGTGGAAGGCGCCGAAGACCACCATGCCGAGGATGCCCAGCCGCAGCACCAGCACCGCCAGCGGCCGATGACGGTTGTGGTTGACATAGCTGAGGTTGGTTTCGGCCATGTAGTAATAGGCCATGATCGTAGTGAAGGCGAAGAAGAACAGCGCCACCGCCACGAACGCCGAGCCCCAGCCCGGCAACACCGATTCCACCGCCGCCTGCGCAAAGCCAGGCCCTTCCTGCACACCGGGCACGCCGGCGAACAGCGGCGCGCCGCCATCGGGCGCCTGCACGTTGTACATGCCGGTACTCAGCACCAGGAACGCGGTCGAAGTACACACCAACATCGTGTCCACATAGATCGCAAACGCCTGCACATAGCCCTGCTTGGCCGGGTGGGACACCTCGGCCGCGGCCGCCGCATGCGGCCCGGTACCCTGGCCGGCTTCATTGGCATAGATGCCGCGCTTGACGCCCCACTCCACCGCCAGGCCCATCAACGCACCGAAAGCCGCATGGCTGCCGAAAGCGCTGCTGAAGATCAGCCCGAACATCCCCGGCACGCGCTCGACGTTGAGCGCCATCACCGTGACCGCCATCAAGATGAAACCGGCGGCCATGAACGGCACCACCACCTCGGCGAAATTAGCGATGCGCTTGACCCCGCCGAAGATGATCACCCCCAGCAGCAACGCCACCACCACGCCCAGCCCCAACTTGAACGCATCGCGCGCCGGCAGGCCCAGCCACTGCCCATCCAGCGCCCCGCACAACGAAGTACCGGCACACGCATTGGCCGCACTATCGGCAATCGCATTGGCCTGCACGCCCGGCATCAGGAAACCCGTGGCGATGATCGTCGCCACCGCGAACGTCATCGCATACCACTTCAAGCCCATCGCCCGTTCGATGTAATACGCCGGACCACCGCGATAACGCCCGTCCGCATCCTTGACCTTATAAATCTGCGCCAGCGTCGACTCGATATACGACGTCGACGCCCCGAGAAAACCCATCACCCACATCCAGAAAATCGC
>DATLJF010000107.1:0-17452 GCA_035539015.1 Stenotrophomonas sp. | reverse complement strand
GTACGCGGATCGAATGGCTGCTGTCGCACAAGCCGGCGGGCGCCCTCGTGCTGGTTGATGAGGCCTACATCCACTACAGCGAGCAGCCCTCGGTCATCGACCTGGCGGCCACCCGTGACGATCTGATCGTGCTGCGCACCTTCTCCAAGCTGTACGGCATGGCGGGCCTGCGGCTGGGGGCAGCGGTGGCCTCCCCCGCACTGATCGCGCGGCTGGGCCAGGTCGGCGACAACCCGCTGGCAGTGCCGGCGATGCTTGCCGCCGACGCCAGCCTGCGCGACAGCGGCCTGGTCCCCACCCGCCGCGCCGCCAACGCGCGCATTCGCCAGCAGACCATGGACTGGTTGCAGGCGCAGGGCTACCCCAGCATCCCGAGCGAATCGAACTGCTTCATGGTTGACGTCCGCAGCGACGGCCGCGCCTTCGCCAAAGCGATGGAAGCCCGGGGCGTCGTGATTGGCCGCAGCTGGCCGATCTGGCCCGAGCGCGTGCGCGTAACCGTGGGCACCGAAGCGGAGATGCAGCGGTTTCGGCAGGCGTTCAATGAGGCGGTGAAGTTATCGGGGTGAAGCTGCGCGGCTTTTCGTTTGCTATCGCGCCGCGTCCGGGCGCCATGCCCTGTCGGGGGGACGCCAAGTACTGCATCCCTGCATGGCGCGCCCCGATTACACCCCGTGATCCGCGAAATATGGCCGTCGCAACGGCCGGGAACCACTCACAGCACGCAGCCCAACGCCCCCGACAGGGCATGGCGCCCGAACGCCCGACAGACCGCGTCGTCGGAGGAGAAAAAAAAGCCGACCCACCCACTGGGGGAGAGCCCCCCTTCTGTTAAGGGGGGCGCGGCAACGCCGCGGGGGATAGGCAGGCAAGAGGGGGCGCGCCCGACGCCTGCGCAGCAGGCCTCGGGTCATGGCCCGCGCAGCGGGTCATGCGCCTTGACGAAGCCCCGCGCTACCAGCGTGGGGCCTTCGTCAAAGGCGGAGCCTGGTGCTGGCGGTCATACGCCCGCAGCTCATCACGAATATGCGCGATCCGCTGCCGTCCCAATGCGTTGCGGCTGTCGTCCAGGACCACGCCTTCCAGCAGTTCGGCCATGCGCTGGACGGTTGGCAGCATCTTCTCCCAGGCATCGAGCGCGGTCAGCGGCGCCGGCAGGGTCAGGAAGAAGGCGATCGCCGGGGTTTCCATGGTCCGGATGTTGGCCATGTCGAAGCTGCCCGGCTTGAGGATGCTGGCCATGCTGAAGATCGGCCCGCGCTCGGGATGGCCTTCGACCAGGCGGTGGAACACGCCCATGTGGCCGAAGGTCAGGCCGGTCTTCTCGGCCGCCACCACGATATCTTCGCCGCGCAATACCTGGCCGGCCTTGGCTGCCACGAACAACGAGACGATCTTGTCGAAGTCCTGGGTCGGACGCTTGCCGAGGTCGCTGATCGCGGCGGCGTCGGCCGCCTCCAGGCCCAGCTCCGGTTGCGAGACCGCCTCGCTGCTGTAGTCGCCGTCGTCGGTTGGGTCCTGGCCGGCGATGACCGGTTCGCGACGATCGCGCGCCGTGGTCGGCGCCGGTTCGTTGTCTACGCGCCGGCCTTGCGGCGGTTTCTTCGGGCGGCCAAACAGAAAGATCGCAACGACGAGCAATACGCCAGCGATGAAGATGCCAAGTCGCATCATGGCCATGTCGGACATCAGCAGGCTCTCCGGCAATGGGTCAGGAAGGGGATTGCCATAAGCCTGTCAGCTAAGCGGCAAAATTGAAACCCTGGCTGGTCATTGACCAGCGGGCGCCCAGGCGTGGGCGCCATGCTGCATTGCAACCGTGGCTCAGGCCGCTCCGGCCAGGCGCGCGGCTTCTTCCAGGTCGACGCTGACCAGGCGGCTGACACCGGGCTCGCGCATGGTCACGCCGGACAGCTGGCGCGCAGCTTCCATCGTCGCCTTGTTGTGGCTGACGAACAGGAACTGCACCTTCTCGCTCATTTCCTTGACCATGTTGGCCAGGCGGCCGACGTTGGCCTCGTCCAGCGGGGCGTCGACTTCGTCGAGCAGGCAGAACGGCGCCGGGTTCAGCTGGAAGATCGCAAACACCAGCGCCACCGCGGTCATCGCCTTCTCACCGCCCGACAACAGCGAAATGCTCGACACGCGCTTGCCCGGCGGCCGCGCCATGATCGCCACGCCGGTGTCGAGCAGGTCCTCGCCGGTCAGTTCGAGGTAGGCGTGGCCGCCGCCGAACAGGCGCGGGTACAGCGCCTGCACGCCGGCATTGACGCGGTCGAAGGTGTCCTTGAAGCGGCCGCGGGTTTCGCGGTCGATCTTGCGGATCGCATCTTCAAGCGTTTCCAGCGCGGTGGTCAGGTCCAGGTTCTGCGCTTCCAGGTACTCGGCGCGCTGCGCGGCCTCGCCGTATTCGTGGATCGCCGCCAGGTTGACCGGTTCGAGCCGGCGCATGCGGCCGTCGATCTGGCCCACGGCCTGCTCCCAGTCAGCCACACGCGCATCTTCGGGCAGCGTGTTGATCACGTCATCGAGTACGAAGCCAGCCTTGACCACCGCACTGGACAGCTGCTCGGCGCTGAGCACCAAGGCCTGCTGGTCGAGCTTGCGCTGGGAAATGCGCTCGCGCTGGGCCAGTGCCTGCTCGTCGCGCTGGTGGCGGGTCTGCTCGAAGCTGCGCAATTCGTGGTCGATACCGTCGAGCTGGGCGCGGGCCTCGGCCAGTGCGCGCTCGGTGCGCACGCGCTCGCTGAGCGCGGCCTGGTGCTCCTGTTCCAGTGTCTGCACCGGCGTGTCGCCCTCGCTGAGCTGGGCCACCAGGTCTTCCAGGCGGGTGTCGAGCTGGCCGCGCTGGCTGTCCATGCGCTCCAGGGTCTGGCTGAGCGAGGTGATCTGGGTGCGTTGCGATTCCAGGGTCAGGGCAAGCGCGTGCGAGGCATCGCGCACGCTGCGCGCGGCATCGCGGGCCAGGTCGCGCGCTTCGGTCAGCTGGCGGCGCTCGGCTTCCAGTGCCTGCCGGGTGCTTTCCAGGTCGCCCATGCGGCCGACCGCGTCTTCCAGCTTGGCGCGCGCCTCGCGCGCCTGTTCGCGGCTGTTGTCCAGGGTTTCGATCAGCTGCGCCAGCTCGCCTTCGATGCGCTCGATGCGCACGCGCGCGCTATCGACCTTGCCTTGCTGGCTCTGCAACTGCCCGGCCAGTTCGGAGACGCTGCGGTGGGCCATGTACAACTGCCGCTGCGCGTCTTCGCGCTGCTGCTCGGCCGCCAGCAACTGGTCGCGGAAGCTGGCCAGGCGATGTTCGAGCTCGGCTTCGCGCTCGCTCAGCGTGTCGATCTGCGCGCGCAGCGCCTGGATCTCGCGCTCGCGCAGCAGCGCACCCTGCTTGGCGGCGCCCGAGCGCGACACTCGCACCCAGCCCTCGCCGAGGCGTTCGCCGGTGCGGGTAATGACAGAGTCCTGCTCACCCAACTGGCGCTGCAACGTGCGCGCCGTGGCCAGGTCGTCGGCGCCATGCAGGCGCGCCAACAGGCGGCGGATCGCCAGCGGGCCACGGACCTTGGCCGCCAGCGAAGTCGGGGCGAAATCGCCCTCGCCCGCTTCATCGGCGACCAGCGCGATGCGCCCGTCGCCCAGTTCGCCCAGGGCATCGACCAGCGCCGCCGGGTCATCGACCAGCACGCCTTCGATCAGTTGCCCCAGCGCGCTCTCCACGGCGGTTTCCCAGCCGTTCTCGACGCTGATGCGCTCGCCCACACGGGCGGCCGAATCCAGGCCACGCGCCTTGAGCCAGGCCACGGCCGCGCCCTGCTCCTGGCCCAGCGCCGCTTGCTGCAGGGTTTCCAGCGACGACAGCCGGCCACGGGCGGCCTGCGCCTGCTTGCGCACTTCGGCCAGTTCGCCCTGGCTGCTGCGCTGCTGTTCCTGCAACGCGCCCACCGCCTGCTTGCGCGCCTCTACCTGTTCGTTGAGGCCATCCAGCGCGGCGCGCTGGGTCTCATGCTGGATCTGCACCTGCTCGAACGCTTCGGCCAGCGCGTCCAGATCGAGACCGGCACGCTCACTGGCCAGCGCTTCGCGCCGGCGCTCGGCCTCCAGGGCCTGGCGATCGAGGTAATCGACGCGGGTGCGCTCGACTTCGCCGGCACGCGATGCTTCACCGGTGTCGCGGCTGTGGTGTTCCCAGCGCTGCTGCCAATCGGCCAGGCGCGCTTCCGCGTCACGCAGGGCTTCCTGCTTGAATTCGTTTTCTTCGCGCAGCTGCTCCAGCTGCGGCTCGGCGGCGGCCACCGCCTCGCGCAACACCGCCAACTTGGCGGCGTCGCCGCTGATGTGCTGGGTCAGTTCCTGCAGCTGGCTCTGCGCTTCATCGCGCGCCTTGTGCAGGCGTTGCGACAACTCGCGCTGGTGGTGGATCTGCTGTTCGATCCGGGCCAGCGTACTGCCCACCTGGTAGACCTCGCCCTGCGCCTTGGCCAACGCTTCGGCCGCTTCTTCGCGCTGCACGCGTCCGGTCTCGATCCGCGACTCGGCCTCGCGCTGTTCGGCGATCAGCTGCTGCAGCTTGGTCTCTTCGCGCGCCAGGGCCTCGCGCAGTCCTTGCACGCGTGCGTCCAAGCCGCGGTATTCCAGCGCCTTCCACTCGGCGTCCTTGACCCGGCGCTCTTCCTGCAGCGCCTGGTACTGTTCGGCCTGCTTGGCCTGGCGTTGCAGGTGCGAGAGCTGCTTGGTGATCTCTTCGCGCAAATCGTTAAGGCGATCGAGGTTTTCGCGGGTGTGGCGAATTCGGGTCTCGGTCTCCTTGCGCCGCTCTTTGTACTTGGAGATGCCGGCGGCTTCTTCCAGGTACACGCGCAGGTCTTCCGGCCGGGCTTCGATGATCTGGCTGATCATGCCCTGCTCGATGATCGAGTAGCTGCGCGGCCCCAGGCCGGTGCCCAGGAACAGATCGGTGATATCGCGGCGCCGGCACTTGGTGCCGTTGAGGTAGTAAGCGCTGGAGCCATCGCGGCTGACGGTGCGCTTGACCGAGATTTCGTTGAACGCGGCGTACTCGCCGCTGATGGCGTGGTCGCTGTTGTCGAAGATCAGCTCGACCGTGGCCTGCGAGACTGGCTTGCGCGCCGAGGAGCCGGAGAAGATCACGTCGGTCAGCGAATCGCCACGCAGGCGGCTGGCCGAGCTTTCGCCCATGACCCAGCGCACCGCGTCGATGATGTTCGACTTGCCGCAACCGTTCGGACCGACGATGCCGGTCATGTTGGTCGGCAGATGCAGGGTGGTCGGGTCGACGAACGACTTGAAACCGGACAACTTGATCGTGGAAAGGCGCATGTGGCGTCGGATTCCGGGCGCCGCACGGGGGCGCCGCCAGCAGGATTACGGGGATTCCCGCGCCCAAGCCCTTGATCTGGCTGGATAACCGTGGGGCGGGCGCAGCAGTGGCCTGTGAGTATAGCGGGCGCGCCGCGGGCCGCGGGAGGCTGGGGTGGCAGGCACGGGCGTTCGATCTGGCTGAAAAGCCGGCGCCCGTAGAAAGCAACGGGCGTTCGATCTGGCCGAATAGCCGGCGCCCACAAAAAGCAACGGGCGCTCGATCTGGCCGAAAAGCCGGCGCCCGCAAAAAGCAACGGGCGCCCAGGGCGCCCGTCGCAGGTACTGCAGCGTTGGCCCGGAATCAGGCGTCGGCTTCGATCACGACCTTGACCGGCACTTCGACGTCGGCGTGCAGGTGCACGATGACTTCGAACTCACCGATGTTGCGGAACGAGCCTTCGCCCAGGACCACTTCGCTCTTCTCCAGCGGCAGGCCGGCGGCGGTGAAGGCCTCGGCGATGTCGCGCGGGCCAACCGAGCCGTACAGCTTGCCTTCGGTCGAAGCGTGGGCCGACACGGTGACGCTGGCGCCTTCGAACTTGGCGGCGCGCGACTTGGCTTCGTCCAGGTGACCCTGGGCCTTGGCTTCGTACTCGGCGCGCTTGGCTTCGAACTGGGCCACGTTGGCCTCGGTGGCCGGCACGGCCTTGCCCTGCGGCACGAGGAAGTTGCGGCCGTAGCCCGGCTTCACGGTGACCTTGTCGCCAAGGCCGCCGAGGTTGGTGACTTTCTGCAGCAGAATCAGATCCATGGTGTTGCTCCGTTATTCGTTAGCAAGGGCATGGTGCCGCTGCAACGGTGGCTGTCCGAATAGGACGGTGGAAACGCCAGGAAGGCCAACCGAAGAAGGCCTTCCTGTTAACAACCCGCACATGGATGTGCGGGCTCTTCCGAGGGACTCGGAAAGCGTCCCGGATTAAACGTCGTGATTGTCGGTGTACGGGATCAGGGCCAGGAAACGGGCGCGCTTGACGGCCGTGGCCAGCTGGCGCTGGTACTTCGACTTGGTGCCGGTGACGCGGCTCGGCACGATCTTGCCGTTCTCGGTCAGGTACTGGCGCAGGGTGTTGAGATCCTTGTAGTCGATCTCTTTGACGCCCTCGGCGGTGAACTTGCAGAACTTGCGGCGACGGAAGAACTTGGACATGGGTGTGCTCCTTAGGCGGCTTCGGCGGTGTCGCCGTCGGTATCGGCAGCGGCAGGGCTGTCGCCTTCTTCATCGTCGCGACGACGACGCTCGCCACGCTCGGGCTTGTCGCCCTTCTCGTCCTTGCTCTTCATGATCAGCGACTGCTCGGTGTCCGGGCCATCGCGCTTGATGACCAGGTTGCGCAGCACCGCATCGTTGAAGCGGAAGCTCTCGACCAGCTCGCTCAGCACGGCCTGGTCGGCCTCGATGTTCAGCAGCACGTAGTGCGCCTTCACCAGGTTCTGGATCGGGTAGGCCAGCTGACGGCGGCCCCAGTCTTCCAGGCGGTGGATCTTGCCGTTGCCGTTCTCGACCAGCGACTTGTAGCGCTCGATCATGGCCGGGACCTGTTCGCTCTGGTCCGGATGGACCAGGAACACGACTTCGTAATGACGACTCATGTTTTCATACCTTTCGGATGTGGCCCCGAGGGGGCCGGACAGCTCCCCGGCGCGTGCCGGTGGAGCAAGGGTTCCTGCCCGAGAACCGGACAGGAAGCGGGAAAGTATGGCAGTTCAGGGACTTAGGCGCAATGCCTCCCTGTAGGAACGGCTTCAGCCGCGACCGTAGATCCAGGGGGGGCCGTCAGACTGGCCGCCAGCCGCTGCGTCTATGGGAATCTCTAAGGAACCGACACGCTACGGTCGCGGCTGAAGCCGCTCCTACAAGACAGGTCAGGCCTTGTCGGCCTCGGTGGTGAAGCTCTCGCCGCACCCGCATTCGGCGGTCGCATTCGGGTTGGTGAAGGTGAAGGTCTCGCTCAGTCCGTGCTTGCCGAAGTCGATCAGGGTGCCGTCCACCAGGGCCAGGCTGTCGGCATCGACGTAGATGCGCACGCCCTCCTGCTCGAACACCGCGTCGTCCTGGCGCTGCTCGCGCGCCAGCTCGGTGACATGGCCCCAGCCCGAACAGCCGGTGCGGGTCACGCCGAAGCGCAGGCCGAGCGCGCCCGGGGTCTGCTGCACGAAGCGCTGTACGCGTTCCAGGGCGATGGGGGTAAGGCTGACTGCCATGAGGAGAACTCCAAGCGAACCGCTGAATTATAGGCCGTGGCGCGGACCGGGCCAGCGCCGGGCGCGCGACACTGCGTCTTGGCCCAGGTGCCCTGCTGGATGGGGCCGGCGGGCGCGCTTCACAAGCGCCGGGCGTGCCGCGCCCTCGCCTCGCAAGTGACGCGCCCCGCATTTACACTTGCCCGTTCATTGGACAGGTCGCTGCGGCGAGGAAGAAGCATCATGACGGTGGTCAGCGTTGAACATGCGCTTGCCGGGAAGATCCCGGAAGGCGGCGAGGCGACGGTACGGGGCTGGGTGCGCACGGTGCGCGGGTCTGCCAACCTGGCCTTCGTCAATGTCACCGACGGCTCCTGCTTCGCCCCGATCCAGGTGGTCGCCACCGATGCGCTGGCCAACCTGGAGGACATCAAGCGCCTGACCCCGGGCTGCTCGCTGGTCGCCACCGGCACCCTGGTCAAGTCGCAGGGCAAGGGCCAGGCGTTCGAGATCCAGGCCAGCGCGATCGAGATCGTCGGCTGGGTCGAAGACCCGCTGACCTACCCGATCCAGCCCAAGCCGATGACCCCGGAATTCCTGCGCGAGGTCGCCCACCTGCGCCCGCGCACCAACCTGTTCGGCGCGGTCACCCGCATCCGCAACTGCCTGGCCCAGGCAGTGCACCGCTTCTTCCACGAGAACGGCTTCAACTGGATCAGCACGCCGATCATCACCACCTCCGACGCCGAAGGCGCCGGGCAGATGTTCCGCGTCTCCACCCTGGATACCGCCAACCTGCCGCGCAACGCCGCCGGCGAGGTTGATTTCAGCCGCGACTTCTTCGGCAAGGAAACCTTCCTCACCGTGTCCGGCCAGCTCAACGTCGAGGCCTACTGCCTGGCCCTGAGCAAGGTGTACACGTTCGGCCCGACCTTCCGCGCCGAGAATTCCAACACCACCCGCCACCTGGCCGAGTTCTGGATGATCGAGCCGGAGATCGCCTTTGCCGACCTGGCCGAGGATGCGCGCCTGGCCGAGGAGTTCCTCAAGTACCTGTTCCGCGCGGTGCTGGCCGAGCGCGGCGACGACATGGCGTTCCTGGCCGAGCGCGTGGACAAGAACGCCATCAGCAAGCTGGAGGCGTTCGTCAACGCGCCGTTCGAGCGCATCGAATACACCGACGCGATCCGCCTGCTGCAGGGCTCGGGCAAGAAGTTCGACTTCCCGGTCGAGTGGGGCCTGGACCTGCAGACCGAGCACGAGCGCTGGCTGACGGAAGAACATGTCGGCCGCCCGGTGGTGGTGACCAACTATCCCGAGCACATCAAGGCCTTCTACATGCGCCTGAACGACGACGGCAAGACCGTCGCGGCGATGGACGTGCTGGCACCGGGCATCGGCGAGATCATCGGCGGCAGCCAGCGCGAAGAGCGCCTGGACGTGCTCGACGCCCGCATGGCGCAGTTCGGCCTGGATCCCGAGCACTACGGCTGGTACCGCGACTTCCGCCGCTACGGCACGGTCCCGCACGCCGGCTTCGGCCTGGGCTTCGAACGGCTGGTGGTCTACGTCTGCGGGCTGAGCAACATCCGCGACGCGATCCCCTACCCGCGCGCGCCGGGCAGCGCGGAGTTCTGATGCAGCGGCCTGTCCAGCATGCACCGGCCTTGATGGGAGCCACCTACCGATGACCCTGTTCTTCGCCCTGTGCTTCGTCGGCCTGGCCGTCGCCGCCTTTTGCGCTTTCGTGATCTTCTGGCCGCTGACCCTGGTGCATTTGCGCGATCGCCACGTGGCGATCGCCGAAGCCCTGGGCCCGGGCGCCTTCCTGCGGCCGGCCGCGCTGCAGTGGTTGCTCGGCCGGCGCTATCGCGCCACCGGCGACCGCGCGCTGTCGGGCCTGGCCACGCCGGCCTGGCTGTCGCTGCTGACCCTTTTCGCCGGGCTGGGCATGGCCGCCCTGCTCGGCCTGCTCTCCACGGTGATGCCATGACCCCACCCGATTCCTCCTCTTCCCACGACCAATGGTGGCTGGCCAGCCTCGGCCGCCTGCTGGTCTGGGCGCGCCTGCGGATCAATGACGCCGGCACCGCCGAAGTCCTCGACAGCGACGGCAACACGCTGGCCTACGATAGCGAAGACAGCGCCCGCGCGGCGCTGTTCGATGCCGAGTTCGTGGCCTTCGATGGGCTGGACGAAGAAGACGCCTTGGCGCGCGGCTTCTCGCTGGAAGAGATCGTGCCACCCCAGGGTAGCGACGAAGCGCTGCCGGCGCGGATGACCCAGCAGCTCGGCGGCCGCGCCTGATGTACACCCCGCGCGCCTTCGTCGAGACCGACCTGGCCGCGCTGGATGGACTGATCGCCCACGATCCCTTCGTCACCCTCATCACCACCGCTGGCGGCTTACCGGCGGTGAGCCACCTCCCCGTGCTGTACCGCCGCCAGGGCGAACAAGTGTTGCTTGAAGGCCACTGGGCGCGCCCCAACCCGCAGGCAGCCGCCGGCCCGGCACTGGTGGTCGTGCACGGCCCGCATGCCTACGTCTCGGCCAGCTGGTATCCGGACAAGGCCGCAGCCGCGCGCGTACCGACCTGGAACTACGCCGTGGCGCATCTGCACGGTGAGTTGCAGGTGTTCGACGACGAAGCGGCGCTGGCCGACCTGGTCGATCGCCTGAGCCGGCAGTTCGAAGCAGGCGTCGGCGGCGACTGGCACTTCGATGTCGACAACCCGCGCGAACGCTCGCAACTGCGCGGCATCATTGGCTTCCGCCTGGTCGTGGCGCGCATCGAGATGAAGTTCAAGCTGAGCCAGAACCACCCGGCGGCGAACATCGAGGCGGTGATTGCCGCACTCGAACGCCAGCCTGATGCCGACGCCCGCGCCACCGCGGCACTCATGCACCGTACTGCAGCGACTGCGCAGGGAGATGAAAGATAATGGCGGACATGAACTCGCTCACCGAACTACTAGAAAAGAACCGCGCCTGGTCCGACCGCATCAACCAGGAAGACCCGCAGTTCTTTGCCCGCCTGTCCAAACAGCAGAACCCGGAGTACCTGTGGATCGGCTGTTCCGATTCGCGCGTGCCGGCCAACCAGATCATCGACATGGCCCCGGGCGAGGTATTCGTCCACCGCAACGTCGCCAATGTCGTCGTCCATACCGACCTCAACTGCCTGTCCACCATCCAGTTCGCGGTGGACGTGCTCAAGGTGCGGCACATCCTGGTCGTGGGTCACTACGGCTGCGGCGGCGTGCTGGCCAGCTTGACCCAGGCACGGATGGGCCTGGTCGACAACTGGATCCGCCACGTTACCGACGTGGCCGACAAGCACGAACGCTGCCTGCACGACGCCGGCGACCTGCCGATGCAGCACGCGCGCCTGTGCGAGCTCAACGTACTGGAGCAAGTGGTGCACGTCGTCCGCACCACCGTGGTCCAGGACGCCTGGAGCCGAGGCCAGCCGCTGACGGTACATGGCTGGGTCTACAGCCTGCGCGACGGCCTGGTCAACGACCTCGGCATCGACGTGAGCGCCAACGAACACCTCGATGCGCGCTACACCCAAGCCCTGGCCAAGATCCAGGGCGACCACCAGGAACGCTGAGACTGCCGATGCTGACCGCCCCGCTCAACCTGCAGGCATGGATCGAAGAACACCGCGCCCTGCTCAAGCCCCCGGTCGGCAATAAATGCATCTACGACGGCGATTTCATCGTCATGGTGGTGGGCGGGCCGAACGCGCGCACCGACTTCCACTATGACGAAGGGCCCGAGTGGTTCTACCAGCTCGAAGGCGAGATGCTGCTGAAGGTGCAGGACGAAGGCCAGGTGCGCGACATCCCGATCCGCGCTGGCGAGATGTTCCTGTTGCCACCCAAGGTGCCGCATTCGCCGCGGCGGATGGCCGGGTCGGTTGGGCTGGTGGTCGAGCGCAAGCGCCTGGCCTCCGAGCGCGACGGGCTGATGTGGTATTGCCCGGCGTGCAACCATTTGCTGTACGAAGAGTTTTTCGCGCTGGAGGACATGGAGCGCGATTTGCCGCCGGTTTTTGAGCGGTTTTATGGGTCGTTGGAGCGGCGGACCTGTTCGGTTTGTGGGGTTGTGCATCCTGGGCGGGCTTGATTGTTTTATTTTTACGTGCGGCGGCCGGGGGCAGACCCTGTTCGGGACACGCCGTGAACCCATCCATGGGAGCTAATTGGCGACATCCATGTCGCCAATTGTCCCGAACAGGGTCTGCCCCCGGCCACCCGATAGATCAGCGTGGTGTGTGGGGGAGAGAAAGAGCACCCTCATCCGGCCCTGTCGGGCCACCTTCTCCCGCAACGGGAGAAGGACAGCAGGCGCTGTGAGCGACTAGTTTCAGCTGCAAAAATGCATGCCGTCCTTCTCCCGCTTGCGGGAGAAGGTGTAGCGACAGCGACGGATGAGGGCATCTCTCCCACACAAACGTGGCCATCTATCGGGCGTTTGGGGTCGGGCCCTTGCCCCGGGGGCGTTGGGCGACATGGACGTCGCCCAACGAGACACGCAGGATGCAGTATTTGGCGTCCCCCGGGGCAAGAGCCCGGCCCCAAACGCCGCGCGACCAAAACAAAAAGTCCGCTCTCCGCGACAAACCCGACCGACCAACACCCACCTACAATGTCGCCACTACCAGACGACATCTGACGCCATGTCCAACCCCCTGACGCGCCTGCAAGCCACCGCCCTGGACGCCGCCGATCCCCTGCGCGCCCTGCGCGCGGAGTTCTTGTTCCCGCAGCACAACGGCCGCGACCAGACCTATTTCGTCGGCAACTCGCTCGGCCTGCAGCCGCGCGGCGCGCGGGCAATGGTGTCGCAGGTACTCGATCAATGGTCGCAGCTGGCGGTCGAAGGCCACTTCACCGGTCCCGAACAGTGGCTCACCTACCACGAATTGGTGCGCGAGCCGCTCGCGCGCCTGGTCGGTGCGCTGCCAGCGGAGGTGGTGGCGATGAACACGCTGAGCGTCAACCTGCACCTGATGATGGTCAGCTTCTACCGGCCCAGTCGCGAGCGGCCGGCGGTGTTGATCGAGGCCGGGGCGTTCCCCACCGATCGCCATGCGGTGGAATCGCAAATTCGCTTCCACGGTTTCGATCCGGCAACCGACTTGATCGAGGTGCAGCCGGACACCGCTGATGGCACGGTCTCGATGGCGGCGATCGAGCAGGCTATCGCAACCCACGGCCCGCGCCTGGCGCTGGTGCTGTGGCCGGGCATCCAGTATCGGACCGGCCAGGCGTTCGACCTGGCACGGATCGTTGAACTGGCACGTGCGCAAGGCGCCCATGTCGGCTTCGACCTGGCCCATGCGGTCGGCAATCTGCCGCTGTCGCTGCACGATGATGGCGCCGATTTCGCGGTGTGGTGCCACTACAAGTATGTCAACGCCGGGCCGGGCGCGGTCGCTGGTTGTTTCGTGCATGAGCGCCACGCGCGCGCCACGCTGCCGCGTTTCGCCGGTTGGTGGGGCCATGATCGCGAGAGCCGCTTCCGCATGGCGCCGGAATTCGTGCCCACCCCGGGTGCGGAGGGTTGGCAGCTGAGCAATCCGCCGGTGCTGGCGCTGGCGCCTTTGCGCGCTTCGCTGGCGTTGTTCGAGCGCGCCGGCATGCCGGCGCTGCGGCATAAGTCCGAACAGCTCACCGCCACGCTGGAGGCGCTGGTCCATGCGCGCGTGCCGCAGGTGCTACAGGTGCTCACTCCGTCCGATCCGCAGCAGCGCGGCTGCCAGCTGTCGCTGCGCGTGGCCGGTGGGCGTGCGCAGGGTCGGGCCTTGTTCGAGTACTTGCAATCGGTCGGCGTGCTCGGTGATTGGCGTGAGCCCGATGTGATCCGGATCGCGCCGACGCCGCTCTACAACCGCTTCGCCGACCTGCATCACCTGGTCGAGGAAGTGGAACACTGGGCCGGCCTGTAAGCCCCGCTCCCCTCCTCCCCCCCTGTGGCCAATGCCTTGAATTCTCCTTCCCCGCGTTCGCTCACCCTCATCGGCGCCGGCCTGGCCGGCAGCTTGCTGGCGATCCTGCTGTCGCGCCGCGGTTGGCGCGTCACCGTGTACGAGCGCCGCGGCGATCCGCGCATCAAGGGCTATGAATCCGGTCGCTCGATCAACCTTGCCCTGGCCGAGCGCGGCCGCCATGCCTTGCGCGTGGCCGGTGCCGAAGACGCGGTGATGGCGCGCGCGGTGATGATGCGCGGGCGCATGGTGCATCCGCCGGGCGCGCCGGCGCAGCTGCAGCGCTACGGCCGCGACGACAGCGAAGTGATCTGGTCGATCCACCGCGCCGACCTCAACGTCGCCTTGCTGGAGTTGGCCGAGCAGGCTGGCGCGACGATCCATTTCCACCGCCGCCTCCACACCGTCGATTTTGAAGCCAGCTATGCGCGCTTCATCGACGACCGCGACGACCAGCCGCACGATATCCATTTCGACAGCCTGGTGGGCACCGATGGCGCCGGCTCGGCCTTGCGCGCGGCCATGCAGCGCAAGTCCGCGCTCGGCGAGCGCATCGAATTCCTCGATCACTCCTACAAGGAGCTGGAGATCCCACCGAACGCGGACGGCAGCTTCCGCATCGAACGCAACGCGCTGCATATCTGGCCGCGCGGCCGCTACATGTGCATCGCCCTGCCCAATGCCGAGGGCACCTTCACCGTGACCCTGTTCCTGCCCAACGAGGGCCGGCCGAGCTTTGCCACGGTCAACAGCGGCGCCGAGGCCGAAGCGCTGTTCGCGCGCGACTTCCCCGATGCCTTGCCGCTGATCCCGCGGCTGCGCGAGGACTGGGAGGCGCATCCGCCCGGCCTGCTCGGCACGCTCTACCTGGACCGCTGGCACCTGGACGGCCGTGCCGTGCTGGTGGGCGATGCCGCGCATGCGATGGTGCCGTTCCACGGCCAGGGCATGAACTGCGCGTTCGAGGATTGCGTGGCGCTGGCCGAGGCGCTCGATGCCCACGACGATCTCGCCTGTGCCTACGCCCTGTTCCAGACCCGTCGCCACGCCAACGCCGCGGCGATCCAGCAGATGGCGCTGGAGAACTACCTGGAGATGCGCGACCGCGTGGACGATCCGGATTTCCTGCTGCAGCGCCAGCTCGAACAGCAACTGCAAACGCGCTGGCCGACGGTGTTCGTGCCGCACTACACCATGGTCACTTTTCTGCGTACGCCGTATGCGGTGGCCCTGGCACGCAGCGAGATCCAGCGCGAGATCCTGGTGGAGGCCACGCGCGGGCGCCGCGACCTGGACGGCCTGGATTGGGCGGCGCTGGAACAGGTGGTGCATGAGCGCTTGGCACCGTTGCCGGGCGCGCATTGAGTTGACAGAGGGCGCCGGCGGCCGCCGGTTCCGGCTGTCGGGGCTGAAGCCCCTCCTACAATTCTCCGGCGAAACTGTAGGAGGGGCTTCAGCCCCGACAGCGCGCCAGGGCATCAGCGCCTAGAATGGCCGGGTCCCGACGACCGACCCAAGAATGCCTGACTCCTTCCTGTTCTACGACCTGGAGACCTATGGCCAGGACCCCCGGCGCACGCGCATCGCGCAGTTCGCCGCGGTGCGCACCGACGCCGAACTCAATGTCATCGAGGAGCCGATCAGTTTCTTCGTGCGCCCGGCAGATGACCTGCTGCCCTCGCCTTACGCCACCCTGGTCACTGGCATCACCCCGCAGCACGCCCTGCGCGAGGGTGTGAACGAGGCCGAAGCGTTCTCGCGCATCGCCGAACAGATGGTCCGGCCGCAGACCTGCACGCTGGGCTACAACTCCTTGCGCTTTGACGACGAGTTCGTTCGCCATGGCCTGTTCCGCAATTTCCACGACCCGTATGAGCGCGAATGGCGCAACGGCAATTCACGCTGGGACCTGCTCGACATGCTGCGGCTGCTGCACGCGCTGCGCCCGGACGGCGTGGCCTGGCCACAGCGCGAGGATGGCGCTACCTCGTTCAAGCTTGAACAACTGGCCACCGCCAACCAGGTGCGCGAGGGCGAGGCGCATGAAGCGTTGTCCGACGTGTTCGCCACCATCGGCATGGCGCGGCTGTTCCGCCGTCACCAGCCCAGGTTGTGGGACTACGCCCTGAAGCTGCGCGACAAGCGCTACGTCGCCAGCCTGCTCGACGTGATCGCGATGCAGCCGGTACTGCATGTATCACAGCGCTACCCGGCCGCGCGCCTATGCGCCGCGCCGGTACTGCCGCTGACCCGGCACCCGCGCGTGGACAGCCGGGTGATCGTGTTCGACCTGGACAGCGACATCGAGCCGCTGTTGCGATTGCCGCCCGGCGATATCGCCGACCGCCTCTACACCCCCGCCAGTGCCCTGCCCGAAGGCGAGCAGCGCATCGGCCTGAAGGAAGTGCATCTCAACAAGTCGCCGGCGCTGGTGTCGTGGTCGCACCTGCGGGCGCCGGATTTCCAGCGCCTGGGAATCGATCCGGCGCGCATCGAGGCCAATGCCGCGCTGCTGCGCCAGCACGGCCCGCAGCTGGCCGAGAAGGTCCGCCAGGTCTACGGCAGCGAACGTGCCAGCGGGCCGGCCGACGTCGATGCCTCGCTCTACGACGGCTTCCTCGGTGACGGCGACCGCCGCTTGTTCCCGGCCGTGCGCGCCAGCACGCCCGAGGCGCTGTCGACGCTGGAGGGCCGCTTCGTCGACCCGCGCCTGCCCGAGCTGCTGTTCCGCTACCGCGCACGCAACTGGCCCGGTTCACTGAGCGCCGATGAGCAGGCCCGCTGGGACGACTACCGGCGCCGCCGCCTGGTCGCCGACAATGGCCTGTCCGAAGTGACCTTCGATCAGTTCTGGGCGCAGATCGCCGAGCTGCGCCTGGCCAACGCCGACGACCCCGGCCGGCAGGCGCTGCTGGACCAGCTCGCGGCCTGGGGCGCCGATTTGCAGAGGAGTCTATGAGCCGTTATTTCACCCCCGCCAGCTTCAAGTTCCTGCGCGGGCTGGCGCGCCACAATGAAAAGGCCTGGTTCGAGGCCCACCGCGCCGACTACGACACCCACGTACGGCAGCCGTTCCTGCAGCTCATCACCGACCTGCAGCCGGCCCTGGCCGAGGTCAGCGCGCACTTCCGCGCCGACCCGCGCGGCAATGGCGGCTCGCTGTTCCGGATCTATCGCGATGCGCGCTTCTCCAACGACAAATCGCCCTACAAGACCTGGCAGGGTGCGCGCTTCTTCCACGAGCGCCGCCGCCAGGTGCCGGCACCCTCGTTCTATGTGCATTTGCAGCCAGGCGAAAGCTTCGTCGGTGCCGGCCTGTGGCATCCGGAGCCGGATACGCAGCGCAAGGTGCGGCAGTTCATCTTCGAGAACCCCGGCAGTTGGAAGGCCGCCGCCTACGAGGCCAAGTTGCGCAAGCGCTTCGACCTGGAAGAGACCGAGAAACTGGTGCGCGCACCGCGCGGTTTCCCGGCCGAGTTCGAGTTCATCGAAGACCTCAAGCACCGCAACTGGGTGATGTGGCGCAGCCTGGACGACGACATGATGACCGGCCCGCGCTTGCGCCAGACGGTGGCTGCCGACCTGGCGACGCTCGGGCCGTTCGTGGATTATCTGTGCGCGGCGCTGGACCTGGAGTTTTGATCTGGCGCCAGCCTCGCCCAACCGCAATGGCAGGAGCCCGGCATGAAGAAGCTCTGGTGGATCGTCCCGCTGCTGGCCGCCTGCGCGCTGGCCGCCTATGTCGTCGCAGGTCCCTACCTAGCCATCCGCGGCATCAGCCAGGCGATCGAACAACAGGACACCGCGGCGCTTGAACGCCATGTGGACTTCCCACGGCTGCGCGCCAACCTCAAGGCGCAGCTCGATGACTATGTCGTGCGGCGGGTCGGGGTGGAGACGCAATCC